>JAYUVP010000297.1:0-15161 GCA_043753995.1 Fibrobacterota bacterium
CATTGAAGCTGCGGGCGCGTGCGATAATGCCACCCGCATCTGAAATGTTGCTTTCAGTGCCGTTATAACTTCCGGTGGCGTCGGTTGCCCCACTGTTCAGATGCCACGCGGCCTTCCAGCTATTGTTCGTACTGAAAACGCAAGTGGCGCATTGCCCGTCGCTCATGGAACCATTGGAAACGTCGTTGTAATAAAGCGTGATGAAATCCGTGTTCGAATTCGCGTCGATTTGGGGAACGAGCACCCAGATCTCGGCCGAATCGACACTCGCCGATCGATCCCAGCGTTCGACTTGATAATTCAGCCAAGTCTTGCCATCTCCGTCTAGAATGCGAATGTCAGTGGGGGCCGTGGTGCCCGAGCCCTGCACGGCGTCGGTGATGGCCGACCCTGCGACGCGTATTAAAAGCGGAAAATTCGTGACCGAGTCGGCTATATAGGCACCTGTCTTGCTGGTATTGAAGGTGTATTTCAGGGAGCTGTTGAAATCGGCGGGCGATGGATTGAAAAACGGCGCCGCGTCCCTTCTTTGCGTCTGATAGGCGAGTTTCACCCAATTCGAATCGCGCACAACTCTCGAGATTTGCAATTCATCCAAAACTCCGCCGAATTTTTCCGTGGTGACCGCTGCGGAGGGTATGCCAAGGCGCAAGGTTGTGGTCGTATTCAATGTTGTTCGTGTAACGCTGGTACTAGTTGCCTTCAAGGTGGCATTGGCATAGACCTTGGCCGTATTCACTCCGTCGAAAGTGCCGGTGATATAAACCCAAGTCCCGACGGAATAGGCCGATGAGGCAGTTAGATCCGCTGTAGCGGTTTCGCTTCCCAGCCGATACCAGACATCGCCATTGGTGCGTGCCTTGAAATTCCAACCCACACCGGAAGCATCGTTTGGCAATTTATCGACGACGCTTTGAAAGGCCAGCGACGAAGATTTCATCCAAAAAGAAACGGTTTGCGCCCTGGTCGATCCCGCCGTGGTACCTAAGCCGATATAATCGGCGCTGCCATCGAAGGTCTGGCCATAGCCCACACCGGCTGCGACTTGAGAGCCGGCGACCATGCTATTGCCAGTCCCGTGATAGCCATTGCTGGTAGCGTCGATATAATTGCTGGCATTATCATTACCTGCTTCAGCGAGATGCCAAACGCCAGCATAGCCATTGGCCGTGTCGAAGACGCAAGTTGCGCACTGGCCGTCGGGCACAGTGACTCCACTGGCCTGTCGATAGTACATGGTGATATAATCGGCATTGCTATTGCCGTCCACCTTGGGCACCCTGACCCATACTTCGGCCGAGTCGAGACTTTGGCTCCACCTTTCGATTTGATAGTCGAGCCAGGTCGCGCCATCGGCATCAAGAAAGCGAATATCGGCACCACTACTTTGCGTATTGTTCGTTATGGCTGAATCCGTAATTCGCAAAAGCAGTGGAAAGTTATGAACGTCCCCGGCAACATTGGCCCCGGATGCCGTGGTATTGAATTTGAAGATTTTATTGCTCTGAAAGGACGAAGTGCTGAGGGTTGTGGTCGAGAAAAGGGTGCTGCTCGTTTTTTGATTTTCGTAGGCGAGCTTGATGAAATCAGTCGAGGCATAGGCGTCCTGGATGCCGACTTCTTGGATAAGGCCGTCGAAATAAAGGGCATTGGCTGAGCTTCGTCCAATACGTAAAGTAGTGCTGGTTATGCTTCCCTGGGTATAGGTGAGCGAATCCCTGGCGGTACCGTTCACGAACAAAACGGCCTTGGTGGCATTGAAGCGCAAGACCACATGCTGCCAGGAATTGAGGGACACGGCATAAGTCGAAGTCCAAAATTCATTGTCGAGAAGGACCTTGAAATAGCCATTGTCCAGACCGAGACCTGCGCCGTAACTCCCCGCGATATCACCGTCTATCACCGTTTCCATTTCGACCACATTGTCCGAAGTGCGAGGATATATCCAAGCGGAAAAGGTGCGTGTACCCGCTGTCGTGGGGACGGTGGTCTGTACATAGTCGCCGCTGCCGTCGAAAGAGGCGGCTTGGCTGGAAACCTGGCCGGCACCGAAAGCCTGGCTTTGATTGAAGGTTCCGTGATAGGCATTGCCGGTGGCGTCCCAGGCTTTGTCGCGGGGATCGTTCAGGTGAAAGGCGCCTGCATAGGCCGAAAACACCGAATCGCTGCGGGCCTGCGAATTGAATAGGCAGGTAGGGCAGCCATAATAAAGGGTTATGTAGTCGGTGGTGCTATTGCCATCGACTTGCGGAACCTTGACCCATACATTGGCGGTTTGATTCTTGGGGTCGAAGTCGACCGCTTGGTGATAAAGGCGCGAGCCGTCCTTATCGATGAAGAGCAGATCAGTGCCGTCGCTGCGGGCCGAGGCGAAGTCGAAATTGCTGCTGGTGAGGCGGACTAAAATGGGAATTTGGGTCACACTATTCGGGACATTCGCCCCGGAAGAGGTGGTATTGAAATTAAGTCTGAGCGACTTTGAATAGTTGAAGCTGCGAAAGCCGACTCTAACTACGGTGGATCCGGACTTTTGTGATTCGTAGTCCAGTTTGATCCAATCATCGGTCATGGTGGTTTGGGCGAAGCGTAATTCGTCGACATAACCATCGAATGGCAAATATTGGTCGGTTGTGCGTATGCCGATTCTTGCCAAGGCAGCCGTGCCCGCCGTCAGAGTTGCAGCAAAGGATGTGTCCAAAACGCCGTTGAGATACATCTTGAACGTCGTGCCATCGAAGGTAAGAGCACCATGTGTCCATGTCGAAGTACTTAGAGAATTTTTGGATCGGTATACCGTGCCATTGGTGAATATTTCAAGCCGGTTCGAACTGCTGGCCCCACTCATGGTGAAGGCGAAGGCCGTGGTCGAATCGGTTTTGGGAAAGGAGATCATCCGATTTCCGCCGGAACTGGCGGAAAAGGCGTCAGCGTTGAACCAAGCGCTGACGGTGATCAGGGCCGATGCCGATGGAATGAAATTGGTGCCTGCAGTCAGGGTGATGCGATCATCCGTGCCGTCAAATTCGTGTCCCTTACCTATGATGCCTGTCTGTGAAGTGGCGCCGATCATGTCGGTGCCGTCATTGCCGAAGGAGGAGGCGTCCTTATAAAGTCCGGCTGTACCCGTGCCTGCCGTTTCTTCACTCAAATGCCAAACTCCGATGAATTCATTGACAGAAGCAAAAGTCCCTGATCCATTCGAAAGCGATGCCGCACTCGCTTTACCCCAATACATCTTGAGGTATTGCGTATTGTTATTGCCTTCGACAGTAGGCACCATGACCCAGATTTCAGCCAGTTTATTCGTCGCATCAAAGCGTTCGATTTCATAATTCAACAGGAATCCCGAGCTGTCGGTGAAGCGCAAATCGGCGCCATTGCTTTTGGCCTGCGCGAAGTCGAAATTGGCATTGGTCAAGCGAATGAGCAGGGGATAATTCGTCAAGTCACTGGTGGTATTGGCGCCAGTGGCCGAAGTATTGATATAGACCTTGCTGGAATAAGTCCAGGCCGAAAGATTCGTGTTTTCGAAAGTCAGGGCATAACTATTGGTTTTTTGTGTTTCATACAATAGCTTGATGAAGTCGCTGGATAATTCGCTATGAATAACATTGAACTCATCCAAGGATCCATTCAGATAATAGCTAGAAGGTGCCCCGGTCCAAGTGAATAGGTTGTCATAGCCCAGGCGCCAATATCCAGCGTATGAATCCGCATTGGTGTAACTGGCATTGCTGTTCACTACGGCCCCGTCCACATACAAGTAAAGCCCGCTCGCTCCGAAACGTAAAGCGACGTGATGCCATTTTCCGTCATTGTAGGCCGAGGTTGTGGAAAGGGTGTTTTGCGAACTACTGTAAAAAACGCCAGCAATCAAGGTGCCGTCATTCTTCATATAAACATGTCTATCGTAATTGCCGCTTGCCCCCGTTGCGCTGTTGCCAAACCCGAAAATTTTTCCTCCGGAAGTCGTGGTGGTTTTGAACCAACAGCTCGCGGTCGCACTGGAGGGATTGGCTAAGGAAGTGGCGGAGGAGACAAACTTAGAACTGCCATTGAGCTTGAAACCTTTGCCGACTTGTGCGGTAATGCTGTCAGCGGCGGTGGCGGTTCCCTGCGCGGTGCCGCTATTGGCATTGCCCGAAGCGTCGGTGAATTGCGGAGCCGAGCCACCCGGGCTTTCGGCTAAGTGATAAACCAGTTTATAACTGCTGAATACCGAGGAGCCGCTGGTGATGGCCGAGGCACTGGCATTGCCCCAGTACATGGTGATGTAATCTTGATTGCTATTGCCGTCGACTTGCGGCACCTTCACCCAAATTTCGGCTTTGCCGGCCGATACGCTATAGCCATCTATTTCATAGGGCAGGGACGTGCCATCGGGATCCGCGAATCGTAGGTCCGCCCCGTCCACCTTGGCTTGGCTGAAATAAAAATTCGTGCTATCGAGTTTTACCAATAAAGGGAAAGAGGTGAGATTGCTGGAAACATTGGCACCGGTGGAAGTGGTATTGAAAGTGATTTTCGTCGAATAATTCCAAGAACTCCATTGCGCTTGCGCCATGCTTGCGAAAAGGGCAGTCATCAGCCAAAGACCGCAAGCGCGGCCTAGGGGCATTCTTGAAAACCATGAATTCAATCCCAGCAGCTTCAACCCAGCCTCCAGGTCGAGAAAGACCCTGGCTAGATTGTACTGGGTGGCGAAAACGACAGAATGCTACTAGCGAGTCGCTGAGTTCAGCGGAGATTAGGTTTTTTGGCCCACCTAGGCAATATCAAGTCGCGCCCCAACAAGTCTTGTGGCCATCGGCCTCGCGGATGGGTTTGTGATTTTTTAGCTGTCATCACGGTTGCTATTGAACTTAAAGTGGAATTTAAAGTAGGCCAGCCCTGGGGCGTCCAAAAGAGGGGGCGAATCCACAAGGTCGCCGCGCCATTGGCCTTTGCGTCATAGGCATGGTTCACGATAAAAACGGTGTCGCGGTCGAGGAAAATGGCATTGTGCCCAGGACCTTTCCAACGCGCATCGCCTGCATCCACCAAATCGCCGCCGCCCTGAGTCATGTTGACGCCTTTGCTATCGAGATAAGGCCCGGTGATATTTTGGCTGCGACCCACGCGGATATTGTAGGTGCTATTCGCGCCTTGGCAGCATTTGTCCCACGATACGAAGAGATACCAGTAAGACCCGCGACGAAAAAGAAAGGGCGCCTCAAGGCCCGCGCTGCGATTCGCGAGGGAATACAATTTCGCATCGGGAAGCGGCTTGCCGGTGGCCGAATCCAGGGACACCAATTTGATGCCCGACCAGAAGGAGCCGAAGACAAGCCAAGGCGCGCCGGCGGAATCGACAATCACATTGGGATCAATGGCATTAAAATTATCTGTGCTATCCGATCGAATGACTACGCCTTGATCGATCCAGTCGGCGCGGCCGGTCGCATTCAAGTTTGTTGCCGTGGCCAAGCCAATAGCAGAAACATTGGAACCGAAGCTGGAAACCGAATAGTAAAGCCAATACATGCCGTTACGAAAATGGATGTCAGGCGCCCAAAGTGAATTTCCAGATTTGGGCACTTCTAACTTGGTCCATGCAGGAGGGCTAGGGAAGGCCGACACGCTATTTTTCCACTGAATGCGGTCACTCGAGGTCTTAGCGGACACTCCGTTGCCGGTGCTGAATAGGAAAAAGGTTGACCCTGACTTGATCATCACAGGATCATGCGCGGCTAAATCTCCACGCAGGGGATTGACTGCTTCCTGGGCTTCGACCCAAGCAGAAAAGCAGGGGCAAAAAAGGGAGAAGGCGAAAAATACCGTCGCCGCTTTCCGCTTCACGTCTTGAATGGAATGCACTATTATTTCCACCCATTCATTATAACGGCCATGAACCGAATTCACCGAGGTAAAACCAAGAAAATATTGGTTTTCCGGGGAATATTCACGAACGGTAGGGCGATTCCTTGCCACCAAGAACAACTATGTCCGCCCTTCCTTCCGGCACTCCTGACTCGATGACCAAACACGAAAATACCAACCGGACCGCCGACCTTGCCCGCCTGCGCGGCGTGAATTTTGGCGGATGGTTCAGCCAAGTCGATGCCATTGAAGAAAAAGACCCTGCCAACTTCCCCGGCCTTCTGGGCCATCTCGACTCCTTTCTCGGCCCTGAGGATTTCGATCGTGTGAAGACATGGGGCTTCAATCATGTGCGCCTGCCCGTCGACTGGTTCCATGTTTTCGATGCACAAACTTTGGCGCCGCGCGAAGATGTGCTCCGCCGGCTTGATACTGCCATCGCAGGAATTCAACAGCGCGGCTTGCAAGTGATTTTCGATTTGCATCGCTGTCCCGGACATGATTTTCATGACGGTTCAAAACACGAACAGGCTTTTTTCTCCGATCCTGCCATGCGCGAGCAATGCAAAAAAGTATGGAGCCATTTAGCCGAACGCTATGGCGATCGCGACGGACTCATTTTGGAAATTCTGAATGAACCGGTGGCGCCTGAACCTACGATTTGGAATGTGGTGAAGGACGAAATCGTCGCCCATATCCGCAAATACGCTAAGAAATCCACGCTTGCTGTGGGGTCCAATCGCTGGTGCAATGCCCAGCAATTTCGCCATCTCACTCCTTGCGACGACGATAATATTCTCTATGTCGTGCATTATTACAGCTCGATTTATTTCACGCATCAATTCGCTTCGTGGATGCCCGAGGTGTATCAGCGTCGCCAAGTCTATCCCGGAAATTATCCGGCGGCCATGGACGCGCATGGTCAGCATCCCGTGGAAGCCGGCCTATGGGACCGGTCCCGCATGGAACAGCAATTAGAACCGGCCATTGCCTTCCGTGAGAAGCACAAAGTCCCTGTGATATGCAATGAATTCGGAGTCTTCGTGGGCGGGGCCGATCGCGAATCGCAATTGCACTGGCTCAACGATTTACTCGGCATTCTCGGTGAAAATGGCATGGGCTGGAGCTATTGGAATTACAAGAATCTCGATTTCGGCATCCTCAGTCGCGGCGAAAGTTTATTCGCGGAATATCCGCAATACCAGAATCCCGGTCGCATTGACGCCGAGCTCGCCGCATTATTGCGTAGCCACTAAAGACTTCTCGCTGAATCAGATCTTGGTCAACCTAATGCATGCGCATTTTCCACTAAGTGCGCATGCTAAATATTGTCCGGAATCCCTCCTTTCTTCCTAAGCGGAGTGCCGCCCGCCTTTTCTCCCTGGCTTTGCTGTTTTGGGGCCTGGTTCCTGCTTTTGCGGGCTTCGGCCCCACGGTTTCGCAATTGCCCCGTATTGCCGACAGTCGGCTCGATTCGGCGCTAGCCCGTACGGCGCGCGGCATTATTCTCAACAATGTCGATTTCTATACCGACGGCTTGGTGCACCGACCGAATTCCGAAGAGCCTGGCGATGCGGTTTCCGAAGGCCAGGCCTATGGCATGATTGTCGCCTTATATGCAGGCGATCAGGCCAATTTCGATCGCATTTGGGATGCCGCCGAAAAAACCATGTGGAGCGAAGAAGCCAAGCTCTATAACTGGCGAGTGGGCGCTAAGGGTGGCCTTATCGGTACGGGCATGGCCACCGACGCCGATCAAGACATTGCCCTCATGCTACTCTTCGCCGACTCGCTCGCCAAGAAAGGCGTGTGGAAAGCGCATACAAGCCCTAAGAGCGCGAGCTATAAAAAGCGCGCCTTGGATATTATTAATTCGATCTGGAATAGCGCCGTTGAGGAGGGGAAATATCTGGCTCCCGGAGCGGGATGGGGCGGTAAAGCCTTTGTGAATCCGGGCTATTTCTCGCCCGCTTCGTATAAAATCTTCGCCCAAGTCGATCCCAATCACGATTGGAAAGGCGTGGTGGACCAATGCTATCGCACGCTTTCTCTCAGCCCTGGTGTCGGCAAGGGCTTGCTCCCCGATTGGATGGTGCCCGACGGTACTTATTACAATGGCTCGCTGGGCTACAATGCCTTTCGCAGTGGTAAGGCCATGTATAAGGACGCCATACGCGTGCACTGGCGCTTGGCTATGGATTGGCTTTGGTTCGGTGATGCTCGCGCTAAGACCTGGCTCGATTCGGCGACGGCCTTTATCGTTTCACCCGATCGCGCCAACTTCTATACCATGGATGGCTTGGTATTACCGGTAACCGACACGTTTACTTTGGGCAGCGGGGAAAAGCGCTCCCGCCGCGAGTATAGCGAGCTTACCGTGGGCATGTGGGCTTGCGCGCCATTTGTTTCCAAAGGGCCCATCGAATCCAAGCCTTGGGCCGAGGCTCTGCTTAAATTCGCCCCCGAAACCACGGGATTATGGGGCAAGACCAGCGACGCCACCTTGCCTGATCTGGATGGCTCGACGCCCAATGAAGAATATTTCGAGCAATTCCTGGCTTGGTTCGGTTGCGCTACCTTGGCGGGCCGCTTCTCGAATATCTGGGAAGACCTGGACGATCCCCTACCGGGCGTGGCCCTGGCCTGGTCTTCGCCACTTAGCGCCACTCCCGACGAATTGGATTTTCAGAAAGCCCCGCTGCGCGTGTCCGGCGCTTTCAATAAGCCCGTCACTTGGATGTTACAGGTAACCCATCATGCCACCGGCGCGGCCTGGTCCTACTCGGATCGCGGACAGAATATCTCCGTCGATTGGACGGGCTTCGATGCCGCAGGCAAGCGCTTTCCCCAGGGCTGGTGCCTGGTGCGCGTCTCCGCGCGTGGCATGACCGACGCCGTGCAGTGGGTGTGGTTGGCGCATCATCGCGATTTACGCCTCGATGCGACCTGGCTACTCGTCGACGATTTTTCCGGCCCCACCTTGCAGCCCAATCTCGGCTCCTGGAGCACCTTCAATAATTCGAAGGGCGGAGGCAATGCCAAGGTTGGTCCGCTGGTGCCTAGCGGAACGGGCGCGGAAAGCCATCTTCCCTGGACCTTCGATCTAGGTACGGGTGGCTATCAATATTGCGGCGTGGAATGGCAAAGCGGAGGATGGGCTGGCCTCGCTGGCGCCGACAAGATCAGCTTTCGTGCCAAGGCCGCCCAGAAAACCGTGGTGGATTTTCACATGATGCAAACCAATATCACCGACGACAATTATTTCGGGGCTTTGGATACGCTCACCACCACGTGGAAGGTCTTTGAACATAAGCTCTCCGACCTGCGCGGCCGTCTCGGCCAACGCGATGGAAAGGCCGACGCGACCAAAGCCAATGGCTTTCACTGGCATGTGCAATTCGATAAGAATCCCGACGCGGCCACGGGTTCGGTGATGATCGATGACCTCAAAATCGGCGGCAATCTCACGGCCATGTATGCAGCCCCCGAGGCGGCCTTGGCCAAGACCGGACCTCCTCCGGCACTCGGCATCAAGTCTCCTGGGCGTGGTAGCAAATCGCGAGCGCGGGGCAAGAAGTCGCGCAAGGTGGGTAGCGCGGTAGTTACCCCCGAGGGGAATGCTTTTTTGGTTTCGGGGCGGATGGAGCGGGTTGAAGAGCCTTGAGACCTTGGCCTAGGATTTGAGTCACTTCGGTCTTTAAATGCACAGGTTCGATGGCCACCAGACCGTCAGCCCATCGGCATAGGTCACGGACCAGTTCCCTGGAATCGCCGAAGGGAAAGCGGACTTGCCAATGTCCTTCGGGTAGCCATTCCGCCACCTGCTTTGGATGCCATGCCTCTCTCGAAGCTAGGCGCGCCGCGATTCCATGAAAACGGATCTTGGCTTGGTACTTCGCCTTCCCGGAAAAAATGCCATAGGCTTCGGTGAAGAACCGCTCTCCCTCGGCTTCATTCACCTTTATGGCCGATTCGTCCACAACTTTGGCGGTGATGATTTGGGACAAGGAAAAAGATCGCAAGGCATTCCGAAGATGACAATGAGCGTCGATATACCAATTGTCGCGATAACGAACTAAACGGATAGGAGAAATGATTCGAGTCGTTTCGCTCTCGATTTCCATTTCTTTCTTCATTTCCATTCCCGACAGAGCCGAACGATATTGAATCACCATGCGTCGATTGGAATGCAGGGCGGAAAGCGTGCATTGCAGTAGGCCTTCGGATACAACGCGCTCGCCCATGGGAACAAAGCGCACCTTGTCCCGCCACTGAGTGATGTCTTCACCCAAGCGCGAGGACCAAAGCGAAAGCTTTTCGCGCAAGCCAGGCATCAGCGATTTCAGCGGGCCTTTTTCTCCTCTTCCCAAACTTTGGACAAGCCCAAGTAGCAAGGTCCATTCATCGTGGTTTAGCCAGGTTCCGGGCAGCTCTAAAGTATTTTTATTGGCGTAACGATATGTCTGGCTTTGGCGATCAAATTCGATAGGCGCATTGAAGGCTTCGCGCAATTCTTTGAAGAGTCGAAAAGCTGTCGGCCTGGAAATGCGGAGTGTGCTAAGAATGCGACTGAGACTGACACCGCGCGGGGCAGAAGCGAGGAGGCGGTGCATTTGGAAAAGGGGTTGGGGTCTGGGCATAGATGTTCCGGGAATGGATACGGATAGTAGGAAAATAGAGGGATAGTATCAGGTAGTGAGACGCTTGTGAATTTCTTTAATCATTTGCTTGTTAAAGTGGGCTCTGTGGTAAAGATATTTTTCCAGACAAGTTGTCACGCTGCATTTTCATAAGACGCTAGGGTGTGGGTCCGGAAATACGAAGGGTTTTGAGGGCCTGACTCAGGCTGTATGCGCGTTGGGCTGAGGCGAGGAGGTGTTGCAGTTGAAAGATAGGTTGCGGTCTGGGCACTCAAGTTCCGGAAATCGATACGGAAGGGAGGAAAAAAGTTGGAGTGACTCAAGTGGTGAGACTCTAGTGAATTATCTTACCCTGAATACCCGATGAAGGCGAGCGTAATGCCGGTCGAGAACCAGATTGCACATGTGAAGCAGCTTCCCTCAGGGGAATGGCGAGAACACTCACTGGAAGAACACCTTAAAATGGTCACTTCCGGCGCGGGCTCGGCGGCGGCACATTTTGGGGCTGAAGAGTGGGGCTTCCTCGCTGGGCTTTGGCAGAAAAACGATAACTCGGATGAATAAAAGCGAACAATATATCGCGCACGTTCGCAAGCACGACAAGGAGGATACCCAATCTCTTAAAGAGCATCTTTCCGGAGTTGCGGCTCTTTCAAGTGAGTTTGCATCCAAATTGGGCTTAGGCCTACCTGGTGAATTAATTGGGTTATTGCATGACCTAGGAAAATACAGCCAGCAATTCCAAAACTACCTGAAATCAGCCACCAATATCCTCAACCCAGATGAAGACGATGAATTCGTTGATTCGAAGGGTCTTAAAGGAAAGATCGATCACTCGACTTCCGGTGCGCAATTGATCTGGCAAGAGCTTTCAAAAATAGATGAGCTGGGCCAAGTTGTCGGTCAAATCCTAGCGCTTTGTGTTGCTTCGCACCACTCCGGCTTAATCGACTGCCTTTCATCCGACTCGACGAATCCCGTTTCCGATAATTTCTCCAGACGAATGGAAAAGCCAGATGCAAAGACTCACTTAACGGAGGCTTTGGAAAATGTCGACCATGAAATCCGGGAAAGATTTCAGGCCATCCTTAAAAACAAAGAGTTGACCCAAGGTATTCGACATATAATCGACAGGATTGTCAAACGCTCCCCAAATTTTATCCTTCAAGACCCATTGGGCCTTAAAGATATTGTGGCTCAATTCCAAATAGGATTGATGGTACGTCTACTTTTCAGTCAGTTGGTTGACGCAGATAGGATTGACTCTGCGAATTTTGAAGATCCTAGTGCAGCATATCATAGGAGGGGAAGGCATTACACCGAATGGGGGAAACTGAGTACTCGTTTAGAGGTGCACCTATCCTCACTTTCGGGCCAAAGTCAGATTAATGAGATACGTAAGGATATTTCCAACCATTGCCTAAATGCTGCTCAGCGCGTCAAGGGTGTGTACACCTTGACCGTTCCTACCGGGGGCGGAAAAACTCTGGCCAGTTTGCGTTTCGCACTGAACCACGCTAAGAATCATAGTCTAGATCGTATTGTCTATGTAATCCCTTTTACTTCTATCATTGACCAAAATGCTGATGTAGCTCGACAAATCCTTGAGCCTGATGAGTTCCCGGAAGATAAAGGTCGAATTGTTTTGGAGCACCATTCTAATCTGGGTCATGAGGTTCAAAGCTGGCGCGAAAAATTGATGACTGAAAATTGGGATGCGCCTGTTATTTTTACCACAAGCGTCCAATTTTTAGAAGCACTTTTCGGATCCGGCACACGCGGAGCGCGGAGAATGCATAGGCTCGCCAACTCTGTTATAATCTTCGATGAAATCCAAACCTTACCTATAAAATGCGTCCACATTTTTAACAATTCCATCAACTTCCTGGTCGAGCAATGCGGGAGCACCGTTGTTTTATGCACGGCCACTCAACCTCTACTTCACAAAGTAGAAGTGAAAAAAGGCTCAATCCGTCTCACCGATAAATCCGAGATTATGCCAGATGTTCGAACCCTTTTTGATTCGCTTAAACGTGTGGAAATTAGCGATAAACGAAAGCCCGGTGGATGGAACATCGAAGACACTGCAAGTCTCGCTATCAATGAAATGAAAGAGTCGGGTAGCTGTCTGGTCGTTGTGAATACCAAAAAAGCTGCGCGCGAACTGTACAGTAATATTGAAGGCCAAGTATCAAACTCAATATTTCATTTGAGTACCAGCATGTGCCCTGTGCATCGGAGATCGGTTTTGAAAAATATCCGACATCATTTGGATGCCGGTAATCGGGTTCTCTGCCTGAGCACACAACTAATTGAAGCTGGGGTCGATGTGGACTTCGGATCAGTTATCCGGTATGCCGCAGGAATGGATTCAATTGCCCAAGCCGCTGGCCGCTGTAATCGCAACGGAAAGCGTGAAATCGGGACCGTTCATATTGTCAATCCTGCGGATGAAAATTTGAAAAATCTTGAGGACATCCGTATCGGCCTCGAGAAAGCCGAGCGGGTGTTAGATGATTTTAAGCGAGATGCTGGAAGATTCGGTGGCCACCTGCTGAGTAAAGAGGTAATGGACTGGTATTATGAAAACTATTTTTACAGTCGTAAAAATGAAATGGATTACCGAATTGAGGGGCGGGGCGACACGATTTTAAATCTGCTATCTCTAAACTCAATACTGGTTGGCGACTACAAGCGGGCCCAACGTAAATCGCCGACCCATTATTTGCGCCACTCATTCATGGCGGCTGCCAGAGCTTTTCGAGCAATCGATGCCCCGACACAAGGAGTCATTGTTCAATATGACAAGGCGGGGAAGGATTTAGTTGCTGAGCTTTGCGGCGCTTTTGAATTAGAAAAACAAACAAAGCTCTTACGTCAAGCCCAGCAATATACGGTGAATGTTTTTCCCCATGAATTTAAGAAGTTACTGGGCGAAGAAGCGGCTCTCGAAGTTCAGGCCGATTCTGGAGTCTATTACCTAAGTGAACGGTATTACAGCAATGAATTCGGTCTTTCCACTATTCCGGTTTCAGGTGAGGAGTTTCTAAATGTCTGACTCGATACGCAATAGTATTGAATTCAAGGTTTGGGGGCGGTATGCGCTCTTCACGGACCCATTGACCAAAATTGGCGGGGAAAAGTGCTCCTACCACGTGCCCACCTACGAGGCCCTAAAGGGCATTTGTAAGTCGATATACTGGAAACCGACTTTTATTTGGGTAGTCGACCAGGTTCGTGTGATAAAGCGCATTCGCACACAAACCAAGGGAACCAAGCCTCTGGAATACGGCGGGGGCAACACCTTAGCGATTTACACCTTTTTGGCGGATGTTGAATACCAGGTGCAGGCGCATTTTGAATGGAATAATCATCAACCTGATTTAAAGGCAGATCAAATTGATGGAAAGCATTTTGAGATTGCGAGACGGTCGCTTGTTCGTGGCGGGCGACAGGATATTTTCCTGGGAACAAGAGATTGCCAGGGCTATGTAGAGCCGTGTGCCTTTGGTGATGGGAAAGGCGAGTACGATGGAGCAGGGGAATTGGCTTTCGGCTTGATGTTTCATGGCTTCGATTACCCTGAGGAATCCGGATCGCAAAAGTTGGAATCACGCTTTTGTCGACCCACCATGATTAATGGAGTCATCCGATTTGATCGTCCAGAGGATTGCAGGATGAGAAAATTTGTGAGGGAAATGGAGATGAAGCGGTTCGGAATTGGCAAAAGCGTCAAATCGGTGGAAACCGAGGCCCACGAGTGGGGTGCAGAATGAGTTGGATACAGAGTCTATACGAGACCTATGAAAGATGTGCGGGCAACGAACCTCCAGGTGTCGAACCAATGATGCCAATAGCCCACACCACCCAGCAAGCGCACGTAGAGATTGTAATTGATGAAATGGGGAATTTTAGAAGAGCTTCGGTTTTACCGAAAGGCCAGCAAACAACGTTGATCCCATGCACGGATGATTCGGGAGTGCGTTCTGGCAAGAAACCACCAAATCACCCTCTTTGCGATAAGCTTCAATACCTCGGGGGCGATTTTGTCAATTTTGGTGGGTCAGTCACTTCGGGGTTTTCTGCAAATCCTACTGAACCGTATCAAGACTACCTCAAATCCCTTGAGCAATGGTCGAATTCTTCGAACTCACATCCTAAAGTCACAGCCATTCTTTCCTATGTCAGAAAAGGATCGTTGGTTTGTGATTTGGTACAAAACAAATTGCTACCAATTGAAAATGACGCTCCCAAGTTATTAAGTGAATGGACTGGCCCAAAGGGCACAGAGCCGGAAATTTTTCGCGCTGTTTCGAATGAACAATCTCCTGAGGATGCATTTGTTCGCTGGCGGGTTGAGGCCCCGGGTGAGCTTTCCACCGGTACCTGGGAGGACGCCGCATTAATTGATGCTTGGATTCGATACTATGCAGGGCTTCAAACAGCACGTAATTTTTGCATGGTCCTTGGGGAGGAAAATCTGCTTCCGGACAAACACCCTAATAAAATCCGCCATGCAGGAGATAAGGCGAAGCTCATTTCTTCGAATGATAAAAATGGCTTTACATTCAGGGGACGTTTTATCGATGATATTCAGGCTGCCAGCGTTTCTTTTGAGGTCACCCAAAAGGCCCACAATGCTCTCCGATGGCTGATTGGTTC
>JAYUVP010000298.1:0-4147 GCA_043753995.1 Fibrobacterota bacterium
GAGCAAAGAAGCGGGCTGCCCTTGCATGGTGCAGGACGTATCTTCCAAGATACGGTAACCCGCCTGGGACATACGGGTTTTCATGGCTTCCCGCCAATAGGCCATTTCGGCATGCGGTTTGTTTTTATCGCATCGAACCGAAAAATGAACGCCATCGGGACTTAATGCGCGCAGGGAACGATTGAAGAAAAAGCCTCTAGGATATTCAGCGAATTCCGCGGGAGTTCTAGGATGAAAGGCGCAAGCGCCTAAGAGAATTGACACCGTTAGGGCGCCAAGCCATTGAATTATGCGGTGCTTAGCGTTGGACATAATCAAAGCCTCCCAAAAAAACTGGAAGTTCTAAGCGATTAAGCCATTTGAATCGAGATTGACCTGTCGCCACCGGAGCGGTTCTTTCTTGAAATCGAAAATGAATGGTCATTTCAGCAAAAGCCAGTCTATCCTCTAACTTTTGGATTTGACCCGTGGTCTGATCGATTTCGGATTGCAGGCGAACGATTTCGCTTTCAATAGTGAAAACCGTGGAATCGCTGCTTTCTTTAAGCATGGCGAAATAATCGTCCAAAGTAGCGCGACGCGCTTTGAGTCGTGACAAAAGCTCCTTGCGTTGGGGCTCCAATTGAGTGGTATTCAAATTGCGGTCCAAAGGCACACCCAAGGTTGTGATATAGGCCATTAAAGAATCGGAGAAAGGATTCGGAATTTTTAATTGTACGGAGGTTTTCGAACGATTTGTAAACCAGCCGCCGACGGATTCCGCCTTGGCAATGAGAAGCATCAGGGTTTTGTCGGTTTCCTCTACCTGCAAAACACAGGAATAGTTCACGGAAAGCCCTTGATCCTTGATAACCAAAGAATCGCTGGCCTGCGAAAGTTGGGTGAAAGCCAAAACCCCTAGGCCTAGTAAAATGAACCTTTTCATTTCGACTTTCCCTCCACGGCTGCAAGCAAATTAGGCAGCAAAAGAGTTTGTTCCGCTTCGGTGGGGAAATAGAATTCGGCCAAGTCGAGTTCACCACCTCGACTACGAACACCGACCCAGTAGAAATACGGTGTCGGGCCAAAAGATTGAAAGCGGGCAAACTGGAAATCACCGGCTTTTGAGGTATCCGTCGCTTTGAATCCATCCTTAAGCCGCACGCGAATGGCTTCTCTCCAAAAACGGCTATCGCCGCGAAGATCGACGTCCAATTCAGAGCCCCAGAATTCCGAGCCATGGGAACTTGTCGCCCTCCAGGGATTTTTTTTCTGCGACTCCACCATATTGGCTGGCACGTCAAAGGAGCGCGTGTCGCGTTTGCGGAAGCGTGCATCCTCAAAGGGATTCAATTGATGTATCCAAGTGAAATCGTAGATCTCCTTGTCCCAGGCATTTTGCGAAGCCCAGGGAGTATGGCTTTGAACATTTAAATGAATGGAGGCAAAGCGCAAACGTTGGGCAATGTCTTGTTTTTGCGCTTCTAATATTTCACGTTCTTCACGATATCTCTGAAGCTCTTTAAGCAAACGCAACTTTTGCGATTCGGTGCGGGCTTTTTTCACCAATTCTTGGAGTCGCTCCAGGGTGGAAACGACGATTTTTAATCGCAAATCCGTATCATTGAATGCGTCCGTGATATCCTCGGCCTGTTGGCTATAATCCAAAACCGTTGCCAACTTTAAAAGACGATAAAAAAGCGTATCGAAATCTTGGGAGGGCACACGTAAGGCGACAAATCCCTGCGAGCGCTGTTCGAGATAGCCCCCGCCGGCTTTCACCAAGGCAATTGCCGAATCGAGAATTTTTTCAGGCTCGGTGGATTTAAGAGTCGCCCTGCCGGAATAGTGCACCATACGCTTGCTTGCGGGAATAGCCCTGGGCTTGGGAGTCGGTCCAACTTGAGGGGCATAAGGTTCAGCCTGGGACGGAAAGCTACTGGAGTTTAGCGAGGAGGCCATTTTGGCTTTTGTACGCGAGGAAGAACTTCTATGCTCCCGCTTTGAGGCTGGGGCAGCCATATCTCGGGCGGCCATATTGTAAGCGGCAACCTCAGGGGCGCCACCGCTTGCTCCCTCCTCTCGGTCTGCAGGATATTCAGCAGCGTAATGAGGGGGTGGTGGCTTACTGGCGCATCCCATCCAAAGGCATGCCAGGCCTAGGGCGAGCCAGAAGAAATGACCGGAGGATAGTCTCTCAGCGATTCGATTCATGAGCCAAATGATATTAAATGCCTAAGGCGGGTCGGCGAATCATCCACCGAGCGATATCCTTAACCCAACTTTTTCGGGGATTCCAACCAAAGTGTGACCGGCCCCGAATTGATAAGCGACACTCGCATGTCCGCCCCGAAACGGCCCGTGGCTATGGGTCGATTCAGTTGCTCTTGCAGGGCCGCCACAACATCGAGATAAAGCGGTTCGGCCTTTTCAGGCCTCGCCGCCGCCGTGAAGGATGGCCTATTCCCCTGCAAGCAATCGGCATATAAGGTGAATTGACTTACCACCAAGGCTTCGCCGCCAATGTCTTGCAGAGAAAGATTCATCAGACCAGCGGCATCGGGAAAGATGCGAAGCTTGGCGAGTTTCTTGGCCATCCATGCCACTTCAGCTTCGCCGTCATTCAAGGTAATGCCGATGAAAATGAGCAAGCCCTCACCGATGGCGCCGACGGTTTCGGCGTCGACTTGCACCGAAGCTTGCTTCACTCTTTGTATGAGGGCGCGCATGGTATCCTGTGTTTTCGATTCAGTTTCATTTGACGCCTAGGGTATCCTTCCAATGCGGTTTAAAGGTTCCCGTCGAAAGAAAGGCCTCAAGCTCCTTGGAAAAGATATCCGGTCTAAGGATGCGAACCAGGTCATAATCTTCAATTTGCTCGGGCGCAATGCCAGGTTCTCTGAAAAATTCTGAGTTCTCACCATCAATAAGGTCCTTCAAAACCAAATCACGGCAAGGTTTCGACGAAGGATGAGGAAGCGACTCATCGCGTATTTCCCGCTGGGCACACCGAAGAAGGTTGAATAGTCGAAGGTAGGGATCGGAATCACCAAATGCAACATTTCCACCACCCGGTTTGCGTTTCAAAAATGCGTCCAAGGTTGCGTTTTCAGAGTGAGTCAATGCCGGCGGATCCATTTCGGAGAGATAGGAAAGCAGGTATGGATAGAGACGGGAATGGGAGTATTTTCTCAATGTCCGAGAAATTTCAATGCTCTTGGACCCTCCTATCTGCCGGCTACCAAAGTCCACCTGCAGGCTAAAGGAAAGTATTCCCGACCCGCTGGCATTGTCCTTTATGTCAAGGGTTCCCAAACGTTTCAGTTCGGCCAACAAAGAATCATCGTGAGGGCTTCCGTGAGTCATTTCAATCGTCCAGGGTTTGGAAGATTGGTTTTTCATACTCGTATCACATAACAAAGTCGGCTTAACAACCAATATTTTACTACCGGGATTCGCTTCCAAGAGATAATGCGCCTGATGGGAAAAGAGGGTGCCGTATAGTCGATAGGATTTTCCCGGGGCCAAATTCCCAACGAAATGAGACAAGCACGATTGGTTCATAATGTCGGCATCCTCGATGCATCGCTTCGACTTTTCTTCGCAAAAGGTGAAAGATCCAACGCCCATGGACAACTGCGAATTGTATCCAATGAATTTTTGTGAATGATTTGTTAGGACTATTTTAAAATAAACCGGTTCCTCAGGAATGTATTTCAGCTTTCCCGTGGACAATCGTATGGAAATATCCTGGCCTGTCGCCATTCCTACGAAAAAAAGGGCGCATGAGAGGAAGGAAAATGTTTTCATCAAATCCATTTATCCTTCGTAGAAGAAAATCTAAGAAAACGTTACTAGAAAATACAACTTAGTATTGAATGAAAACCATCCTTACCCGGACACTTCCTTATTTGAGTCCTGGACACGTTACGTCCAAGCACATTGAAGCCTGGGTAAAAAGTCTGCAAGTTCCCGAAGGATTTCATGCCCCCCGCCTCCCGAATGCCTACCTCTGCCACTATCCTGCCATACACTTCGCGCTCAGATTGCCTTGCGATGAGAACCGTATCGCCCTGAAAATGGACATCGAATAGGGTTCCGACCCCGCGCGAGTCTGTAAGCACGAGTTGATTCTTATCTTGATCGAATTGATATCCGAATTCGGCGG
>JAYUVP010000299.1:0-7438 GCA_043753995.1 Fibrobacterota bacterium
ATCTCAAGCCAATGACCAAGGCGTCCTGCGCATCAGGGTTGTGCAAGGCGGGATAGAGGCCGACCAAGGAGCTTTCCAAATTGAAATGAGGCGGATCCAGGCTGCGTCCACTTTGGGGCAAACCATTATTTTGCACGCCTATGCTTCGCCCCGATTGCGTAACCGTTATGGTCGCGCCGACACCGTCCTTATAAAGCTTGATGCGATTTTCACCGCTGAATCGATAGGCGAGTGATTGAAATAAACCGCTCCAACTCATGGCTTTGTTTTCGCCATAGTCCGTTAAGACCGCCTTGGCATTCACCTCGGGCCAAAAACCGGCGACGAAGATCAGGGCGATAAGCAAGGAGCCATTCAGCCTCCAGCGTGCCTTCGGCTCGGTTTCAACCAGGAGCACGGCAATGGCGAGGGTGCCAAGTAAAAGCAAGACATTGATCCAGACTATGCCTTCTATTCCCAAGGCATTCATGAAGTAGGTGGCCGTCAATACCGAGCCCAGCACCGAAGCGGCCGTATTGAGGGCATAAGCCGAGCCCGCGCCTTCAGTTACCTTGGCGCGATGCAAAAGGCTAAGCGCGGCGGGAAAGAGAAAACCCAGGCCACCCGTGATGGGCAGTAAAAAGAGGATGGCTACGAGAAAGTTGAGATGCAGGCCGAGAATATCGCGATGGGCTTGGGCTATGCCTTTCAACACATAACCTTGCACCGACAAGGTGAAAGGGCTGAGGGCTAAGTAAGCCGTCATGGCCAAGCAAACCATCACATACAGGCGAAATACCGAGGCGGGAGAGCGAGCCTTGCGGCTATGAAAAGTCCAAGCAAGGCCGCCAAGGCCTATGCCCGCCAAGAAAGCCCCAAGGGTCGCTCCAATGGCATAGAGCGATCCTTCGAGGGCTATGGTTAAAACTCGGCTCCAGACAATTTCATAGCCCAGAGTGGTGAAACCCGAAACCGTGAGCAAGAGTAAGGCAGCTTTATGCCACCTCCCTTGGGTTTCGGTGGGCGTCGATTCGAGATCCTCCGCGTGAGCCACCTGGTTAGGGCTGTGATTCGCCTCCGGCAATAAAAACGACAAGCCGAAAACCACAATATTCAATGCCACCGCGATGCCATAGGCCCCGGTTAGGCCGAGAAAGGGAATGAGCCAATGCGTGGTGAGATAAACTCCGGTGAAAGCTCCGAGAGTATTCACTCCATATAAAGTGCCGAGTTGCGAAGTGAGTCCGGTGTCCTTACGTCGCAAGTATTCGATGAGGATGGGAAAGGTGGCTCCCATAGCAAAAGTGGGTAAGCCTAAAACCCCCACGGTCAGGAAAAGGCGCCAAAGTATGCCTTGCCATTCCGTGCCGCTAGCATTGACCATGGAAAAGCCATGATCGAGATGAAATAAAACCGGCAAGGCGGCGGCCGAATAGAGGCCAATACCTAATTCCAACCAGCCATAGGCGCGCAAGGTGCGCAGGAGGTGATGGGCATGCTTTCCCGCGACATGAGCCCCCACAGCTAGGCCGAGGAAAAACACCGCCAAGACGACGGCGAAAGCCGTCGATGTCGAGCCGAAGGAAAAACTAAGGATGCGCGTCCAAAGCAATTCATAAATGAGGCTGGCCGCCCCGGAGGCAAGCAGGCAGGGATAAAGCAGCCAGGGCATAGAGAGGATGCCTATTCCGCGCCGAGCTGTCGAAGCAAGGCGTGAGTGGGAGGGGAAATTTCGCCGGTGAGAATTTCATTGAGCAGGGCAATGGCCAAGGTCTCGGTTTTTGGCCGACTTTGCACTTGCTTGAGTATGGCTGTGGTCTGTCGAAGGCGGAGGCGGTATTCGGGTGTTAGGCGTATCGAATCGGCGGTAGAGGCGGTTTTGAGACCAATTCGAGCCAGGCGGTCAGCAAAGATTTCGCACTGATAAGGCGAAGCGGCTTGCGCATATTGCCCCACCAAATAGGAGATGGCCATTTTTTCATCGCCGCCTTTTTCGAGAAAGGTGGCGGCCAGTGTCCGCACATGCTTAGGGGCAACCGTGTCTTGGCCCAGAGGTTGCAAATAGACCGCTGCCGCAACCAAATTGGAATCCAATTTTTGCCTTGCTAAGGCCGCCGAAACCCGCCATTGCCATTCTTCCGGGTATTGCTCCAAGCCCCGGTCAATAAGCTTTAAGGTGCGAGGGATTTCCGTGCTGTCCTTGGTAAGCATGGTGGCGCCGAAATTATAGGCTTCGCGAAAGCGCGGATTCAAAGTCGTCACGATATCGAGTATATGCCCCATCCATTGGTGATTGCCATCGGTCAAAAAGGCTTCCCCGAAATACAATACGCCCTTGACCCAAAGCAAGCTGGCCGCAGCTTCGGGATAACCCAAGGTCATGGGCTTCAAGTATTTGCCCGAAGGCAAATAGGTCATTTCCTCTTTTTGCCATTCTTTTGGCTTAAGGTTGTCCGCATTACGAATGAAAAAGCTCGAGGCAAATAAAAGGCCAGCGATAGCGATCAGGCCCAAGACCAGGGGCATGTCCATGCCCGGACGTCGAACCGACTTTTGCATGGCCGGATTATACCCTTGATTTTTCCTCAAGGCCCGGATTGAGGCTTGATGGGCATGGCCCTGGGGTCAGGTTTAGCCTCATCGCAACAGCGAAAGCCGACCATATTGAAGCGATTCTGCGGGTAAAAGCTATAGCGGGATAAGCCGCAAGTCGCCTCATTGCCCGCTTCCCAATTGCCGCCCGCTACCCGATAAAAGCCTTCACGCTCGGGATAAGGCGTTGAGGTCCATTCCCAGAGATTACCGGTCATGTCATAGGTGCCATAATAAGACCGGCAGGCCGGAAAGTGGCCAGCATGGGCGGGTCCGCTTTCCTTGGCTGGGCAATAACGCGCATCGTAACGCGCCGCATAGGGGTAACGCGCATTCTCGGGACCTGCGCAAACGTTTTGCCATTCGTCCAAGGTGCAAAGGCGCTTGCTCACCGAAGCACAGCTATCGACTGCATTTTTCCAGGAGACAAAGGCTTGCGGCAAGGCGTCTTCGTGATTGGGCCATTCATATTTGTCCATACAAATCTCTTGGCCACTGGTTTGAAAGGGCACCATGTCCACGGGACAATTTCCCGGGTCACGGGTAATGACATATTCGATTTTGACGGGCTCCATTTGGGTGCCATCGTTTTGCAAACCGCGTATCCACAGGGTGGTATTGCGGCGAAAAGTCAGAGGCGATTCATAGGATTTGAATTGCAAGGTGTCCGTGAGGCTGTAAAGCACCAGGCAGCTTTCCCTGCAAATCACGCGCACGGTCACCGAATCGAAATGGCGACCTCCCCAGGGATCGGCATAGACATAGGGCAAGGCGGTATCCTGCTTTTGCGGGGCAGGAGTGGCGGTGTCGGGCGCGGGGGTTTTAGCAATAGGCTTCGGTGGCAGCGTGGGCCTGGGTTTGATTTCAGTGGGCAATGGCTGCGCGGTCGTCTCGATGGCGATTGTATCAGGCTTTGGCGGAAGCCCAGAAGTTTTCAGGGTGTCCGTCGGCCAAACCGGCGGCGGGGGCGGGTCTTGCCAGCAGCGTTGCACCAAGAGTCCCAAGGCGATAAGCAAGACCAAGGCGAATAAAGCCCATCGCCTGGGCTTGCCACCTTTGTTCTCGGCCTCGGCTTTTTTGTCGTCTGGTTTTTTAGGCGCCATCTCCAGCAAAATAGCCGCTACTTTAATCGCGACCATGTTGCGCGAACAAGCCGAAGACCTCATCAGCGAATATATGGCCTCGGAGCATCAGCTCTTTCTCCAAGCCGACCTTAAGGAAGGCGCCGAAGCCCTGCTGGCCACCTTTTTCGCCTCGGCGTCAGGCCGGGGTGTATCCAGTCTGCAAACCCTCAAAGCCAGCGATGTCGAAAAAGTTTTGCTCGAAGACATGCCGCGCGTCCAAGCTGCGCTGGCCGCCCGCAAGGCCTTGCCTGATTTGCTCACCGGCTTTTTCGATTTTCTTCGCAATACGGGACGCTGGCCTGCGGCAGGGGCTTGGGCCGCTTGCTCCGAAGCCTTGGCCGGAAAATATGCGGCTTTGATTCGCGAAGACGGCAGCGTGCGGGGGAATACCTTTCGCAAACCAGGGTCCGATGTCGGTCGCAATGATCCTTGCCCTTGCGGCAGCGGCAAGAAATACAAGAAATGCTGCGGACCCCTGCTGGATAGCCTTTAGAGCCTATTTGGGGCTTCTCTGAAGGCCAGAGAATTGACGAAAGCCCCGGAAATTCCGACCTTTATGCCCCCACTTCCCTTGCCTGGGTGGTGAAATTGGTAGACACGCTAGATTCAGGTTCTAGTGATCGCAAGGTCATAGGAGTTCAAGTCTCCTCCCGGGCACCATCAATCGGATTCAGAGCCGCTCCAAGATTTGGGGCGGTTTTCTTTTTCCCAGGCCTTTTCTCTTTCGAATAATTCTTGGCGAAGCCATTGGCCATTACTGAAAACGAAGTTCTCGCTTTTTCGGCCTTTTTCGCGTTCTACCTGGCGTACCGCCCACCCTTCCTCGACGACAATGCGATTCTCTTCCCGGGCAGAAGGGACTTCATAATTGTCGAAAGTATTGGTGGCAAGCCTGCCGCTGGCGTCAAAGGCCACCCATAAAACGTCCGCCCCGGCTTCGTCCTGTCTGGCTTCGAAAACGAAGGCCTTGCTGCCCCTACCTAGGTCTATGAAGCGCACCTTGGGAAGATCATGAAAAATCCATGTCTGTTCGATTTCGAGATATTTGCTAGGCCGATCACGACGGGCGCTTAAAGAAAAAACATGCAGGGAAAAGCGGTCGATATAACCGCGCGCATTTTTTTTCTCGATGAAATGCACCACGGACAGCACGGAGTCATTGATTTTCCTTGATATCCACGGATCCTTGGGCATTTGGCCATGGCCAAAATCAGGCAAAGGAATGGTCCCTAAATCGGAAAACCCCCTGAGTGTCGCCCGGCGTTTGCTTTGGCAGGCCGCTTTATCCACGAAACAGGCGGCTTTCGGTAGACCTCGGTCACCGGCCTTGATTTGCCTGGCGCAGGACCATCCCTGGGGAGCTTCGCGATGGAATCCGAGATGGCCCAGTGGAATGGGAACAAAGCCCGGCGGACAGACTAAATCCGAGGCCGAGTTCTTGAAGCCGTGCAAAATCACGCTTTGATTGGCTAAGGCTAGAGCCGAAGGAAAAAAAATCTCCTCACGGGCCCGCCCCTGGGGTAGGGCAAGGCTGACATAGGGCCAAAGCAAAAAAAACAATCCCACGGTTTGCGACAGGCCCGCCAAGTAGGATAATAGAGTTGGGCATTTCCCTCTTCGTGGCCCAGGGTGTTTTGGTTTGAATGGACGCATCATAGCAGTGGGTTGGCAGGTGGGATTTTGGAGTCGCCACCACGGATATCATAATCCTCGGCAAGGAATGCGCCTAGTTCCCCTTTTCGAATACTTTCAGCGCTTGCTGCCCATGAGAAACTATTTTTCCGTTTTTCCACCTGTGAACTCCTATTGATGACTTCAGGGGAGACCAAGGCTTTAATCATGCGATCTCTATCTGCTTCGAAAATCCCTATTGCCGCACTTTTCGCTTCATTGTTTTTCACCGCTTGCGGAACCAGCTTGGCTTTCTTGGCCGAACGCAGCCGCACCGAAGCCCAAGTCCTTCAAGAAGATTGCCGTCAGTCCGGTTGGAGCGATCCCCTGATTGTCGCCGCCGATTCGCTTTTGTCCGAAGCCAATCGGCATTGGAAAGAAGGCGATGCCTTGCCCGCCCAACAAAGCTCAGAGCGCGCCTCAGCTTTATACCGCTTGGCCATGGCCAAGCATGAAGCCCAGACCATGCAAAAGGCCGTGGACTCAACGCAAACGGCGCGTGTGCGCGAAGAGGAGCGGGTGACGACTTACCGTGAATTCCTGAATGAAGCCCGCGCCCTGAAAAAACCCTGAGGCCACTGGAAAAACCACACATGCTGCTGTCCCTCGCTTTATTCACTGCCGGTTTGAGCCTGTCCGCCACCGACGCCTCCGTTGAAATCCCGGTCACCGGTCCGGCGGCTTGGAAACAAAGTCTCGACGAACGCGTGAAGGCCGTTTTGCCCATCACGGATGACAATGCCGATCTCGTGGCCTTGGCTTATGCTCGTCTGCGCGAACTCGAAAATTTGGCCGCAAACCCGGTCGACGCGGATCGCGTCGCTTATCAAACCGTGACCTGTTCGCTTTGGGTCGAATCGGCCTTGGCTCAGCTTAAGGCCTTGGAATTGCGGCGCGCGCAAAGGGCCGAAGGCCAGAAGTATTTCGCCGCCATGGCCGATTTGGCCGAAGTGCAAGAAGACTTGGTCAAGCTGGAGCGAGGTTATTCCACCAGCCTGAAAACCAATTTGAAAGACGTCACGGCAGATTTGGAATTGCAAAAGCGCAAGGCCCAAGAAGCCCGCGATGACGCCGAAAAGCGTTTCGGCGAATTGAATAGCGCCTTGATTCAAGTCAAAAAGGACGCGCGCGGCACCATTATTTCCATGTCGGATATTCTCTTCGATATAGGCAAGGCGACCTTGACCCAGGAGCTGAAGACCTCGCTGGCCAAAATTGCCGGTATTCTCACCGTTTATAAGGACGCTGGGGTGATTGTAGAGGGGCATACGGATAATCAGGGTGCGGCGGATTTCAATCAAAAGCTGAGCGAAAAGCGGGCTTCGAATGTGCGCGACTTCTTTATTCAACCCGGTGGCATCGATAGCACCCGGCTTTCGGCCGTAGGCTATGGCTTTTCCAAGCCCGTTGCCGACAATGCAACCAAGGAAGGCCGCCAAAAGAACCGGCGCGTCGACTTGGTGATTTCCGAGAAAAAAAGCGCGCCTTAAGAGCACCCGCCGGGCACGAGGAACGATCTCGCATTAAGCCATCACTTCCCGCTCTTGCAAGCGCGTCTTCCATTGCTGGGCGGTGCGCAGGAACCGGGAAATGCGGCGGGTCACGGCAACTCGCGAGACTCCCAGGCTGGAGGCGATTTCAGCGTGGGTCAAGCCTTGGCCTATGGATAGCCATGCCACATTTCGGGTTTGCTTAGGAACTTGATCCATCACTTCCTGAACCAGGCGACCGGCGAAGGTTTCATTTTCGTCATGATTTTCATTCCATAAAGCCAATTCTTCGGAAAGGCGTTCGCGTTTCTCACGATCGCGCTTCCTGGCCTCGATGCGCGACAGGCATTCGTTCACCGCAATGCGATAAATCCAGGTTCCCGTTTGCGACAGCCCCTCGAATTCGGGCAAAGCCTTGATGGCTTTAAAGAAGGCCTCTTGAGCGGCTTCTTGCGCCTCGTCGCGATTCCGGAGGTATTTCAGGCAAACGCGGAGCACCATGTCATAGTGCTGGCGAAAAAGCCTCTCCGACGCCGAAACCGGCCGTGGGGCTTGGATGTCTTGAGTGGTGCGTATTCCGTG
>JAYUVP010000300.1:0-2169 GCA_043753995.1 Fibrobacterota bacterium
AGTACCGCCAGCAGGAATCCATTCGCGGGCCAGAAAATCGAAAGGGAGTCCCCGCCCCCATGGCGGGAAAACAGCACCCCTATGGCCAGCAGACCCGTATACGCGAGGGTGGCGGCCCCCAACAACGCCAGATTAGAAAGGTGCTTTTTCATGCTAGGATAGAATCACGGGAAACAGCCAATCGATCGTTCCTCGTGGAAAAGGGGTTGCAAAACTCCCGGGTTAAGGGGATCTTTCCCATTGGTTGTCACCTTCCTCCCCGATCCGGAATGACCTGATTACCTGCGATCCGCATGCATAGGAGACCTAGGGAAAATGATACTTAAACGCCTGCACAATCTTATCCTGCCTGCGATCCTAATTTTGAATGGCCGGGCTTGGCCGCAGTCCCCGGCTTGCTCGGATGATTTTTCCAAGCAAAGCGTGGGGGCTGGCCTGGGGTGGAAATTCGTGGATGCGGATAGCTCCGCCTCCGGCGCCGCCCTAGTCGCCGGGGGTACCCTGGACTTGTCCGGCCGCGGCGCCGACATTTTCGGCCTTAAGAATCAGTTCGTCATGGCCTCGCGATCCGACATCAAAGGCGATTTCGACGTGTCGGTGAAAATCCTTTCCCAAACCAATACCCATGAATGGGCGCAGGCCGGGATCCTTATCGCGAACAATGCCGAGAATCTGGCCTTGGGCGGCTATTTCGTGCTGGACGTTTCCCCCTTGAACGGGCAAACCGCTTTTTACGATAGCGCCGCGCCCATCGGACAATTGGAAAAATCCAAGTCGGTGAAACCCACCGCTTATCCCGTTTGGTTGCGGGTGAAGAAGGCGAGCAAAAAATTCTCCGCCTGGTACAAGAACGCGGAAGCGGATGCCTGGAAAACGGTGGTGGAGAACATTTCTTCTTTGAACACCATGGATGATTCGCATATCGCCTTATTCAGTCTGAGCCACAACGTGAGCATGGATGCCCACGCCGTTTTCGACGACTTCGTTTGCGGAAGCGGAACGACCGGAATCGCGGACTTTAAACAAGGAACCGGAAGCAATTTATTATTCCGAGCCAGGGAAAAGCCTGTGGATGCTTTGGGACGCGACGGCGATGCGACCGGGAAGGCGATCCATATCGAGTGGAATGCCCGTTGAACTCCACTACCGGAGAAGTCTGGCCAGGTGTTCTATCTGGTACACATTGCCACGTACAGACTGTCCGCGGTTATAATTGAGCGGACCCACACCGAATTCGCGCTAAGCATAAACCCGGCTCAAACCGGTATTTATGGGTATAACTCGCAATAAACCCGAGAATTATTTGGGTTCGAACCGAAAATCACAAGATTATGCGCAAGTTCCCGGAAAAAATAATGTTTTCTGGCTGTAATTCCTAACCGAAACTTGCAAGTTTTATCCATGGTCACAAAAAATGTTGGGGCTTTGCCGAAGTTTTGGGAACCGCCGAAACAATCGCATTCGCAGCACTTTTGGTTTCCTTTTCCGAATTCATTCAAGTACTTTTTAGTAACTCGGATTCGTGAAGTGAGGGCCGTCCCTTGCGACTTGCATTCATAGCAGGAATATCCTGAACTCGTTAACCGGTCTAACCCGGGAGAAATTCAAGCTGCATGCCACCTCTAAATATCGAATTGGAAGCGGAGAGTGAATCCCGGTACTTTGGTTTTTTCGAGAAAACCCTTTTAGCTAGCATCCTCAGGATATTCAGGTTGAAAGGCAGCTCCATTTTCAGGCTCCTCTACCGCGGTAACCTTCCCGAATTTTTCCTTTCAATCCTCGTCGGCGCCTTCGGTTCAGCATTGGAAGCAGTCTCAATACTTTCTTTGGGGCCATTGCTCAAAGCCATCCACGACGGCAACACGCATGTCGAAGCCTTGGGGCGCAGCATACCGTTTTCAGTCGCGTTCCCAATCCTGGCGGCCGTCATACCCGTCAAAATCGGCTTGATGCTTCTCTCCAAGTATATCCCGACCAAGGTTGCTACGCGCACGAACACAATTGTTCGCAAACGCATATTGAACAACCTGGTTTGGGCAGATGCGCGCTGGGAAGGCCGCCTGAATATCGCAGATACCATTAAGAGAGTGGATGACGGCGTTTATTGGACCACGACGGCGTTCCAGCACAATGCCCAAATCGTTATTTCCGCCCTTTCTTTGGCGGTGC
>JAYUVP010000301.1:0-27634 GCA_043753995.1 Fibrobacterota bacterium
GGGTCATCTTGCGTCCGGCAGGGTCGCACTCGGTCACCACGGCAGGCATGGTGTCGCCGGGCTTGAAGGAGTCGGCAGGATGCTTGATGTTTTCGGTGGTGAGCTTGGATGAGGGAATAAAGGCTTCGAGGCCATTGGGCATTTCGGCGATGACGCCGCGATCCAATAGACGCAAAACGGTGGCCTGAACTTCCTTGCCAACCGGATATTCGGTTTTGGCATTGTCCCAAGGATCATCTTCATTGTGCTTCATCGACAGGGAAATGCGGCGCTTTTCCTTATCAATGGCGAGCACGATGGCCTCGACCTTGTCGCCCTTCTTCACGACTTCAGAAGGGTGATTGATTTTCTTAGTCCAAGACATGTCGCTGACATGAATCAGGCCGTCCACACCTTCCTTGATTTCAATGAAAGCGCCGAAAGCCGCGAGATTGCGGATTTCACCGGTGACCTTGGAGCCGACCGGCAATTCGTTTTCAATGCTCGACCAAGGATCGGGCTGGATTTGCTTGAGACCGAGCGAAATCTTCTCATTCTCGGGATCGAGCTTGAGAACCACGGCTTCGATTTCCTGGCCAACGGACAGCATCTGAGAAGGATGCTTGATATGCTGGGTCCAGGACATTTCGGAGATATGAATGAGGCCTTCGACGCCTTGAGCGATTTCGACGAAAACGCCGTAATCGGTGATGGATACCACGCGGCCCTTGATGCGGGTGCCCTCGGGGTATTTGGCGGCGACATCTTCCCAAGGATGCTTGGTCAGCTGCTTCATGCCGAGCGAAATGCGCTCTTTCTTGTCATTAAAGTCGAGCACAACGACCTTGACGCGATCGCCAAGCTTCACGGCTTCGCTAGGATGCGTGACGCGTCCCCAGCTCATATCGGTGATATGCAACAAGCCGTCCACGCCGCCGAGGTCGATGAAGGCACCGAAGTCGGTGATATTCTTGACCACGCCTTCGCGTACTTGACCCTTCTCGAGGGTGTCGATGATTTCGTCGCGCATCTTGGAGCGCTCTTGTTCGAGCACCACGCGGCGGGAAACCACGATATTGCGACGGACCTTATTGACCTTGATGACCTTGAAGTCCATTTTCTGGTTCAACAGGGCGTCGAGATCGGGAACTTGGCGCAAATCGATTTGCGAGCCAGGCAAAAAGGCTTCGATGCCGAACAAGTCGACCACCACGCCACCCTTGATGCGGCGGGTAATGGTGCCTTGCACGATTTCTTCCTTCTCAAAAGCTTCGCGAATGCGCTCCCAGACCTTCATGAAGTCGGCGCGCTGCTTCGAAAGAATGATTTGTCCGTCTTGATTCTCGACTTGATCGAGATAGACGTCGATGACCGTGCCCGGCTTCAACTCATCCATGTCCTTGAATTCAGCGCGAGAAATCACGCCCTCGGACTTGAAATTGATGTCGATAAAGGCTTCTTCGTCGGTGACGCGAACGACAACACCTTTAACGATGGAGCCCTCGGCATAGCCGCGCATGGTGGCTTCGTATTGAGCCATGACGCCGGTATCGAGGCGGCTGAAGGAGCTTTTGCCGCCTTCTTCGTAGAAATCCTTGAGGTCTTCTTCAGACCCGTAAATCATTTTAGACATGAATGGGGGGTTCTCTCTTCACTTCGGGTAGGGTTAAGAAGGCGGACATCCGCGATCAGTCAACCCGAAGTCGAAGATTCAGCAATAAGACGCAAACGGCCGTCAGGAAATGACTTGCTGAACCAGGTCGGCAATCTTAGCAACTTGTGCGTCGAAAGTCAGGTCTGAGGTATCGATTTCAACCGCATCGGTAGCCTTCATCAATGGGCTAAGGACACGCTTGGTGTCTTTGCCGTCACGTTCTTCCAAATTGCGTAAAATCTCGTTGAAATCGGATTTCAGGCCCATGGCCAACATTTCCCCATGGCGACGCTTGGCGCGCACTTCCGGGCTGGCGGTCATGTAAAACTTGAATTTCGCTTGGGGGAAAACCACGGTGCCGATATCGCGACCTTCCACAACACAGGAGCGTAAAGTGCCCAAAAAGCGCTGAGCCGCCACCAAGGCCTCTCGAACGGCAGGGATTTGGCAATAATCGGAAACCTTAGATGAAACTTCGGCCGAACGTATTTCAGGGCCAGGTACATGGCCATTCACAATGAGATGGTCATGACTATCGAAGCCGAATTTTAGACCACGCGCGACTTCGGCGACGGCGTCGGCTTGATCGGGTCGCAAGCCCGCTTGCAAAGCGGCCCAGGTCACGGAGCGATACATAGCCCCGGTATCGAGGTGCAATATGCCCAAAACACGGGCGACCTGGCGGGCCGTGGAGCTTTTGCCCGATCCGCTGATTCCATCGAGAGCGACGACATAGGTAGGCTTTACTTGCATAGCATGCGGCAAGGTAAGAAAGCCTCAACTCAGGACCCAGGTCTTAAGTCAGCGTGAAACATGGCTTCCCAAGTGAAAGACTTGATATAATCGTGCGTGCCCTTGCGTTTTTGGAGCCCAGCCCGTTTCCTTTGCTTAGCGGCCTTACCGTGGGCTTGCTCACCAAGTACGGAACCCCCTCAACAGCTTAATCCTGTAACCATTCGGGCTTTGCAATTGGTTTTGCTGGACCCCGCCCTAGGCACGCGCGGTGTGGCCTTGGAATTCACCGCCGAAGACTCGGGCCTTGTGACGTCTTTCGATGTGTATCGGAGCTTGCATCCCGATTCGCTCGGCTCGCCTGCCCTTGCCAATTTGGATCCAAAGCTGAATCGAGTCCTTTTATCGGTTCCCGACACTAACCCGCCTTATACCCTCTATTTCGGCGTCCGAGCGGTGAAGCGCCTGGAAACTGGGGAAAAACTTTTCAGTGACAGCATACCCATAGACTCGTTAGAAGTCTTGCCCCCTGTCCGCGTTTATCGCCCCGCTAATAATGAAAACCTTCTCGGCATTCGCTTGCCGGTGGAAGTCGGTGTCGGTAGCGATCAGGGCATTTTATTGCGCCAATCCTGGTGGGAGAAAATCGACACGGGTTGGGTGATGCGCCTGGACACTTGCCTTCCACTCGAAGATTGCCAGACACCGCTTTTCGGCAATGTCATACAAAGAGATTCGGTGACGCTTTCGCATAGAGGTGGAGCTTCGATTCCTACCCTTTTTTGTGTGCTAGGTTCCGAGGTTTTCGATGGTCGCTCGACGGCCCAAAAGCAGTCTTTGTCTTGCACGCGTTTTCTTAGGCAAGCGCAATGAACGCCAAATGCATTTGGGCTTTATTGCCAAGGAAAGGCTTGGCCATCGGCTATGCGGTGGTCATGATTTTGATTCTGACCTCCCAGGTTTGGGCTAGCTGGCATATCGAATTATCCGAGGCCAAGGCGGGCGGGGTGAATTGGCTTTTGCTTTGGAAATCCGATATGGGGACGAAGGCAACCAAGCTTTCGCAAGATGCCGTTGTTGCACTGCCATCTTCGGCTGTGGCCGAAATCAAGGTTGAAAATGCCTTGCCCTGGGTGGGCCTCCAAGCTTTGGAAATCAATGCAGATGCCTGCCAGCCACGCTTGAGCCCGCCCGAGCGACTACGCGATGTTTATGTCGCCACCTTGTCGTGGACGCCCTGCCAGGAAAAAAACGGCCAGGTCTTACCGCTTCGAGAAGCTCGCCTTCGCCTGATTCAGGCCCCAGGACCCAGGGAAAGTCCAGTTTTAGCGCGGCCAATCAACGATGCGGCGGAGCAATGGCTGCAAGAAATGTTGATCAATTATCCGGCCTCGCGGCAATTTCGATCTCAACCTCCCATGGCCCTGGCTAAGAAAAGCCTGGCGGATGGATTTGGGTCCACCTCTTTACCGGCAATTCGGTTGGTGCTATTCACCCACGATGTGGGCATCCATGTCATCGACTATGAAGCCTTGAAAAAGGCGGGCGTACCGGTCGATAGGTTGGACACACGCTATTTGCGCCTGTGGCGGGATGGCCGGGAAATCCCATGTTTTATATCCGGCGATGAGGATGGCCGAATCCATCGTGGCGATGAAATCGAATTTCTTGGCGATCGCTCGCATGGTGACAAAACCTTCTATTCGCCCTATTCTCAAGAAAGCGCATTTTACCTCACCTGGGAGGGAAGCAAGCCGGGCTTGCGGGCGCCTTTGATACCCGTGTCCTCACGCCGTGATGCCAAACCCTCCCCAATGGCATTTCAGGCAAACCATCATGCCGAAGAAGATTTGGAAATCTTGCGGGCCTTCAGTACAGCCGAAGAGAATATCACCGACCTCGGCGACCGCGTACAGGCGAATGACTTGGGGGAATTCTGGTTTTGGACGCGGCAAGGCCCAGTTAAAGATGTGATGAATGTTTCGTTTCTTTTGCCCTATGCCCCGACGGGAGGCGGCCTTGGGGAAACTCAAGGCAAGGAAGTGAGGCTGCGCCTCCAATGGAAAGGCATCACCAATGACATCAAGGCCGATCCGGATCATCATTTGCGATTCTTTCTGAATGGCAAGGACATTTCCCTGGTGGATGGCAAGCAAAACGATGCCATTTGGGAAGGACAGAATGCCTATTTGTGGACTTCGGCCTTGGTCACCACGGGATTTCTGAAGGCTGGCTGGAATGAATTGACCGTGCAAAAGGTTCATGATTTGCCAACCACCGATGGCAAAACCGTTGAAACCCAGGATGCTTATCTCAATTGGTTGGAAGTGGATTTTCCCGCGCGCTTTGCAGCCGTCAATGGCCGGGCTCGCTTCGCCAATCGCTTCGCGGATTCCACCGGTTTGCGACATTTTGATGTGGCCGGCTTTCAAAGTGAAAATATCAGCTTATGGGACAGCCGCGGGCGGAAATTACATGGCTTCACGGTTCGATCCGAATTAAAAAGCATCAGCCTGGGCTTCGACGACTCTTTAGTGGGCAGGGTTGATTATTTCGCCACCGATCATGCACAACGTGAAAAGCCGCGACTGCGCCTAGATACCCTGCCCGATTTTATCAATCCCAGCCAAGGCGCGGATTGGATATGCATTACTGAATCGCCGCTGCTGGGGCGCGGCCTGGATAGTTTGGTTAAGCACCGTCAGTCACAAGGCCTGCGTACAGCCGTGGTGCAAGCTCGTCATCTCTATCAAGCCTTCGGCAATGGGGTATGCGATCCCGAGGCCTTGCGTCGCTTTTTGAATTATGCCTATGCAAAATGGCCGCGACCCGCTCCCACCTATGTCTTGCTATTAGGTGAGACCTCCTTGGGATTTGACAAAATGGGCCTAGCCGGCAAACCCAATCTGGTACCGACAAACTTGATTGATATTCATGGCTGGGGTGTCGCCGCCAATGACGACTATTTCGGAAAGGTCACGGGCAGCGATGAAATTCCCGACTTATTGGTGGGCCGCATCCCCGCGCCGGATCAAGCCACAGTTTCCCATGTCGTCGCTAAAATCATTCGCCAGGAACATGAACGCTTAGCAGGAGCATGGAGCAACGAAGCACTCATGATTGGCGGGTATGAGGCGGGCTTTACGGAAGGCAATGCACGATTTCAAAAACGCGCCTTGGAATTGGGCCGACACACCGGCCGCATCGATTTATTCCCCAAGTCGACCTATTACCAAGCGCCGTCGGAGAGGCGAGACTTTTATCGCCGACTCGATTCGGGCTTGGCCTTCGTTCAATTCTTCGGGCATGGCGGGGGATCGGTGTGGTCGGATGCAGGCATTCTAACCTTGCAGGCCCTCGACAAGGACAGTTTGCGCGGCGATTGGGCCTTGCCCTTGATTTCATCCATCACATGCTTGACCGGCTATTTCGAAGACCCTTATGAAAGATCGCTGGGCGAGGAAATGCTGCGCCGACCCCGCAATGGCGCCGCGGCATTTTATGGTTCGTCGGGTTATATCAGCACCGCAGCCGGCCAAATTTTAGGCGATGAAATGGTTTCTGCCGCCTTGCATGGGGGCCCCACCACGGTCGGTGCCTTAGTGCATGAGGCGGAAATGCGCGTGCGCCAAAAAACCGGCTCGCAGTTTTTGCCCATACTCGCCGAATTCAATTTGCTCGGGGATCCCGCCATGAAATATGGCTTGCCATTGGCACGGGAGGGCCTGGAAATCAAGCCGCGCTTTGTGACGAGCCGAGGAGAAATGCGCGTCGAAGGACAAACCCAGGTCATTGCCAATGGCCAAGCGGTTTTACAAGTGGCGCAAGCCGATTCTGTGATCACCCGAATAGCGGGACGCGTTGAAAACAAGACCTGGAATCAAAACGTGAACGTCCCCGCGCCCGAGCGGCCCGCTCGCGGCTTGGCCAGCCTACATGTGTTTTCCGATACACTCAATGAGGTATTGCTCGGAAATTATGCTGCCGCAGACTGGTTAGTCGATTCCATAGAAATGATTCCCGCCGATGCGGGCTATGGCGACAGCGTGCGCCTGCGCATTTCTCTGGCCACAAAGTATGACAGCGTCCGATTGGAACAGGGCATTGCTTTTTTTGCCTTGGGCGCCGAATCGGCACCTCCCTTTTTGGATGGCAATCAACGATTACTGACAAGCGAGGAGGGTCGACATTTTTCAACGGCATCGGCCTTTGTCATTCCCACTCCCTCGGCGGGTGGAACGGCCTGGCCCAATCTTTTCGTGAAATTGCGCTTGGGATTAAGCGTGAAACCGGATGGGGATCCCACTCTCAGCATAGATGAAACCACGCCGCATGCCTTTGCCCTCAAGCCCAGGCCTCGCCTAAGCCTAAGTCCGCAGGCCTTGCGCCTTCCCTATCAAGACAGCTTAGGCCTTTGGATTCGCTTTCACAATGTCGGACCTGGAGTCGCAAAACGAGCGACGCTACTCGTCACTTTGCAGGCACCGGATTCGGCGATGCGTTTCACTCACGATTATTCTGGCAATTTGGAATTCGGCCATGCCGATTCGGTTTTTATTCCCTTGCCCGATTCCGCCTTGGCCTATCCCCTGCATGTCGATTTGACGCCGGAACATGCCGCTGACGCCCTGCCTCAAGCATTATCTGCGGACACGAATTTTCAATTACAGACCCGCATTCTGAGACCTGGCCAAGACAGTATGGGCTGGCAGGGAAATCCAGCCCGCATCGTGCGGCAAAAAGGAGAAAATTCTGCTTATCGGATATTTGCAAAGCTCGTTACCCTACCCGCTTTGCCAACGCATCTATCTGCAATAGACAATTCGGCACAGGCCATTCAATTGGCGATTTCGGAAGAAGGAAAAAAGTTTTCGGCTCCACTCCTTTTGCATGAGACGAAAGAAGCCGCCAAGATTTCTGCATCATCGGCCGAGGGCTTGCCTCAAACCCAATGGCATGTTTTGCTTGGCGAGACGAGCCCATGGTTGCGGCTGGACAGCGCGGGTGAAAATAGGGCGACCTCGGTGGGTGCTGGGCTCTATGCCTTCTTAACCAATCGCGATGTCGTGCCTCCGGTGATTTCCCTGCAAAGCCGTGGGCAAACTTTGTGGCCTGATGATTATGTGCCGCAACGTACCCCGATTGACATTCTCCTCGAAGACGGACAAGGTATTGACTTGGTGCTTTCTCCTCCGGTATTAAAAAGCCGAGGACAGGTCGTGGATTCCAGTCATTTGGCCAGGGATCAGGGTCCGGCTTCGCCCACCCTGGCTCGATTGCGCTTCACCCCTCTGGCCGGAGGAGGCGAGGACACTCTGGAAATCACGGCCTCGGATGTCTCGGGAAATCGGTTGCAGCGCCGCTTCGCCTATCGCATGGGCGATGCCTTGGCCATTCGCAATTTGGGGAGCTATCCCAATCCCTTTGCCGACACGGCTATTTTCGCCTATACCCTGACGGATTATTGCGACGAGGTCAGCCTTACCGTGTATTCGCGAGCTGGGCGGGTGGTTCGCAAGCTGAATGACCACCGCTCCGTCGGCTATCGCGAAGTCGTTTGGGATGGACGCACCGATGCGGGCCTAGGCATTGCCAATGGGCTTTATTTTCTGAAAGTGACGGCCAATAGCGGGAAGCGGTCCAGCACAGCCATCTTCAAGCTTTTCAAGAAGAGACGCCTTTGAAATAGACGGGCGGCAAGGGTGGTCTATCTTTCCCACCCTATGTCCCAAGCTCCCGATTCGCACGAATTGCCTGATTTACCTGAAAACCCAGACGAAAATCCCGGTGAAGAAAATTCGCTCGAGGATGTCCCCGCGACGGAATCGGCTGAGGAGCAAGGTGAAAAAGAGCCCTTGGCTCCGGGGCTTTATCTGGTCCCTACGCCGATTGGCAATCTTGAGGACATCACCTTGCGGGCCCTACGCGTTTTGCGATCGGCCGATGTGATTTTAGCCGAAGACACGCGGCGCACGCGCATTTTGCTCGACCGCTACAATATTCGGAAACCCTGTGAACCTTATCACGATTTCAATAAGGAAAAGGTCCAAGGCCGCTATCTGGAAAGGCTGAAGCAAGATCATACTCTGGCCCTAGTGAGCGATGCAGGCACACCAGGCATTGCCGATCCAGCTTTCAATTTGGTGCGGGCCGCCTTGGCAGAAAAACTCCCCGTGCATGCCCTACCAGGGCCAGTAGCTTTGATCACGGCTCTCATCGGGTCCGGGCTGCCCACGGATCGGTTTTTCTTCGATTATTTTCCGCCCAAAAAATCGGCGCAGCGCATACACCGCTTCGAGAGCTTGCGCGATCGCTTCGCTTCCGACCGCAATGCCCCGACTCTGGTCTATTATGTGTCGCCTTATCAAATCGAATCGGTGACGAACGAATTAGCCCAGGTTTTCGGTGCGGATTTGCAAATCGCCATTGGCCGCGAATTGACCAAAAAATTCGAGGAGTTTTTGCGCGGGCCGGCCGGAGAAATCGCCAAACGCATTGCCAAGCGCCCGTTGAAAGGCGAAATGGTTTTGATTTTCCACCCGGGTAACAAGGGGGGTACCTCCTTCACCGGGCTAGAAGAAACAGAAGAAGACTGATGCGCCGCTCCATGGCCTGGCTCCTTTTGGGAGCCTTGTTGCTCGCCCTCGCCTATCCGCCCATACCCCTTGGGCTACTCGCCTTTGTGGCCTTGGTGCCCATGTTTTTGGGCACGGTGGGCTTGAAGCCCGGTCAAGCCTTCTTTCGCAATTTCCTCGCGGGTTTGCTTTTCAATACCGCGATGTATTGGTGGATATACAATGTCATCGCGGTGGGCCCGGGACTGGCCATCGGGGGTGGGCTCTTATTGCTCGTGCTTTTCCTCTCGCTTTTCAATGGCTTGCAGGGATGGCTTTTCCGCATGTGCCTTGAATTCCGAGGCGGACTTTGGTTTTTCCCATGGCTATGGGCCGGGCTGGAAGTGGCGCGGGCTTATGGGCAAATGTCTTTTCCTTGGAATACCCTCGGCTATGCTTTAGGCCAAGAATTGCCTTTAATTCAGGCCGTGCGTCACTTCGGCGTCTACGGACTTTCAATGGCGATCGTCGCCGTGAATCTTTTGCTTTATGTCGCTTGGCGAAATAGGGGAAATCGCCGATGGGCAGTGGCATTCGCTTCGGCGGCATTGGTGATACCCATGGCTTTGTGGGCCGATGGCCTCCTGCGCTTGCATAAACCCACTCCAGCCGAGCCCAGCCTGGATATTGCCTTGGTTCAGCCATCCATACCGCAAACCAAGAAATGGGAAGAAGCCTATTTCGTTGAAGTGATGCAAAAAACCTGGAATGCCATGGATGCCTTATTTGTGGATCCCAAGGGCATTGATTTGGTTGTCTTGCCGGAAACAGCTATTCCGGATTTCATCCGTACTCGCGGAGAAGTCGTTAAGTCTTTTCAAAGCCGAAGCGATAGCCTGCGCTCACCGATTTTGGTGGGCGCTCTCGACTATGTCAATGAAAAGAAACCTTGGCGCGAATATGTCTTTTACAATTCGGCTTTTCTGTTTCAACCAGGCCGGGATTCGCTCCAGCAATACAGCAAATTGCGTTTAGTCCCCTTCAGCGAAAAGCTTCCCTTCGACAATGTTTTTCCCGTCATCAATTATGTGAATTTGGGAGAAGGCGATTTTTCCGAAGGCAAGGGTCAGGTGGTCTGGGGCGGCGACACGGCCTATTCCCCATCGATATGTTATGAAGTGATTTATCCCGAGCATGTGCGCGAGGCCCGCCATTTGGGCGCGAAAGTGCTGATCAATATCACCAATGACGGTTGGTTCGGACGCAGCAATGCGCCTTATCAGCATGCCAATATTGCTCGCTTTCGCGCCATCGAAGTCGGCGCTCCCCTTGCCCGCGCGGCCAATACCGGCATCAGCGTTTTTTACGATTATCGCGGACAGGATTTGGGGCGTACCCGCTTGATGCAAAACACGCTTTTACGCCGCTCTTTGCCGCGCTATCAGGAAAGCACTTTTTATTTGCGTCACGGCGATTTTCTGGAGTCGCTTTGGCTGTGGTCTTTCTTCGGTGGCTTTATTGGACTCGCAGCATTCGCGGCCTGGAAAAAACGCGTGAAGACTAGACGCGCTTCAACTTGATTTAGGCCTCGGGAATCCTTAAGAACCCGCAGGTGCTTCCAAGTTGAGGCCGATGCGTACTTCTTTCCAGTATCGAATCATTTTGTCGCGAATGTCTTCAGGAGCCAGCCCCGCCAAGGCTTCCTTCATGGCCCCCACTTCGATCAATTCATTATGGCTGCCACCGCATTCGACTAGGCCCACCGGCCCACCGGAATAAATGAGATTGCAAAAATTGAAGGAGCATTGAATGAAATGGCGACCGGAAACCGCCACGTTTTCCGAAAGGAATTCGCGGCCTTGGACGATTTCCAATTTAGGTTCGGGCCTCAGGGTATTTTCGGGAGAATTTTCAGAATCAGAAGACATAGGCGCAAATTAGAAAGACGCTGGAAAGGTTTTAGCGCGAACGGCTTGAGCATAACGAGCAAGGGCTGCGCTGGCCTCTTCTCCCACGGCACCAAAGGCTTTGGCGAAGGGAGGCAGGGCGCGCTCATTCAAGCCTAGAATGTCATGTAAAACCAAAACCTGTCCATCGGTGCCGGGCCCAGCTCCGATGCCTATGGTGGGACAGGGCAATTTCTGAGTGAGGGAGGCTCCGAGTGCGGCAGGGATATGTTCTAGGACCACGGCACACATGCCTTCCGCCGAAAGGGCGAAGGCATCCTGAAGCAATTGGGCTTCTTCTTCGGGATTGCGGCCCACCTGCTTAAAGCTTTTGGCAGTTTGTGGCAATAAGCCCAAATGGCCGACCAGGGGAATGCCAGCGGCGCGTATGGCGGCAGCGCTGTTTATTTTCGCGCCTTCGATTTTCACCGAATGGGCTCCGGCCTCGATAAATCGGCGAGCCTGCTTCACAGCCTCTTCGGGAATTTCATCGGAGCCAAAGGGCATGTCGGCGATGATATGGGTATGCTTGGCACCCCGCGACACCGCACCTACGAAGAGAAGCAAGGCTTCCATCCCGATTTCCCGTGTCGAATTTAATCCAAGCACCACATTGGCCGCCGAGTCGCCGACTAAAATGGCATCCACGCCTGCGCTTTCGGCGCGGCGAGCAAAGGGGGCATCATAAGCGGTGACCACCACCATGGGCTTGTTTTTGAATTGAGTGAATTCAGAGGCGGGTATCATGTAAAAACTCCTCATAACGCAGAGGACGTTCGGGAACGTTCTCCAAGTGAAAATGGGGAAGCAAGTCAGAAGCGTGACGGAGTCCGCCTGCTTTCATGCCGAGTTGTTCCGCGAAAAAACGCAAGACTTGATTGCGGTCCATTCCCACACGGCGCATGGCTTGCAAGCTCGGCGCGCCATCGGACTTGGATAGCTTGTCCTCGCCATGTTGAATCAAGGCATGATGCAGAAAATAAGCCTTGGGGAAATTCAGGAGTCTCAAGGCTTGGGCCAAATCCAATTGCGCACCCGTTGAAGGCAATAAATCCATGCCGCGCACGATGAAATTGATGCCGAGATTTTCGTCGTCAAGTACCGAAGCCAATTGATAAGCGACTTCGCCGGAACGGCCTCGAATCACAAAATCACCGATATCGCGACCAGGATGCAAAGGCAATGATTTCTCCTCGGGGGCGCGGGCCATCACCTGGGTATTTTCCGGGATATGCCAACGAAGCACTGCTTCTCGCGGCCTGGCGTCACCTTTGGCTAGTTGTCCTAAACCCGCGCGATTTGGGTAACATGTGCCGGAATAAAGGCCGGGAGTCAATCCCCGGAGGGCAGCATGGCGTCTCACGTCTTCGCGGCTGCAATAGCATTCGTAAATCCGGTCGGCATGGGCTTCACGCAAGGCCTGCAATCCTTGCTGATGCCGACCTGGCGCGCTGCCGCTTTCGCGATCATTCCAAAACTCCGAGGCGCTGGCCGGACCAGTATCCCAATCCAAACCAAGCCATTGTAGGGATTCGAAGATGTCTTCGACATAGGCGGGCCGCAGGCGATCGCCGTCATAGGCATCGATGCGCAAATGTATGCGTCCGCCAGCTCGGCGCGCCGCCAACCAGGTGATAAAAAAAGACCAGGCATTGCCCAGATGCAGGTAACCGCTAGGTGTCGGTGCGAAACGCGTGCGTAAGACCTGGGGCATATCAGGCCGACTCCAGCAGGGATTGATAAACTTCCACTGCTTTCAATCGGCGCCCTTCGCCGGCATGGCGTTGTAAAAACGCCCAAAGAAAGGCTTCCGCTGCTGCCGCTGTTTTTCGCGAAGGCAGAGAGGCCCAAGCCCCCAGCCGATCGCATTGCTCGATAAAGCGCGCAGCCTCCGATGACAAAGGCAAGGTTGCCCCTTCCTCGCGGCGGCATCGGGAACAGACGGGCCCACCCATATCGGTATGCATGCGCAGGCGCGAGTCCGTGACCTCGGCGCCGCAATGCACGCAAGCATGAAATTGCGGGGTATAGCCGCTGAGATGGCAAAAGCCGTGCAAAAAATCGATGGATAGCCGCGTCAAGTCGCTGATTTCAGTAGAACCATTCAAACTTTGCAAATGCTGCAAGAGCCAATCAAATCGCTGCAAGGATTCGCCCGTCCCGGGTGACAAACGCAAATAGGTTTCGAGCCAAACTTGTCCCAAGGCCTGTTTCAGTGGATGGGTACGCAAATGCCTCAAGTCCTCAATCAAAGCGGCATCATGCAAGGTGAGTATTTCGCCCCGTACCAAGGCAGGATGCACCCACTCCACCACCACGAAAAAATCGGCCAAGCTACGAAATTTGGATCGCGCATTACGCGCACCCTTAGCTATCAAGGTCACCAATCCCGATTCGGCGGTATACACCTTTAATATCAAGCTGGTATCGCTATACGGCGTACGCTGCAATACCAGGCCCGATGATTTGATAGTGGCCATGAGCTTTAAAAATGATAAGCGAGAGTCCAGGCGCTACGGCCTGCCGGTTCCACCACGGTATGAAAATAGGGTTCGCAACTCGCGGTATTGGCATTGCCCCAAATCGGAAGCCAGGCCAAAGCAAAGTCGCCGACCATCCGCACTTGTCCCAATTTCGGATGCTTTTGTTCAATGGTGAGCGGATAACCGAAGGGCAAAACGAGAGGCATAAAACCTCCGTCGGCGGCGGAGGCTTCGGGGCGGCGGCTAATCCAACCGTCCTCATCCTGCTGCCAATGCTGGGTGGAGGGCAAACGGGTTTCCAGCGAAAAACGCCAAACCTTGAGGCCATCCCAAGGCAAAAAGGGATGGGCAAACCAGCGAATAGGCAAGGCCTTAGCGGCTAGGTTTTCCACTTCGGTGGTGGAATACAAAATACGGTCCTTGAGTTGCAAGCGTCGGGTCAGGCGAAGGGCTTGATCTGGGTGTTCTTGCTCAGTGCGAAAGAAAAGATTTTCCGAGTCTTGGGCAATTTCCCACTTGGCGAATTCGGCGACTTCAAAATTGTCACGCACATGAAAGGGGCGCACTGGACTGCTGCGCTTCACCTTGCCCACCCCAATCACGGTCACTTCACCGCCAACGGGTACGCTATGTTGCCCCAAGGCAATTTCAAAGACTTCAGGCAGGCCTTGGCCGTCAAAAGCATTGGTTTCTCCAGGATAACAAGGCCCGGAAAGCAATTCGCCATGCTGGCTATCTTCGATTTGCCAGACATATCCGCCAGCGCAATAACGAGAACCTAGCCGCTTTTGATCGGCGATGGGGTCCAAAACCAAAACCCTGAGCGATGATGAAACCAATTCGAACATTTCTGCCTCGCTTCGTGAATTTAATTGCCTTCTCGGCTTTCCTACTTTTTGAAGTCTGCGATGACCTCGATTATCGCACCACGAAATAGGAGACGGTATGAAGCGTCAAATCGCATGGGCATCGCTTTTTACGATGGGATTGGCCGGATTATTGTTTTTGACGGGTTGCAATAAGCGATCCTCTGAACAAAATAGCTCGGCGGGCGAGGCGAAAGCCGCCGCCAAACCCCTCATTGGCTTCAGCTTGGCCGACCTCAAGGAAGAGCGTTGGCAACGGGATCGCGATTTTTTCACGGCTAAGGTCCAAGCCCTAGGTGGCGAAGTCATTGTGCAGGATGCCGCCGGAGATCCCAATACCCAAATGCGCCAATGCGATGGCCTTTTAGCCAAGGGTGTCAAGGTCTTGGTGGTGGTTCCTAAAAATGCCGATGCGGCCCGGCCTATAGTGATGGCAGCCCATGCCAAGGGTGTGAAGGTGCTGTCCTATGATCGCCTCATCGGCGATGCCGATGTCGATCTTTATTTGAGCTTCGACAATCAAAAGGTCGGAGAAATTCAGGCCGAGGCAATCATCCAAGCAGCGCCAAAAGGCAATTATCTGGTTTTGAAAGGCGATCCCGCCGACAAAAACAGCGACATGATTCATGTTGGCCACATGAAAATCTTGCAACCTCTTATCGATCGTGGCGATATCAAGGTGGTAGCCACGCAAAGCTGCGACAAATGGCTGCGAAGCGAAGCCCAGCGCATCACGGCTGACGCTTTGCAAAAATTCTCCATCGACGCCATTGTGGCCAGCAATGACGGCACCGCCAGCGGAGCGATTGCGGCCCTGGAAGCGAAGGGCTTGGCCGGCAAGGTGCCGATTAGCGGCCAAGATGCCGACTTGATTTCCTGCCAATATGTTTGGAATGGAAAGCAAACCGTGACGGTATATAAACCCATTCAGAAATTGGCCGAAACCGCTGCGGAGCAATCCATGGCTGCGGCAAAGAATGGTGCCTTCGATACCACGGGTACGGTGACCCTGTCGAATGGGGGCTCACAAGTGCGAACCCTCTTTCTGACGCCCATTGCCGTGAGCAAGGATAATATGCTGGCCACCGTGGTCGCCGACGGTTATCACAGCAAGAAAGACGTGACTGGCGAGGATTAAAACAGCATGAGCGAATCCCTGGCGCCATCATCGCAATCGACTCCATCGTCGCGCCCGGCTTTGTTGGAGGCCAAAGGGCTTAGCAAAGAATATCCCGGCGTGCGCGCTTTGGACGGCGTCGATTTGCATTTGGCCCGTGGAGAAGCCCTGGGGCTTTGCGGCGAAAACGGCGCGGGTAAAAGCACCTTGCTGAAAATCCTCAGCGGCCAAATTCCCCACGGGCAATATGGCGGCGAAGCGATTTTTGCGGGCAAGCCTTTGGCTTTGCGCGGTCCCGCCGATGCCTTGAAATTGGGCATTCGCATCATTCATCAGGAATTGGCTTTAGCCCCCGCACTATCGGTCGCGGACAATTTGTTCTTGGGGCAGGAGCGATTGCGCGGTGGCCCCACCCTGCGCCGGTTATGGCCCGCAATTCATGTTGAGGAACAGCATGAATTAGCGCGAGCCCAGCTTGATAAACTCGGCTTGCAACAGGTATCCCTTCATCAACCCGTTAGGCAATTGCCCATAGGATTGCAACAAGGAGTGGAAATCGCCCGCGCCTTATTGGGCGGCGGAGAATTGCTCATTCTCGACGAACCGACCTCGGCCTTGTCCCGCAAAGAAACCGATGCCTTGCTGGAGCTTTGTTTGCGACTCAAATCCCAAGGTGTGGGACTCATTTATGTGTCGCATAAGCTGGGCGAGGTCTTTCAAATCGCTGACCGACTCACGGTTTTACGCAATGGCAAAAGCGTGAAGTCCATGCCTGCTCCACCCTTCTCGGCCGGAGAAGTGGCCTCCGCCATGGTCGGCCGTAGTCTGCAAGAATTTTTCCCAGCCTTGACACCCTTGCCTCCCGAGGCCGCTCCTCTTTTACGCATCGACGATTTGCGAGTCGCGGTAGCCGCCACGGGAAGACCCATCACTCATGGTTTGAATCTCGAATTGCATGCCGGCGAAATCGTCGGCTTGGCCGGACTGCTGGGTTCGGGACGCACGGAAATACTCGAAACACTTTTTGGATTGCCGCATTGGTCAGGGCAAGGCAACCTAACTTGGCGGCAAGAAGCGGCCTCTCCCCTGCCTCGCCATCCTCGCGAAGCCATGCGTCAGGGATTGGCCCTTTTACCTGAAGATCGACGGCGTCACGGATTGCTGACGGCCTTATCCCTTCGTAAGAATCACAGTCTGGCCGCCTTGGCACGCTATGCGGGTCTGGGCGGCTGGATGCGTGAAGCCCAGGAATATGCCGAAAGCCAAAAGTCCATTGGCGAATTGAACATTCGCGCCGCGCATGCCGATGTCATCGCTGCGACTTTGTCGGGAGGCAATCAGCAGAAGGTGGTCTTGGGCAAATGGCTATTGACCGCGCCCAAAGTTTTGCTGCTCGACGATCCCACGCGCGGTGTTGATGTCGGAGCCAAGGCCGAAATTTACCGACTCATTTCCGAATTGGCGGCCCAGGGCATGGCCATCTTGTTGGCTTCCTCGGAAAATGAAGAGGTATTACATCTATCACATCGTATTTTGGTCTTGCGCGAAGGCCATGTGCTGGGCGAATACTCCCATGGCGAACTGGGCCAAGAAGAATTGGTCGCGCTTTGCTCGGCGCCTTGGACCCCTCCCTCGCACACCTCTATGGTTCAGGAAAAAGCATGAGACGCACCTTGGTTTTACTGGCCTCCATACCTTTGGTTTGGATTGGATTTCACTTGGGGTCCGGCGGAGCGGTTTTAACGGCTGGCAATTTGGTCAACCTTTTCAAATACCTGTCCGTGGTCGGCATCCTTTCCACCGGCATGACCGTGGTGATGGCCGCTGGCTTTATCGATCTCAGCGTCGGTTCCGCCTTGGGTTTTCTCGGGGCTATTCAAGCCTGGCTGCTCTTGCAGGGCATGGACATGACTACGTCCCTTGCCATCAGCTTGGCCGTCGCCATCGCCATGGGACTTCTGCATGGCGGCGTGGTGGCTTATTTTCGCGTGCCCCCCTTCATCGTCACCCTCAGTGGACTTATGGCCTATATGGGAGCCAAGCAATATTTGGCCAATCCGGTCATTCCGATTCGCAATGAAACCTTATTGCTTTTAGGCCAAGGATATCTCGGTGAGGTTTGGGGCTATGGCTTAGCCCTATTCGGCGCCTCGCTCTTTGCTTATTCACGCTGGCAACTACGCCGCAGCTTGCTTCGCCGCAAACTTTTAGCTTCGAGTCTATTTCGGTGGTCGGCCGAAACTACGGCGGCCTTCGTATTTGCTTTGGGAAGCATGGCCGTATTTCAAGCCGATCGCGGGTTACCGGTTTGCGTTTTGGCCATGGTCCTCGGCGCTTTGGCGGCGCATATCTTGACGACGCGTTTGCGCTTTGGGCGCCATCTTTATGCATTGGGCAGTAATCGCGAAGCAGCGCTTTATTCTGGATTGCCCATCTTCCGCATCACCTTGGGCGTCTTCGCAGTCATGGGTGTTTATGCCTGGCTTGCGGGTTTGGTGGCCACATCTCAACTCATGGCCGGTGCAGCGGACATTGGCGATTATCAAGAGCTTTATGCCATCGCGGCATGCGTTATTGGCGGCACTAGCCTTTCCGGCGGCAGCGGGAATGTTTGGATGTCCTTGCTTGGCGCGTTACTCATGGCCAGCATACTCAATGGCATGGAGCAAGTCGGCATACCGTCGCCCGTACAAAAAATGATACTGGGTTTGATCCTTACCACAGCTGTCGCCGTGGATCAATGGACGAGCCGGCGCGAGGCTTAGTAGCCGTTTCAACGACCCAGCTTTTTGATCATGCCGAATAAAAATTCGGCTTCGTCCTGACTTAAAACCATGCGATTCCACAAGGCACGCAATTGTGCGATTTGTGCTTCGGCCCGCGCGGGAACCAAAGCCTCCTTATGCTGTAAGGCTTGGGACAAAATTTCCCAGCCCAACTCCATCAAAGCCCGATTGGCTGTTTTTGAAGGCTCGATTACGCCTTCTGCCTTCCCATCACGTATCGCATTATCCTGGGCCAGCGCCTCGCTGAAGCTATGCACGACAATCGCTACGGCATGCGAAAGATTGAGGCTCATGGTGGGATGGGGAGTGGCAATGCGCACCCAATCGGTGACCGGTTCTCCATCGTCAGACGAAAGACCTTGGCTTTCTGGCCCAAAAACCAGAGCCACCTGGCGGTCAGAAGCTTTTTGGCGATTATCATCCGAGTTCTTCCCCATCACCTGGGGGTAAAGCGAGGCAATCATTTCCCCCAAATCGTGAATCACCGCATCGCGATGCGGCCTACGGCTAAAGCCAAGCACGCGATGGCAATCCGCGACGGCCGAAGGCAAATCCGCGAAAGCTTGGGCTTTTTCTAAAACGGCATCGCCACCACTCACCGTGCGCCAAGCCGCGCGGGAAGGCGCGGGCAAGGCACCCACCAAACGCAAATCCGACCATCCGAAGCAAGCCAAGGTGCGAGCGACGAAGCCGATATTTTCGGGAATTTCAGGTCGAACTAAAACGACAATTGGCGTCATGCCATTTCAGTCGCGACGGCCGCTTCCACCCAGCGACCATGCTGCTTGATCAATTCGACAAGGGCTTGGGGCGCCTGCTCTTCGGGACTGTTTTTTTGCACGCAATTGCGACCTACATACAAATTGACCTTGCCCGGAGCTCCCCCGACATAGCCGAAATCGGCGTCGGCCATTTCGCCCGGTCCATTCACAATGCAACCCATGATGGCGATGGAAATGTTCTTGAGATGGGCCGTATGCGAACGGATTTTCTGAGTCGTGGTCTGCAAATCGAAAAGTGTTCGTCCGCAGCTTGGGCAGGAAACATATTCGGGTTTGCTTTTACGCACGCCCGCCGCCTGCAAGATATCATAGGCCAAATTCATCGCCGAGCGTGTGCCGGCTGGCGAGTCCAGCCAAATCAAATCACCCAAGCCGTCCACGAGCAAGGAACCCAGACGCGCTGCCACTGCCATATTGCCCTGGGGCTGATGATCGGTTTTGCCACGCAGAACCAACAAGTCATTGCGTTCATGGGTTTTGAGCCAAGCGGCGAGGTAACGCACACGTGACACCACTCCATCCTCATAAAAGCAAGACCATAGAGTCGGTGCGTTCCGCTCTTGCAACAGGGAGGCAAAGCTTTCCAAATGCGCGCTTTCTTCCACCTGGATTTCCAGGGCCTTCATCGCCAATTCTTTCCAAGCGCCAGCACCGGCCTTCAACACTTCGCCGCTTTTCACGACTTGCCAATCCGCCGGATGGATCGACTTGCCGCTGCGGGCCAAAGCCACGCCGGCAAGGGCGGGGGCCTCCCCTTCCGCATTTAGCCATTCGACCATGCGCTCGCCCTTGGGCAAGGTTTCTGCGCCAGGATGCTTGACTCCCACGGCAATGGCCTCGCGACCTCCGACTTGAAGTGGGCCCAAGGCCATGGGAGCCGTTTCGCGACGAGCATAGGCAAAGAAATCGAGGCCTTCTTCAACTTGCGGCAGGCTTTTCTGAGCCAGGGGCGGACAGATGCGAATCAGTTGTTGCGCCACGGGAATTTCATGCACCGGATCTTCGGTCAGAGAAACGCGAACCGTGTCACCTAAACCATCGAGAAGCAAGGAACCAATGCCCACCGCCGATTTCAGGCGGCCATCTTCCCCGTCACCCGCTTCGGTAACTCCGATATGAAATGGATAGGGCTTATGCCCTTGCGCAAGACGAGCGGCTAAAAGGCGATAGGCCTGCACCGCGACCCGAGGGCTGCTGGCCTTCATCGAAAAAATGATTTGATCGAAATTCGAGTCTTCGCAAACACGCAAATATTCCAAGGCCGACTCCACCATACCTTCCACGGTGTCGCCGAATTTCCACATCATGCGGTCGCTGAGCGAACCATGATTTGTACCGATGCGTAGCGCCACGCCTCTTTCCTTGGCTTCACGGACAAAAGGGGAAAACACGTCATAAACTTTTTGAGCCCCGGCGGCAAAGCTGGCATCGTCATAAGGGCGAGGCGTCGGTAGTTTGACATCGACGAAATTGCCGGGATTGATGCGGACTTTTTCCACCCACTTTAAAGCTTCAATGGCCGCTCGGGGTTGAAAGTGAATGTCCGCCGAAATCGGCACATCGCATCCCGCCGCGCGCACCTTGGCCACAATATCGCGCAGGCATTCGGCATCCTTTTGCGTCGGCGCCGTAATGCGCACAAGTTCGCAACCGGCCTTGGCCATTTCCAAGGTTTGAAAAACCGTGGCCTCAATGTCCTGGGTATTGGTTGTCGTCATCGACTGCACTAGAATGGGAGCATCACCGCCTATCACCGCTTTGCCGACCCTCACGGCCAAAGTATGGCGTCTTTGAGGGGAGAGACGATGCGGCATATAGCTGGAAACTGGCGAGGCGAGCGAACCGGCGGCAGGTTGAATCATGGCATAAAAATACTCTTGACAAACTCGCTTCACTTCGCTAATCATTTGATTAAATCAGATGATTAAACCTCGCAAACCCGCTAAGGCCAAATCCAGCCCTCGCCGCCACCCGCTGACCACAGGTGAAAATGCCGCGCCGAATGACCCGGTCGCGGCCCAAGCCCGCATTCTTGCTGCCGCAAGACGTGAATTCATTGAGCGCGGATTGGGAGGGGCGCGCATGCGGGCCATTGCCATCGAAGCCAAGGTCAATTCTGCCTTATTGCACTATTACTTCCGCACCAAGCAAAACCTCTACGAAGCCGCTTTACTCGATACGGTACAATCGGTTTGGGGCCGTCTCGAATTTCCGGCACCCAAGGCGACACCCGCCGATATGCCCGCTTTGCTGCGCAGCATGATGCGACTTTACCTGCAAACCGTGCTGGAACAGCCGGATTTTCCCCGCTTCATGTTGCGGGAAATACTCGATGGAGGGCGGCATATTCCCTTGGTGCAAAAGGCGGTAGCTGCGAATTCAGGCGTCTTTTTTCAAAACTTGGTCGCCGCCTTGGAAAGCGCCGCCAATGAAGGACGCTTGCGCCGCATCCATCCCGTCGATGCCGTATTGAATTTAGCTGGGATGGCCATTGCTTCCGTGATCTTTGTCCTTGTTTCCGAAAATATGGAAAATCCCATGATTCAAAACTTTCGCAATGCCCCGGATTATCAAGAGCGGAGAGTGGAAGCCATCGTGACCACCTTTATGGATGGCCTGAGGGTGACGACATGAAATCCTTATCGGCGCGTGTTTATCAAATGGCCCCACTGCTTTTATCGATGGGCTTAGCCTATGCTGCGCCGATGACCTTGGGCGATGCGCAACAATGGCTATTTCAGAACAATCCGGATTTGCAATCAGCTAGCATAGACATCACCCGTGCGCAAATCGGCTTGAGCGAAAGCCGCAGTGCCTATTGGCCGTCCCTGGACGCTTCGGCCAATTACAGCGCGACTTCGCCCACAAGTCACTTGGATTTGGACTTGCCTTTCCCGCCCCCGCAAGGCACCCAGGTTTCCAAGGACTTGGGCGATCACGATCGCTGGGAAACCGGATTGGATCTGACCTACCCCCTATTCAATGGCTTTAGCCGGGAGAGGCAAGTCGAGGCCCGGCGACATAGCCTGGAAGCGCAAAAATCACGCTTGCAAGGTCAGCGCAACTCGGCGTCCATGAAATTGGCGGCGCTTTACTTTGCCTGGCAAGCCGCCTCCGCCAGCTTGGATTATCAAGATGCCCAATGCCGCTTCGGTGAAGCCGCTTTATCCGTGGCCGAGGAACAAAAAAAACAAGGACTGAACAGCGACCGCGCCGCCCTAGCCGCTCGGTCTCGACTTTTGGCCAATCAAAGTGATCGTATTGCCGCTGCCAATCAAATCGACAGCTTGCAATGGGAGGCCGGGCAACTTTTAAATAGTCCAGGAGAATGGATTTGGTCCCAAGATACCGTCACGGAGGAGTTACCCGATAGCCTTAGCCAGGAGGGCTTAGCCGAAAAGACTTCCGAAAGGCCAGAACTCATGGCCCTTTCGCGACAGGGCCAAGCCCTGCAAGCCACCGAGGCTGCCTTGAAAGGCCAAAATTGGCCTACCGTGGGAGCCATGGCTGGGTTGCGCTATGCCAATCCCGGCATGAACTTGGCAGGTACTGAACCGATGGGGTATGCCCTGGCAGGTTTGCAATTGAAATGGAATCTCCTCGATGGTGGGCGTCAGCGCAGCCAAAGCGCTGATTTAAGACAACGCGAATTGCAATTGAATTTGGAATCCGCAAAACTCAAGGCAGAATGGCGCAAAGGTTATTCCCTGGCGGCCAGGCAATATCGGCGGTGGCGCAATCAAGCCCAGTCGTCCCAAGCGGCTTTGGAATCTGCCGAACGCAGCCTTTTTGACTCGCGCAAACTCATGTCGCAAGGCATGGGCACAGCCTTGGACACCCTTGAAACTAAAGCACAAGCCGAGCGCGCGCGCATGTCGCGCAAACAATCTCTCGCGATGCAAAAGCTGGCCTATTGCCAATGGCGTTTCGCTCGCGGTGACACCCTGAATTTTTCCCGTTGAGGTCCTCATGAAAGATTTTTTTCTGTCGGCTCGTCGAATTCATCTAATGCACCCGTTTCTCCTGGCCTTAAGCATGTCCTCCTTGATCACGGTGGCTTGCCGCCGGGGAGATGATCCCCATTTTCTAGGCTCAGCTCATATTGAAATCGACCATTTTACTTTGGCGCCTTCCGTGGCTGGGCCCTTGGTCGAGGTGACCAAGCAAGAAGGCGATTCCGTGCAGGCAGGCGAGGTCCTGGCTCGGTTGGATACTATGCCTCTGCATTGGCAACGCGAACAACTTCTCGCAGGGAATGTGGAATTGCAAGCCAGCCTGCGCGCCAAATCCCGTGAAGTGGCAGCCATTCATACGGAAGCCAGCGGTGTTGAACGCGATTTGCATCGCATCGGTCCCCTGGTCAAAAGCGGCAGCGCTCCGGAACAGCAAGAAGACAAATTACGCACCACGCTTTCCTCGGCACGCGATCGTCAACGCGCCGCGCAGGCCGGCGCGGAAGGACTAAAAGGCCGTGAGGCAGCCCTCCGAGCGCAATGGAATGCCCTGGAAGATCAAATGCGCCGTTGCGAAATCCGATCGCCCATTGCGGGCAAGGTGATCACGCGTTATCGCGGTGTGGGAGAAATGGCTTCGCCCGGGCAACCGGTTTATGAAATCTCACGGCAAGATACAGTTCGCGCAGATTTTTATGTGCCGGAAACCATGATTGCCGAATTGAGCTTGGGGAAAATCCTTTTCATTCGCCTCGATACCCCCGATGGACGAGGCCTCTATGAAAAGGCCCATATACGCGCCATTAGCGATGAAGCCGAATTCGCTCCCAAGAATACGCAAACACGGGAAAGTCGCAATGAATTGGTTTTTCAAATACGCGCTCTGGCAAGCAATGCAAGCGGCCGAATGAAACGCGGCATGCCCGTGGAAATTTGGCAGGACACGACGGCGCAACCGTGATAGCGGTACCAACAGCCGTGCATATGCGCGGTTTGAAAAAGGATTTCGCCGGTGAAGAGGCGCTAAAGGGCATTGATTTGTATTGCCCCCAAGGCTCGCTTTTCGGATTGATCGGCGCCGATGGAGCGGGTAAAACCACCCTGATCAGCATACTCGCCACCTTGCGCGATACTGATGCTGGCGAAGTGTCGGTTTTAGGAAAAGATCCACGACGCGATTTCGCGGACTTGCGACAACGCATCGGATACATGCCCCAGCGCTTTTCCCTGTATGCGGATCTCACCGTGCATGAGAACCTGGATTTTTTCGCCACCCTTTTCGGACTTTCCAAAGCGCAACGCCAAGAGCGCATGGACAAGCTATTGCGCTTCGCCAATCTCACCGAATTTCGCGCGCGACGGGCGGGAGCCTTATCCGGCGGCATGAAACAAAAACTTGCTTTGTCCTGCATCCTTCTGCATGAGCCGGAATTGCTTTTACTCGACGAACCCACGGTCGGTGTTGATCCCGTGGCGCGCCGCGACTTCTGGCATTTATTGCGCGCGCTCCGCGATCAAGGCCGTACCATTATCGTTTCCACTCCTTATATGGACGAAGCCGAGCTTTGCTCTTCCCTGGCGCTATTGCATCAAGGCCGGCTTTTGGCCTTGGGCCATCCCCAGGACTTGATGTCCAGCTTTCCCCACCCGCTTTTCGCGGTGCATTCCACCTCGCCCCTTCGCTGGCCCTTTTCGCGGCCTTGCCCCGAGGGCATACGCAGCATTTATCCCATGGCAGGGCGCTTACATGTCGTCGGCCAAGACCCAGCCGCAACGCCGCTGGGCATGGCCTCGCTACTCTCCGGGGCTTTGCCTGCCGATGCGAAATTCACTCCTTGCCGGGCAGGCATCGAAGACGTTTTTCTTGGCCTGCTCACCGGGGCCATCGCTGAAAATCACTATCGCCCTTCAGGCGAGGCAGCATGAGTGATTTGGCCATAGAAGCCACGGCCCTGACACGACGCTTCGGCGCCTTTACCGCCGTGGACGGCATCGACGTTTCTGTGAAGCGCGGAGAAATATTTGGCTTTCTCGGAGCCAATGGCGCGGGAAAAACCACGGCCATACGCATGTTTTGCGGGCTATTGTCGCCTTCCTCGGGCTCGGGTCGGGTGGCGGGCTGCGACATGATTCGCGAGGGCGCGCGCATACGCGGGCGCATCGGATACATGTCGCAAAAATTCGCGCTCTATCCTGACCTTTCCATGCGGCAAAACCTGGAATTATATGGTCGGCTTTATGGCTTGAGCGGCCAAGCTCTCACCACGCGATTGAAGCAAATCGCCGAAGAGGTGGAATTGACACCCCTGCTGGCCAGGGTTACGGGCGAGTTACCCTGGGGATGGCAACAAAGGCTGAGCCTTGCTTGCGCCTTAATACACAAGCCGGAAATCCTTTTCCTCGACGAGCCCACGGGCTCGGTCGATCCCCTGAGTCGGCGGCTTTTCTGGGATAGGCTCGCCCTCTTGGCCGAGCAGGGCACCACGGTTTTAGTCACCTCGCATTATATGGACGAAGTCGAATATTGCCATCGCCTTTCCATCATGGTTTCTGGGCGCATTGCCGACTGGGGATCGCCCAGCGAACTCAAAGCGAAACATGGTGAAGAAACCCTCCAAGGCGTTTTCCTAAAGCTCGCGCAAAACCCAGTCGAGGCCAAGCCTTGAAAGCCGCAAAATCAGGCGGCATGTCCCGCATTTTCGCCGTCGCCAGCAAGGAAATGCGGCATATTCTAAGGGATCCGCAAACACTTTCCATCATCCTCATCATGCCGGTCATGATGATGTTCCTATACGGCTATGCCCTCAATACCGATGTTCGCAATATGCGATTTTGGGTGGAAGATGCCGACGCCAGCCCTGCCAGCCGGGATTTGATTCAGCGTCTTGATGCTGGCACCTTTTTACACGCGGCGGGAATTTCCTCCAGCTTGAGCGATCCCCGCGAAACCTTCCGGCAAACCCGGGTGCGCGCCATATTACGAATACCCGCCGGATATGGACGTGATTTGCATCGCGCCAGCGGCGCAAAATTGCAATGGCTCATCGATGGCAGCGATCCCAATGTGGGGACTTTGCTGCGCAATAGCGCCGACGGCCTATTGCAAAGCGCGGTCATGCATTATCTCGAAATCGATCCTCCCGCTTTGCTCGATATACGCGCCGCCGTGCGCTATAACCCGGAGCAGCGCAGCAGCCTCTTTTTTGTCCCGGGACTTATGGCCGTGATTCTGCTCATGATTTCGGCCTTGCTCACCTCTATCGCCATTACGCGGGAAAAGGAAAACGGCACCCTTTCGCAAATGCTGATTTCCCCTGTGAAACCGCGCGAAATTCTGGTAGGCAAGCTCATCCCTTATATCGTTTTAGCGGCCTTCGCTGGACTCCTCATTTTAGCCGTAGGTCGTGTCGTATTTTCCGTGACGGTACGCGGAAGTTATTTCACCTTGGCCGTCGGGAGTTTTGCCTATATCCTCGCCGGCCTCAGCATGGGATTGCTCATCAGCACCTTGGCCAAGCGTCAACATCATGCCATGATACTCGCCCTCTCCACCACCCTCATGCCCACCGTCATTCTTTCCGGATTCATTTTCCCAGTAGCCAGCATGCCTTTTCCTCTTCGGGTTCTCTCCCATCTTTTGCCGGGCACCTGGTATTTGCAATGGGTGCGCGGCGTTATTTTGAAGGGCGTTGGCTTCGAAGTTGTTTGGCCAAGTCTTGTCGTTTTATTAGGCGAAGCCACCTTGCTCACCGGCATAGCCCTGGCGAAATTCAAGGTGAAGCTGTGACGCAAATTTTCATCATACTCCGCAAGGAAATACAACAACTCGCGCGCGATCGCGCCTCGCTGCGTTTGCTTTTCATCATGCCGGTAATGCAGCTCATTGTCCTGGGTTTCGCCATCACGACCGAAGTCAAGCGTACGCCCGTCATGACCGTGGACCGTTGCGATTGCCCCGAAAGCCGTTCTCTGCTTCAGCGCCTCCCCCTGCAAGGTCTATTCGTGAATGCCGGAGAAGCGAATACCGAAGCCGATTTGCGATTGGCCATGGATCAAGGCCGGGCTCGTATCGGCATTGTCATCCCCCCCGATTTCGGGAAGCGCCTGCAAGCCTCCGCCAATCCCGCCGCTCTTGCGGATCCAGGCCCGCATCGACCTCCAGGTGCGCCGCTCATGCTTTTGGTGGATGGCCAGGATGCGAATTCGGCCTCGGTGGCACGCGGTTATTTCACGGCCATCGCCACTCGCTGGGCCACCGATTTTCTCGAAGCGCGCCTTCTATCCCAAGGCCTGCGGCTGCAAGAAGTTCTCCCCATTGGCATTCGATCCGAAGTGCTATTCAATCCACTATTGCGATCGCCCTGGTATATGGTTCCAGGCATTGGGGTCATTCTCGTCACCATAGTCACAGGTTTGCTGACCGGCTTTTCCATCGTACGCGAAAAAGAAAACGGCACCTTGGAGCAACTCATGGTCACCCCGCTTCACCCCACCGCCTTGGTGCTCGGCAAGGCCGCTCCGTATTTTCTGCTCGGATTGCTTGAGCTTTTCGCCGTCCTAGGTCTGGCCATACTGGTATTTCAAATTCCCTTTCTCGGACAATTCTCTACCCTCATTCTTTTCGCGTCGGCCTATATGCTCAGCTCGCTTGGCATCGGCATTTTAACCAGCACGGTCACTCGCAATCAGCAACAAGCCCTCTTTGTTATTTGGTTTATCCTTCTCTTTTTCTTGCTGCTCTCTGGTTTTTTCATGCCTATCGAAAACATGCCGCAATGGGTG
>JAYUVP010000302.1:0-15597 GCA_043753995.1 Fibrobacterota bacterium
AGCCAAGGTCAGGCGGGATCCATCCCTGGAAAAGACCGAATCTTTCCGGCTGGCACTGCCATTCCAGACATAGATGACCGAATCGGAGCGTTGTTTAGATATGTATCGTATTGATTTAATGATTTTGCCTTGAGTCGAATACCAAAGACTGTCTAGAGTTTCTGTACCATTGCCACTTATGCCTAGCGTCACTAAGTGACCCGATGCGTCATAGCTGAAATTGCTATCGATTCTTGTACTGTCGGGCAAATACCGCCTAGCCATTTTAAGACGGCCTGAACCATCATAAAACAAAGACTCAGTGGATGTGGATCGGGCGGCGACCGTGGGTGTGAGCGTATCGTAAATAGCAATGGATGTGAGCCGGCCTTGTTCGTCATAGCTATAAACTTGGCTGCTGCCCCAGGAGGCAAGAGTATCGTTTTTGAATGTCATTTTTTTTATGCGAACCGACGGTAGGGCGTCTATAACTGATATCGTCCACTTGCGTTCCTCGGTGATAGAGTCACCGAGTACCAATTGAATTTTGACGGAAAGCTTCGACCCGTTCAGTGAGTCCGGCAATACGAAGGAGATTTTGGATCCCGATCCGGTCAACACGGTGTCGTTGTCTTGACGTATTACCCAACGGTAGATGGCCACCGAGTCGCATGCTGTCGGCATCGAAAAGGCTTTTCCTGCCAAGGCCAGAGAGTAAATCGTGCTTGGGTCGGCCATAAGACATTGGGCAGAATTGCGGCAAAGCTTGGCAGCAGCTATCGCTGAGTCATTCCAAATGGGATGCAGAGGAATGGCCATTTCTTTTTCAAAAACCCCCGATGTTTCACCCTGGGCAATCAAGCTTTTGCAGGCGTAAAGTTTGAATTGGATTTTGAATTTTTCTCCTACCGAAGCGCTTAATGTGCGGTTGGCAACCCCGCTACGCCAATCGAAGGTGAAATTTTGCATGGCACCGCTATCGCCCACCTGCATCGAAACAAATAGGCTGTCTGGCGAAATGCCCTTTAAACCAGAACCGATAGTGAATGAAATGGGTTGAACCGAATCTTCTGGTTCGGTTCCAGCCTTGGCTCCACATCCGTTAAAAAACAACACAAGAATGGACGCCAATAAAAACCTGGATATTGCACGCATGTATTTCATTCCTCAGAGACTTTAACTTTGACATCCCAATCGGTGGCGGCCTTGGTGGGTGATTTTTCTCCCACATCAGACAAGACATAGGCGGCGGATATTGCGGCTGCTAGGCCGCCGACGCCTGCCAGCCAAACCCATGGACTAATCTTGCTTTTAGGTTGGGGGGTAGAAGCGGGTTTGACCACAATGACCGAATCTCGCCTGGTGGGTATAGAATCATTCCGCGCATAAACATTCTGATTTGTGCGGCTTCTATTGTGTTGTCGCGCCGCATACTCTTTTTTCAGGCGTTCAAACTCAATATAAATGGCACCCGAAGGCTCCATGTCTGCCAGTTCCGATTCAGGAGCGAGTTCAATTAGCAGGTTTAGATAATATTTGCCTTTTTCAAGGGTATTCGGATTGGCTGCATAAATCACGCCTAAATGCTTGGCTGCAAATAAGCTATCCAACCGATTGAATGTCGTTTTGACTGAACCTAGTCCAGGGTTAGAATCGGTAAAATGTTGGGAATAGAAAGGGGCTAGGTGCTTGAAGACCGAATCAAATTCGCCTCCAGTATAAAAATCATGGATGACAACTTGGTTGAAATATTTCCCAGTTATTGGGGATGTTTTCGACGCATTATCGTGTCCGGTTGGGCTGCCATTTACCGACAAAAATCCGAATAAAAATAGCTCAGCGCAGAAAACGCCTGCACCTTTGAAAGCGCCGAATGGCTTCATCTCCGACCTGCCCTTGGGTAGGTCAAAAAACTAATCCATGGTTATCCCCTTGTAAAATTTAAATCAAATGGATCTGAATTATTCCCCTTGATCAAGGCAATACGTTCATCCTTCCACTCAAATCATACCCGAAAAAATACCACTTCACCATAGGTCCATGAGGAAGCCTACGGGTTTCACGTCGCTTCAGACCTTGATAGATAAAGGTTCCCTCCGGATCCTCACCAAAAACCCGGCGACCGCTTTCATAAGCCGCCATCTTGAGATTCACCGCAGCTTCGGTGCCGCCCACCTTCAAGCCTAAATAAGACGGGTCATTGCTCGGATCCCAAGCTCCTGCTTTGGCTTCCGCCGGCAAGCCAATTCGGAATTGCACTTCCTTGGAATGCTGTGATTGGCCCCCAGGATAAATCTTGGCCCCACTGAAATCGATTTCAACCATGAAAAGATTTTTTCCGGCAACGGCGGGCAATAAGACGGGAGCCTTGGCCGAGCTGTCTTGGTTATAACCCATGCGCAAGGTGACATCCTCAAGCTTATAACCCGCCGCGAAAACTTCGGTGAGATCGACGAAGTAACGAATTTTCAAAGGCATGCCCATGCGCGCAGGCCAAGCCGTCTTATTGAGTAAGCGAGCTGAAATCTCAGTGAAATTTGTTCCTGCAGTATTGATTTTAGCCGTAATTTCGAATTCGGTATCCCGGGTTTCAGGCATCGGAAAATTCGCCAAGGGTGTGCCCCCGAATTCTTGTACCATGCGCGCGAGTACGCCGGTAAAGGCGGCATTGTAGTCAGTAGCCACTTCATTCATCACATAGTCTTGTCGGCTATCGACATATTTATCGTCCTTGCCGGGGCCACCCACCAGAGCCCCATAAAGAATATGGCGGGTTTCCACTGGCACATCCATTTTATCGGCCCAAGAACCGTGGGCACTTCGATGATGAGGCTTAGTTGGCGGATTGATGCCGAAGCCGATGACGAAGCTGCGCTTCTCGGGATTGTCGCCGAGGGTATAGTTCACCTGCCTAACCGCGAAATCGTGATAAGTTGTTTTTTTTGTTCCAGCAGCGACATGGTCAGAATAGAGTAGAGCGAAGAGGGCGGTGTTCATGCAGTACCGCAATGAGCCCCAAGTGTCGAGCCAAGCCAAACCGCCGGGAGTGTATCCCACCTTTTGACCATTCACGCCAACCGTCCAATAGTCGAGCCACCGCTCTGCGTCTTGCTTATAAACAGCCTTGCCCGTGATCTTGGCCAAAAGCACATAACTGCCAAAAGCCTTATTGTCCCAAGCATGCGTCCATTTATAGGAACGCGTGGTGGATTGAGGTTCGGTGCCTAGCGCCGCATAGCCCGCTTCCGCCTTGGCGAGATAGGCCGCATCCTTGGTGGCCAGGTGCAGCCAAAGGGCGCCCCAGACGATTTCATCTTCAAAGCCGCTCCACGAATTGTAAAAGGCTTTAGCACCGGGTATGGCTTCGGAATACTTGCCACGATATTTGTCAGCGAAATCAAAAATTTGCTTGGCATGCTGCAAAAGCTTGTCGGCATAAGCAGCATCAGTAGATTTGAAAACCATAGAAATGGCGGCAAGTGCTGCAGCCACCTCGCCAGCGAGGTCTGAGCCAGGATGGGTGGCGTCGATTTTCGCGGAAGGTCGCGCCATTTGCATCACTTCGGCGGACCCCCACCATTTGTGATCATCGTCTCCATTACCAATCTGACCATAGAGAACATTTGCCTCGGGATGGCATTTCACGAAATAGTCGGCCACCCACCGCAAATTGTTGAGCAAGTGGGGAAGCTGGCCGCTTTTGCGATAACCTTCGGCATACTCGATGGCGCCTAAGGCCAGCAAGGTAGCGCTGCCCGCCAGAGGAAAATGGAATTTCACATGATCGCCGGCGTCATACCAACCGCCGCTGAGATCGAGGCCAACATCTTGGCCGTCGGTGAGGGCTGAAGGGCCTTTCCAGTCGAGGCGATTCCAGGCTGGTACGGGGCCTGACCGCTGGGCCTCATAAAAAAGTATGGACTTCTGTAAGGCTTCGGCATAGTTGAAGGTGGCCGCCTGGGGCACGCCAATCATGGCCAAAGCAAGGAGTAAGCAAGAAAATCGGAATTGCATGAGCATCCAGTCTGATACTCATACTAGAGGGAGGGACGGCCTTTGTGGTTCAGATATCGGGTAAAAATGGAAGAAAATTTTCTAAGAACATAAGATTAAGGTTACGGGAGAGGCTCCGCCCCTCCCCGCCTCGGCCTGAATTCTTTCTGCCCGCTCCGCTTGGTAAGGTCGGCCTCGACATCCTCCCCGGTCTATCTTTGAGGGGAATAGCAACTACGAATGCGGGTCAATGCTATGCCTATCCATTTTTTTGCCGCTACATGGGCCCAAGATATTGGCGCATCATGACTGTTCGCAAGCCTATGCCCGGCTGGAATTCAATATCGAATTCTCGAATTTTTTGGAAACCTAAAGCGGTATAAAATTTTTCTGCATTGAGGCTTGAATAACATTCAAAGGCCTTAACGCCGACTAATCGAGCGGCACTTTCGCAGGCACCATAGATGGCTAGTCCGATGCCACGTCTTATCCAATCTGGATGCGTTGCGAAATGGCGTATATGTGCCAAGTTTGGCTGGATGTTTCCCGTTCCGGGTTGCTCTAGGGACCAACCACCGCAACCGACTAGGAGCCCATTCGAAAGTGCGGCTACATAGAAAGTGCCGGAACGTATGAGGCTAGGGTTTGACTTGGTCATCAACTTCAACGCGGGAATAAGGACAGCCTCATTGTAGGAGGATGCCATAAGTTTAGGATAGGACTCTTGAAGCAATCCATCGATTGCCAAGGCATCCTCCAGGTTTGCAGTTCTGACTTGATATTGCAATGGCTTCAATTCCCTGGATTTCAAATCTACGATTTACCGAGATTCCGATGCATAAAATTTATTTGGTATGAAACCTCCATCCCCAATCTTGGTGCATGACGCCTCCTTGAATGCTTTTCAATTGATCGCGCAGTGTCAAGGTCCATGAATTCGATAAGTCCAGTTTAGTCTTGAATAGGGCTTCGCCCAGATGGTCGATTCGGGCAATGGGAACTATGCCTGCGGCTGTGCCAGTGCCGAATGCCTCCAATAAGTTCCCGGAAAGGTGAGCTTGGGATATTTCTTCCACCGACACCGGTCTTTCTTCGACCGAATAGCCCAATTCTTTAGCGATAGCGATCACCGATTCGCGCGTGACCCCGGCTAAAATCGATCCTTGCAAGGCCGGAGTCACCAAGGTATCGCCAATGCGAAAGAAAATATTCATGGCCCCGGCTTCTTCGACATAGCGCCTGTCGCGGGAGTCGAGCCAAACCACATCGGAATAACCTTCTTGTTTGGCTTGTGCCGCCGCCGCGAGCGAAGCCGCATAATTTCCCGGCGTCTTAATATCGCCGGTACCACCGATGCATGCACGAACATGCTGGGTTTCGGTGCGGAGGTGCAAGCCGTCGCTTCCTGGTTTAAAGTAGGAGGAGGCCGGACAAGCCAAGGTGAAAAGTCGATAGTGCGTGGCGGCACGCACGCCGAGAAAGGCATCCCATGCCGTGACAAAGGGACGTAAATAAACCGCATCCTCGGTCGGAATTCCGACCAAGGTTTGCGCCAAGCTTTCGAGAAAATGCTCCCAAGGCGGAGGCGGCATGATTAAGCGTTCACAAGAGCGAACCAGCCGGGCATGATGCCGGTCAGCCCGGAATATTTTCCAGCCGTCCGTATCGGAAAATGCCTTGAGGCCTTCGAATGCGATTTGGCCATAATGCAGGGCGCACCAGGCGGGCGAGGCCGACAACTCCTGCATGGGTAAAAATTGCGGCTTTCGCCATTCTCCGTTGGCATATTCCGCTACGGAAAGAGAGGACCCAAAAGCGCTGCCGAATACTGTCGGTGAGCCCTCGGAATTTGGCGTGTTCATCCCGAGAGTCGGGGTTGGGAGGCTAAGCGGGCTAGGCATGGCGATTTCCGGGCTTCAAGGTTAAAGGTTCAGAGGTCTAAACAGGAAAATAGGACAGGCAAAAAACAATAACAGATTCAGATATCCTATTTTAAGATCATAACAGATGGAAAAAGACTTTCTCTATCACCGCATTGCCGATTCCCTGCGGGATGCGATGCTTCAAGGCTCGCTACGCCCCGGCGATGCCTTGCCTTCGATTCGAAAGCTTTGCCGTCAAAGGCGCATTAGCCCGGCCACAGCCATGGCGGCCTATGCTTGGCTGGAGGCGCAAGGCAGAATTCTGGTCAAGCCGAGATCGGGGTATTATGTCAGGGACGTCTCCTTAGAGTTACCCAAAGCACCCCTGCTTTCGGCTCCGGCGGCTTCGCCCACCGAGGTCACGGTGGGAGACATGGTGTCGCGCCTGCTCGCTCCGTCGCGAAGACGCGATGAAATCCCCCTGGGGGCGGCGGTTCCCGCCTTGGAATTGCTGCCGACCCAGGCGCTGAATGCCTTGACCGGCCGTGTTGCTCGCGAAATGGGCCCGGAAGCACGGGCTTATCTCCTGCCTCCGGGGCATGCCGAATTACGCCGGGAAATCGCAAAGCGTAGCCTGCTATGGGGCGGAGGCTTGGGGCTTCATCCCGAAAGCTGCCTTATCACCAGCGGTTGCCTGGAAGCCCTGAACTTGGCCTTGCGGGCCATAGTCAAGCCGGGCGACATCGTCGCCATCGAATCGCCGACCTATTTCGCATTGCTACAGGCTATGGAGAATTTGGGAATACGCGCCTTGGAAATCCCAACTCATCCACGAACCGGTATTGATTTAGATGCCCTGGATTCGGCCTTAAAACGACATCCGGTTAAGGCCTGCTTGCTTTCACCCAATTTCAATAATCCTTTGGGAAGCCTCATGCCCGAATCCAGCAAGGAACGGCTTTATGATATGCTTGCCAAGCGTGATTTGCCCTTGGTGGAAGACGATATTTACGGCGACCTTCATTATGGTCCGCAAAGGCCCAAGCCCATCAAGGCTTTCGATAAAAAGGGCTTGGTTTTGCATTGTGCCTCTTTTTCCAAAACCTTAGACCCCGGAGCGCGGGTGGGATGGGTGTCACCTGGGCGTTACCTAGAAAGGGTCAGCCGCTTAAAGGTGATGAACACCTTGGCCTCGGCGACCTTGCCTCAAGCTGTGCTGGCGCAGTATCTCGCAAGCGGTGCTTATGAAAGGCATTTAAGGCGTTTGCGGCCAGCCCTGGAAAAGCAAATGAATCAATTATTCCAAGCAGTATTGCGACATTTTCCATTAGGCACCAAGGTGGCTCTTCCCGAAGGTGGATTCACCCTATGGGTAGAATTACCCAAGCGCATAAATGCGGTTGCCTTGGCCCAAGCTGCTGAACAAAAGGGCATTCGCATTGCTCCGGGGCCGATTTTTTCGCCACGAGGGCGCTTCACATCCTTTGTCAGGCTTAGTGCGGGTAATCCCTGGTCTCCTCGTCTTGAAGCCGCCATGGAGACTTTGGGCCGTATCACCGCGCTCAATTAAGCTTCATGGCGGCTCAGCCACCCTTGATATTGTTAAACGAAAAACCAAAGGCGTTTACGATTTGAAAAAATCAGTCAGTGCAAAGAAATCCGCCCAATTCAAATGGTCTGGAAGTTATTACCAAATGCACGGCAAGGATCCGGTTACGGATGTCAATTGAGGGCACCTGCGCTGATTCATTGCCATGCCAAACCGCTATACCTCATTGTCTTTGCCTTCACTGATTTGCTATTCTCCTCCTTTATGCCACCCTTTTCCCGCCGTAGACGGCCAGTATGTCACCTATTCCGGCCTGCTTTGAGCTGAATCCCCAATCCCTTCTGCTTTGCTAGCAGTACCTTATGGGCTGGGGAACCATCCGGCATGAGCGCGAAAAAATCTTCCATTCTATCACTTGCCTCTGGTTCAGCCTCTCGCCTGGTTGTCTTTTTCCTATCGGCCATCGTCTTCATCCATTGCGGTGATTCGGTGACCCAAAACCAGGATTCCGCCTTTCCGGAAAAGCTCTTTCCGTACGAGGTCACCTTTGATTCCGCCGCATTTGCTGGCCGGCGAGATGCTTTGGTTAAAAGCCTGGCTCCGGGGAGCATGGCCTTCGTCACCACCAATGCGCTTTACCTCCGGAATGGCGACGTCAATTATGATTTTAGGCCCTCATCCACCTTTTATTATTTGACCGGATTCGAAGAACCCAATGCGGCGGCCATTCTGCGCCGCAAGTCGGATGGAAGGTGCGAATTCCTCTTATTCGTAGAAGCAAGAGATTCGGCGAAAACCCAAATGCTCGGTCCCGTGTGGGGGCCGGATAGGGCCAAGAAATTTTACGGTGCCGATTCTGCCTATGCCATTTCCTCTCTGCCAAAAACCATTCAGACCCTTTTGGCGGCCGATACGGTTCTTTTAGTTTACACCAACCTTGCAGAAAACGATTCTGCCGCAGCTTTATTTCGAGCTGCCGGAGGTAAGCCAAGCCAAATCACCGACCTTTATCCTCTTACCGATGGCCTTCGATTTATTAAAGACTCCCAGGAAATCCGCTTAATACAAAAAAGCGTGGATGTTTCGGTTCAAGCTTTTACGGAAGTCATGAAGGCACTTAAGCCCGACATGTTTGAATTCGAAATTGAATCCGTGCTGGATCTCATTCGTCGGGTGAATGGTTGCCCCAGGACATCCTTCACCACTATCGTCGCTTCTGGGCCAAATATTTCCACCATTCATTACACCGCAAACAATAGGCAAATGCGCACGGGCGATTTGGTCTTAATCGATTTCGGCACTGAATACGGCTATTATGCCGCGGATTTGGCAAGGACTTTACCCGTCAGCGGAACCTTCACGGCAGAACAAGCAGCAGTTTATGACATTGTCCTGAAAGCCCAGGATTCTTCAATTAGCTTGGTCAAACCCGGAGTCAATTTTTATGACTTGTTCCAAGTCAGTTGGTCGGTGTTGATCGATGGTTTATTGCAACAGGGTATAATCACCGGCGACAAGAAAGAAATCATGGCTTCGAAGCGTTACCTCGAATACGCTCCGACGGGCCTTGGCCATCCCATAGGCTTGGATGTGCATGATCCCCTCGCTTTCGACTTGAATTGGAAACCCACCCTTAATGATGGAGTTATGCTGGCTTTAGAGCCCGGTATTTACCTCAAGCCTGACGACAAGACGGTTGCGGAAGCCTATCGCGGAATTACCGTGCGCATTGAAGACAATATTCGCGTCACCAGCGAGGGGCATGAAGTTCTAAGTTCGCATCTTCCTCGATCCCGTAAGCAGATTGAAGCGTTGATGAGAAGTCATTGAGAAAGCGAATCGCGATTCGGTTCTGGATTTTGAATACGTAGCGCAGAGGGTACCCTATGCATTGTTCATTTGCCTTCGGACTTTTGATGGTTGCATGGCTGAATGCGCATGCCGAATACAACTTCACTGCGAGGTCGGGTGTCTTGGATTCCGTGCATCCTGATTTTACCATCACCTCCCTTTTGCCGGGGGGCGTTCCCAACAAGGTGGTAGGCATGGATTGGTTGCCTAACGGGGATATGGCGGTATTGGCCATGCAAGATTCCATTCATATCAATAATGGAGGGGGACATGGTTGGGTGCATATCCTCTCTGGAGCACGCGCGGCGCCTGCGGTCACCCCCTCGTTCCGCACCATATATTATGGTTTCGAACATCCGATGGGATTGGCCGTAGCAGAGGGCGCCATCCATGTCTCGCAGCGTGAAAAACTGGTTCGGCTAATCGATGTGAATAGTGACGGCAGTATCGATTCGCTCGCGACGATAGCGGCCTATCCAGATTCGAAGATGGAAGGGGGGTGGGGCCGCTGGGCCCTGAATTTACGCTATCGCGATGGGATCTTTTACACAGGATTAGGCGCCTACCACTTTGTGAATGAACCCGGGCCTTGCCTTCCGTGGTCGGAGCGGGGCTTAGTGCATGCCGTTAATACCCAGGGACAAACCCAAAAATGGGGCAAAGGTTTGCGCGAACCCAATGGAATTGGTTTTGGACCCGAAGGGGAGATTTTCGCGACGGATAATGACGGAGAATGGGTTGCGGCCAATCGACTAGTCCATGTGCGCCAAGACGAATTTTATGGTTTGGTCCCCTGCGACTCCTGGGATGCAAGCTTGAAGTATTCCTTGCCTGCAATTTGGTTCCCAAAGCATTTACGCTCGCCAGGACAGCCTCTACTCATGACCCAAGGAAAATTCACCGGGCAAATGTTGGTAGGCGATTATGTGGTCCCGAATCTCAGTCGAATCTTCTTGGAAAAGGTGAATGACCGCTATCAGGGCGCTTTGTTTCCTATGACCGGAGGCTTGGCTTCGGGGGGACTGAGGCTGCTGAGCGATGAGGACGGGGCCATTTATGTCGGTGAATTGACCATTGAAAACTATGAGAGCTGGTGGGTGCATAGCGAAAAAAGACCGGCACCCGGAGCCCTGGAGAAACTCACCCCCAAGTCCTCGACGGCCTTTGAAATGCTCGCCATTCGTGCTCAGAAAACGGGGATGGAAATCGAATTCACTCATCCTGTCGCAGCAAGCGCTTCCGACACCGCCGGTTATTGTGTCCGCCAATGGCGACTTAAATCCACTTTTAACTATGGCAGCCCCAAAATCGATTCGCAGGATCTAGCGGTGACCGAAGCCCGACTCTCCGATGATAAGCGCAAGGTCCAATTGACCCTTCCCAAATTAAAAGCCGGGTATGTGGTGCAAATTCAATTGCATGACGAGTTTCGAGCGGCAGATAATAGCCGGCCTTGGGCCTATGAGGCATGGTATACCTTGAACGCCATTCCAGGTATTGCGGACTTGCAACCCCAATCGAAGGCTCAACCCCGACTGGGCTCGGCTAAAATGAGTTTGCGACGTATTCCTCAAGGCGGTCACGCGATGGCATTCGAGCTTGAAGGACGAGGGGATTTTCGTTTGCTCGACATCCAAGGGCAAGAGGCATTTGAATCGCCTGTCACGGGTCAGGAGATTCTGTCCTTACCCACCCAGCTCAAGGGCCGGTTTTACCTAGGGGTCTTGCGTATGCCCGATGGCGTCGAATACAGGCAGGGAATTCCGCTTTTCTGAAGTGGACCGTTGAGTAATCCTGGCCTATTCGCGACCGTGATCTCCCCAGAACCCATTTCTTTTTGTAATAATCCCTGAATGTTCACCTGGATAGATTGGCTCGTCATCGGGCTTTATTTCGTCATGGTCGCCGGCATCGGCGTCTATTTCTCGCGCAGCAATAAAGACATCAAGGATTTCATGTTCGGGGGCGGCAATATGCCGTGGCTGGCGGTGGGCATATCCCTCATTGCCACCTCGGTCAGCGCCAATACCTTTTTGGGCAATCCTGCCGATGCCTATGCCAATGACATGCGCCTGCTCATGCTCAATGTGGGATCGATTTTCGCAATCATCATCGTGGGCGTTTTCTTCATCCCTCGATTTCGGAATAGCGGCATTCAGTCCGCCTATGAATTATTGGAAATGCGATTCTCCCGGCCCGTTCGCGTCATGGCTGCGACTTTTTATTCCTGCCATTTGCTGCTGCGCATGGGAATGCTGATTTATGGCCCGTCCCTAGTGCTCATGAAAATCACCGGCTTGTCCTTTGCCGCCTGCGCCGTCAGCATGGCTGTATTCGCCATGCTTTACACTTCTTTGGGCGGCATCAAGGCTGTGACCACTACCGACATACTGCAATTCTGCATTTTCATCGGCGGTGGCCTTTTGTGCATCGCCTATGTCGTGCATTCGGTCGGTTCCTTTTCACAAACCTGGCAAATGGCAACGGATGCGGGAAAAACGCGCTGGCTCGACTTTTCTTTCGATCCGAGCAGCGATCGTAATGTGCTTTCTGCATGCATTGTCTACACCGTTTTCGAAGTGGCCATACGCGGCTGCGATCAACAATTCGTGCAGCGCTATCTCTCCACGAAAAGCCTCCGCACCGCAAATTACTCCTCTATCACCTCTTCCTTGCTAGGCATTTGCGTGGGCTTTGTTTTTTTCACCGTGGGCGCCTTCATTTACGTGTATTTCCAGGTGGCGCATGTCCAAGTCCTTCCCGCCGACACCAAGGTGAATCAAGTCTTGCCCTATTTCATCGTCAATGTATTGCCCACGGGAGTGAAAGGCCTCCTGGTGGCGGCTATCCTCGCTGCCGATATGGGTGCGCTCAGTTCGGTATTGACGGCGCTATCGAATACCACGGTCATCGATTTATTGCCCTCGCCCAAGGGTCAGGTGATCACTTTGTCCAAAGCCCGCCGCTGGGTTTGGCTTTGGGGTCTATTGGGCATGCTGGCGTCTTTTCTCTGTGCTCTTGGTGACGCCTCCATCCTCACCAAGGCTCTCTTTTTCACCTCGCTTTTCACCGGACCTCTGCTGGGCATTTTTCTCTTGGCTTTTTTCCGCCCGGGGACCCCGCCCAAGGCCGTCATGCTGGGTGCGGTTTGCGGCATGCTCAGCCTTTTGCCAGTTTCGAAAATCCCGATTTTGCCACCGGGCCTTTGGACCCCATGGCTTAATCTCGCCTGGCCTTGGAACCCGTTGATTTCGGTGACTGCAACTCTGGTTGCCTCCCAGGTATTGGGTCTGTTTTGGGGGATGGGGAAAAAGGGGAATGCAGGAGTAAGGGCATAAATTTTAGTGTAACGTATTCGCCCTATTTCCCGTTAATTGGCTTGGATATTTACAGTATTGGATTGGGTCCCTGTACATAAGGACAGGGCAGTTGTGGGCGGGAAATTGTTAAACACTCCCTAAATTCATAACCAAAAAGAGTGTTGCGCCCATGACAAATGAAATTCAAGAAAGCGGTCATTTTACGACACAAATTGACCATAGCCCCGAGGCATTCTTTACTATGGTGCTTCAAGCGGAATGGTATAAGCGTGCCGCTGAAAAAATGCGACATCGAGTTTTCGTTGATGAGCTTGGGTGGGTGGGGTCTAATAATACTGAATGTGAATCAGACTCCTATGATTCCGTATCGGTGCATTTAGGTGTTTTCCGAAATAAGGATGTGATAGGGCATTTACGTCTGACTCGCCGCCCACATGCATTTATGCTGGAAAATGAGTTTGCCCGGCTTTTGCCAAGTGGCCTCACACTCGAATCCAATTTGGAAACGGCTGAAATTTCTAGGCTATGCATTGAGGAAAAATATCGATCCCAGCGTATTTTGTGGGAAGGTAGGCAGGTATTTGTTAGTGAAATGCTTTATGCCTCTTTATGGAAATGGTGCCAAGCCTCGCATGTGGTGGTGCTTTATTTCGCAACCACGCCTCGAGTCGCTAGGTTGCTGCGAATGCAGGGTTTTCCCTGTCGAATGCTAGATAGACCGAACTCAGAATTAGGAGCCGTGGCCTGTCAGCTAGATTGGCGTGAGTATCGCGGCCCTCATCATTTCACTAAAAATACGTCGTATCAAAGTCCATGTACAATAGCCTGCGCCACGGCATGACCACGATTCACGGCATTTAATTTAGACATGATATTGCCTATGTGAAATTTCACGGTGCGTTCAGAAATATTTAAAATGGTGGCAATTTCCCAATTACTCTTGCCATGTTTCAACCAGGTAACAACTTCAGATTCCCTAGGGGTCAAATCGTTTGCTAATGGAGCACGACAATCCCCTAGTGCCCGCACTAAGGCTTGGTGAAGGTGGGGCGCAGCTAAATGCAAAAGGGCGCCGTGCCTTTCTTCGGGAGGGTTATTTTTCCAACTAAAGGACATCAAGCTGATTTCTTGCCCATTGCGATTCGGGAGTCCTATTGTCCAACCATCGTATAGGCCAAATTCCTTGGCAGTGGAAAGAAATCGGCTTGGCGGGGGTTTGGTCAGGTAGGTGTCTTTCCAGCGTCGGGTTCCGGGGTTTCGCGCATGAGCGAGAAATACTGGATCGATATTGGTAAAGGATTCTCGCTGGTATATTTCAAGCCATTGGTTGGGGTAACTGTGGTTGATTAGCCCGGCAGGTTGATACGTAAGGTTGTTGGTCTCCTTAATCATGGCAAGTATGGCATAGTCAAACCCACAAATTTTTTGCATTTGCGAAATAAGCAGTAAAACCTCATTCTGGGTGCAGAAAGAGGCGCTTGCATACATGATTTCTGAGAGATTGAAAACATCCACGCCGAGTTGACTTTGCATTTCCGCAGAGATTGGGGCCATAGCACACTCCGTTTTGCCTGATATAGTTAAAAAACCTTTTTCAGACGGGTGATCATAGGGAAATACCCAATTGCATAATTGTATGTTCCCAACCGGATTTAAAGTTTGGGGTCACTCTTCAGAAGCTAAATCGTCGGATAATGGGTTCCCAGTAGGCTTAATCCGTCGCCAGGTTTCACTGCGGCCAAAAAGTGGATTCAAGACATACCCACGAAAGACCAAATGATCGGAGTCTTTCAATTTTACATGGCAAGAATAGGTGCTACCAGAATTAGGATCGTAGATGGTTCCATTTTTCCACCTTCCATTTTCTCCCTCTTTCAGTCCCATCAGTATGGTCAGGCCCATGATTGCTCTTGATCTTAATTTGGGATCTGGGTTGAAGGAGTCTGTCCAGGGAATGCCTTTTTTATCGTTTGGTTCTTTTAGCCAAATAATTTTACCGCATAAAAATGGGTCACAAGGATTTATTTCGACAATAGAAGAACTATCCTCCGTTCTCCAGAAGCCGATAATATTCCCATTTGCCGTAGGAGTAGAAAAAGCCGAAACTGAAAATAGGAGCAGGGCAGTAAATACAAGGGGAGTGAAAAATTTCATGGAGTGACTTTTCTCTTGCGTAACCTTGGTGCCAAAAAGAAGAGCGGATATATAAGCAAGTAAAGATTCATGGCCCACCAGCTGAGGCTATAATCAGAACGGATCGCCCAGAATGAAACCGCTTGCAATCCCGAACATGCCGTTAAGGTAAGTGAGATGATGGCCAGATTTTCAGACCGTGATGTATTTCGCTTGCCGTACCAAAGGCAGGAAAGCCCGGTAGCTGAAATGAGGAGGTCTAAGGGAAGAAAAGACCAATTCCAAGCTACCATTAGCGGATTATCATAGTCTTTAAATAAATATTCAGGAGGTAAATTGGCAAATGCGGCCAATAGCCAGTAGGCGAGGAAGCCTAAATCTGTGACCCAAAAGAAAAATTTCATCATGAGGGCAATCCTGTGGAGTTCGATTGGTGTTTAGGTGATTGGGTTTCGGCTTGAGAATGCATTCTTACTGTGCTTTTCATACTGCCTTGAATGTATTTCGTCGAAATGAAAGGGCGTTCGAAAGCGCGATAGAAAATAGTGGATGCAACGATCACAATGGGGATTCCGATGGCCGACAAGAAAAGGAATTGTTGACCGTCAGATATCCCAATTGGTTCTACCCAGGACTGCCAAATCAAATGTATGAGAGGCGCATGTATTAAATAAAGACTATAGGAAATCGTTCCCAGCCAAACTACCCCAGACCATTCTAAGGCTTTCGCAAGCGGACCCGCTTTCCCCATAATCAACCCAATGGCCATAAGTGCGCAAGGCAAATCGGCAATCACAAAGGATTGCTCAATCTTTTCATGGCCTAAGGCTGTGCACAGAACAATGAGTACTCCAAAACTCACAAGCGCGATTCGAGACCACGGTAGAGTTTGAAACCATTTTCTTTTGAG
>JAYUVP010000303.1:0-3282 GCA_043753995.1 Fibrobacterota bacterium
CAAATTTGGAAGAATGCTTGCTGGCTAATACCGCCTTGTTTGTTGGATATGAAATAGTATGAAAATCCTATTTGCCTCTTCGCAATGGCTTTATGCGGAAACTCGATTCGGCGGGGCGAAACGCCTCTTTGCCTTGGCACAATACCTAGCTCAAAGACATACGGTCGACTTGCTTTGCTTCGATGGCAATGGCGAAGCCGAATCCAGGAAGGCTCCCGGAATTGCACCAGCCGAATTCAACAACATCCTTTACTTGAATCTGCAGAAAAGAAGCTCGAGGGACTTGCGCAATTTCACTGAATTGCCGATTGAAATTCCATCGACTCTTGAAAAAAGCCAAGGACAGTTGAAATCGTTCTTTAAGGAAAACCGATATGACGCCTCGGTTTTGGCATATCCCCTGGCGCTTTCACTGTTGGACCTCCCGGAAAGCAGCTTGATGGGGAAAACTATTTACTTAGAGGATGACTTGTTTTTAGAAACAATCACGAAAAGAATACACCAAACCCGGAATCCAGTGCGCCGGCTTTTCCGACGCATTCGAATTCATCAAGCGCGCCATTATTACCGGCAAAAGGCATCGAAATTGTCTGGCTTAATTGCAATATCGGAACCCGAAGGACAATTGCTCTCCAAGGCAATGCCGGGCATTCCCCTGCATATTCTAGGCTATGGCCTTCCCCTGAATCTTTACCCCCTGGTCGAATCCCTGAATCCCAGTCCCTGCGTCGGCTTTATCGGGAATTGCAAACATGCTCCGAATCTTGACGCTATTCGACATTTATTACAAAATATTGCGCCAGAAATTTGGCGTCTTGACGCAGGATTCAAAATATGTGTGGCCGGGACAGGCATCCCACTTGAAGTCCGAAATCAATTTTGTGATTCTCGTATTGAGTATATGGATAACTTTGCTGATCTTGCCTCATTTTACAGGAAGATTCGAATTTTCGTCAATCCCGTGCTTTCCGGGCGAGGGATGAGAACGAAAATGATCGAGGCTGCAGCTTTCGGTATTCCCCTGGTGAGTACTTCGCTTGGGGCTGAGGGTTTGGGCGATTTAAAAATCGAATTGGCGGAGACGCCTTCTGAAATCGCCCAGGCTTGCGTAAATACAGCTGCACGGAGCGATGCCTCCTTGCAGGCTTTACGGACTATCAACCGACAATGCATTGAAGCCAACCATTCTATTGAATCTTTGGGCGCCCAGCTGGAGCAATGGTTATCCCATGATTCCTAAAAGCATGCTGCAAAAGGACTGGCGATCGGTTTACCGCAAGGCAAAGCATACGTTGCGTTATTGGTGTGCGCGCTATGAAGCCAGAATCGCCAACACAAGTGCACTGAAGAATTTCGGTAGCCCTGTAATTCACAAAACAAGCTTCACCTTACTATTGCCAGCCTTCCGAACCCGCCCTAAGTGGTTACTAGAGGCGATCCATAGTGTCCAAAGGCAAAGCCACCCACACTGGGAATTGAGAATCGGCCTTTGTGAATTGTCTCCGGGGCTCATTGCCGAGCTGCAATCCCTAGCAAGGCGGGATCCTCGTCTGAAACTTTATCCCATTGTCGAGAATCTGGGCATTTCGGGAAATACGAACCACCTCACAGTTGCGATTAAGAGCGATTACGTAGCATTCTTGGATCACGATGATTATTTGGAAGAGCATGCTTTATCAGCCATGGCCAAAGCCGCCGAATCGACCCAAGCAGATGTCCTTTATAGCGACGAGGATGTAGTCAGCCCAAATCTGAATTTGCCTTCGCCGCCAAATCTCAAGCCGGACTTTGCACCTGAAAGCTTCCTTAGCCACAATTTTGTTTGCCATCTCTGTTGTATCAAAAGCACACTTTTCCAGGAGGTGGGGCCGCTAGATTCAAAATACGATGGAGCGCAAGACTATGATTTTTTACTTCGCTGTCTGGAAAAAGGGGCCCAGTTTCACCACGTGAAAAAAATCCTTTACCACTGGCGCCGACATCGTGACTCCACCGCAGCCGGAAGGAATGGGCAGGGAAAGCCAAAGGCCTGGGAAGCAGGTCGTCTTGCCGTAGCCGCCCACTCGCAAAGGACTGGCAAGGGACATGCCGCGGATTTCGGTTTAGCTTATGGCACGGTGAAGGTCATGCATTCCGTAGCCGATTGGCCGGCCATCACCTTAATCATTCCCTCCATGAACCGCGAAGGCACCTTGATCCGTTGCCTGGATAGCGTCTTGACCAATAGCACCTATCCCAGATACGAAATTTGGGTGTCCCTCAACGGTTCAGCGGACATCGATGCGCTTCGGAAACATTATGAGCAAGAAAATCGGTGCGCCTTCGTATGGGATGATAGTCCCTTCAATTGGAGCCGCATCAATAATGTAGGAGCAAGAGCCTCAAAGTCCCCACTCTTGCTTTTCATGAATGACGATATCGAAATTCAACAAGCTGATTGGATGGAAAAATTGGCTGAACAGGTTTTGCGCCAAGACGTTGGCGCTTCCGGTCCTACCTTATTATACCCCGACGGAACCTATCAGCACACGGGCATTCAAGTGGATACGGATTATATAGGCTGGGATTTTAACAAAGACCTTATTGCAGGGAATGCTGGATACATGTCCAGGGCGCAAAGCATTCAAAATGTTTCTGCCGTAACGGGAGCTTGTCTTTGTACCCGCCGCGAGGCATTTGAGGCTGTGGGTGGATTTGACGAAAGTCTTCCGCTAGCCTTTAATGACATTGATTACGGGCTCGCTCTTCAGGCTAAAGGGCTTAGAGTCGTTTATACGCCCTATGCCTGTTTGACTCACCATGAAAGCCTGACTCGTGGATTGGACATATCCGGCGAAAAAAGGGACCGCCTGGAATCCGAGATCCGCCAAATGCAAGAAAAATGGAAGCACCGGCTGGAACGAGATACTTTTTTCGATGCGAGGCTATTTAAACCGGGCAAGGCATGGAAAAGAGCCGCTTCCGAGATGTTAAAAAGGGATTGAAATGGGAGATCAAGTTGCCCCCTTTCTAAGCATTCTATTGGTCAATTACAATGGCCGGCACCATTTGATAGAATGTCTTGATTCCATCGCTTCGCAGACCTTCAAAGATTTTGAAATCATCATTGTCGACAATAATTCACAAGATGGCTCGCGAGAATTCCTGCGCGATCGTTATCCTTATGTCAAATGCCTTCATTCTCCTACCAATCTGGGCTTTGCCGGGGGCAACAATTTTGGAATATCTGAATGCCGGGGCGAGTGGATTTTCTGCCTGAACAATGACACACGCCTCGAAACG
>JAYUVP010000304.1:0-79031 GCA_043753995.1 Fibrobacterota bacterium
TTTGCGAACCTCGGCAATGGCGCGCTTGAAATCCTGCGCCGCCGAAGCCTTGGAAAGCTTCTCGTATCGAACCAAAGCCTTATTGGCGCATCCGGAAAAAAACAGGGCTGATGCGAATACCAGCCCTAAACGTGTCGCGGGGAAAATCACATCGAGGTGGAGCTGCGGTCCACTACCTTCTTGATTTTCTTGTCGCCTATCCAAACCTTTTTATGCGATTCGATTTCGACCAGCTCCAAATTGATTTGATAAAACACCACGGCCTTGCCGCCTTCTTTATCGACTATGGAATTCAAATCACCAATCAGCATCAATTGCGCTCCGCTTTCCTCGCCAGCGACTTGGCGCGTGCCAACCGAAGCATTGCTGCTTTGATCACCCTTTTCCTCGCGAATTTGATCGCGCTCGCCTTTATTCGCCACGAATTCGATTTTGCCCGAATTGATCAAGGCGCGCTCGATATCATTGATAAAGGTTTCGGTAGAAATATGCTCGTGGCTCTTATTGCGAATTTGCCCGACAATTACCGTGGGCGTCTTATTCGCGCCGACAAACTTGTTCATCCAAGCGCCCGCGAGACAATCTTTCACCATTTCCTGGGCGGTGAGGCGAGAGTCGGTATCATTCCAGCGGCCAGATAAATCGATGGTCGAATCGTGAGTCACCCGGGTGACCTTATTATTGCTGCATCCCGTGAACGCCATCACAATGGCCAAGAGGGGCGCACAGGCCAGAGCAGCCCTACGCATTTTGGGCAAAAGACGAAAAGCCGAGAAGCTGTTTTGGGGGCGCATGAAAATCCTTTCGAGACTTGACGGCCACAAGTTACTCATTGGCGATGGCCGGGAAAAGCCGGGCAATGTAGCTTGAAGGAGAATCACTTCGCGCCGAACGCGCTACGGAGGTCTCATGAATCCTGGAAATCATATTCCGCTGGTCTCGGTCGAATCCATGCCCAAGGGGCCTCGTTTTGCCCGCCATGTGGCTTTTGCCGCCATGGCAGCGGTAGGATGGGCTTCGGCCGCTACTGCCCAAGCCGCAACGACCAAGGAAGAAAAGACGGTAACCGTCATTTCCGCTGACGCCAAAATCGACGGGAGTTCGGAAATCAGCCGCGAAGTCGTCAAGGATTGCATCGCGGCCTTGCCCGATGCTTCCACTCTTGAGCCGGAAATCACCTCGGAAAACCTCTATTTGCGCGAAATCAACGGGGATGCGGGTAAAAGCGAATGGACACGAGTTTACTCCGCGAAACTGGAAGTCAATTACATGCAGACAAAAAAAGAAATGCTTGTGGTGACCACCAAATCGGTGCAGGCGCAAGCACCGGTATTTAAGGAAATCGATAAATCCTTAAGGCAATCCCAGTCCTTTGTTTCCGATCCAGCAGGCGGTGACATGTTCGCGGGACGCAGCAAGCGGCAATATTATTTCACCAAGGCCGAGGGCGCCGCCAAAGACGTGCGCCAACGGGCCCAATCCTGGGTGCAGCAGCACAAATCCGTATTGTGCCCCTCCCCTTAATTCTGACTCTTATTTCAATAGTTCAATTTCTTGACCCGTGTCGTGCGATGCGGGCTTGAGAAAAGCAAAGCGAAATCAACGCCGGCCAATTGGTCAAAATTTTGATTCGTCACCATGGTGATAGGCACTCGTAGGCGCAATTGCAAGGCATCGGTGATGTCAAAAAGAATGCCTGGATGAAGGGTTCCCGAAACGCCAAAGGCATCGCCGAATTTGAGTCCATTGTCCAAGTATTGCAAGCCTATCCCGACACCGAAGAAAGGCCGAAAGGCGCCTTGGCCAAGGATATAATCCAAGGTGATGCCACCGCCGAAACTACTGCCGCGCAAAAGCCAATCCACATTGGCGCCTAAGGCGAAATGATCGGCGAATATCGCCGAGGTGGCCACACCTAATTCCAAAAAGGCTTCACTCTTGTCGCGCAATTCCTCGTTGAGAGCGAATAGGCCGCCCAATTCAGGACCGAAACTAAAGGGACTGAGCGCCACCGTGGTGGTTTCAGGGGTTTCTTTCAGATTGAGCTCTTCAGCCTGAACCCATTGGGGGGCGCCCAAGCTTAACACGGCCGCGAAGGCGAAGAGAGACTTTGAGGCGAAGGTCATATTGGACTCCAGGTGAATTCGAAGAGGAATATATAAAGGGCGCCCTTCCCGGATTGTGCGCGGAAATATCTTTCCAGAATGCCTAATCGACATGTCCATGCCTTTTATCACGTTGCTTTTGAAAATTTGGCCGCGATTCAACCTTGGCTACAAAACCATGGCTGGACCGTAAGTCAAACGCGATGGGATTTAGGCGATACGGCCCCAGAAACGAATGCTTATGACTGGCTCATTGTCATGGGCGGCCCGATGGGTGTGCATGATGAAGCCGAATTGCCTTGGCTGCGCCAGGAAAAACAAGCCATTCGCGAGGCTATCACGGCGGGTAAACCGGTTTTAGGCCTATGCTTAGGAGCGCAACTCATGGCCGATGTTTTGGGTGCCAATGTCACGCGCAATCCGCATAAGGAAATCGGCTGGCATTCCGTGGGGCTTGAGGAAAATGCTGAAGCGACATGGCTACACCAGGCCATGCCGGAGTCTTTGCTCACTTTTCATTGGCATGGCGACACTTTTGCCCTCCCGCCCAATGCCGTGCGACTTGCCCATTCTGAGGGCTGTGCGAATCAAGGCTTTATTGTTGGCGACAAGGTAGTGGGCCTACAATTTCATCCCGAGGTCATGCCTGAAGGCATCGCAGCTTTGATTCAAAATTGTGCATCGGATTTAAAGGCGGGACCCTTTGTGCAAAGCCCCGATCAAATCGCGGGACGTCCAGATTATTTCGCGGCCAACCGCGTATTCTTAGAGGAATTGCTATCGGGATTGGCTTCTCGGGCTTAGGGCTCCAACGCTTCTAATACCCGAAATTTGTTCCCAGGGTATCGATTTTAAGCGGCTTCATCCAAATATTTCGAAAGCGCACGTCACCGCTTTCATTCTGCATTTTAAGGCCATATAAAACCGCATTCATCTCCTCGCCGCTGTGATTGGCCAGGCCGCTGGCGACGCCCTTCACCTTGCGGTTGAGATGAATGAGCACGCCATTCCACCATACCGACATCATGGCCAGAGTATCGCCAGGGCCTTGGGTATTGCCATTTCGGTAACGGGCGGTTCGAAAGGTGATGTCATAAGCCTGCCATTGACCATTGGCACGCATGGGATTGGCGCTGGGACGGTATTCCCTGACGATTGATCCGACCGAATGATTGTCACGCTGGGCACCGCTAAGTATTTGTAATTCGTATCGACTTTGCACATAAATGCCGCTATTAAATTCACCCATTCCGATCCATTCGATATGCCATTGCACATCGCCGTGGGCCTTTTTGCTTTGAAGGTCATGATAACCCCAAAAATGGTCCTCGCTGCAACACGATCGCATGGAGGCGCGAAGGCTATCGGTTGGAAATTTCGGATCGTTGGCGATTTTAAAAGTAATGTCGGTGACAGGAGGGCGTTGTCCACCCTTTTGGTAAGCGGTGTCGAATCGCCACCAAGGCTTCCAGTTGGCCTGCATTTCTTTTTCCGCCGCTGCGGCGCCTTGGCTTCCGTCGAAAAGTATTTCCGCACCATAGGGCGGCTTCGCGCCAATATCCAGAGCGCGCGGGGGATAGTCGAGCACGATGTCGCCGAGTTTGCTTTGGCCTTCTTCAAAGTTCACGGTTCGGCTCAGCAATTTTTCCTTGCTGACGATTAAGCGGGCTGCGGAAGTAGGAATCTCGAAGCGGCCAGCGCTGTCGGTTTGGGTGCTACATCCACCCAAGATTTGAATTGTGGCCCCAGGCACGGGGGCATTCAGGGCTCTTTCCAAGACGCGCCCGGTAATGGCCCATGATGAGGATACACCCATCCCGATGCAAACCAGTATGCCGGTAATAAGGTTCATGACCGAGGTTTCAAACTAGGGTCATGCTTGGCTTCCTGCATTACTCGCAAGGCGGCCAAGGCTCGTTCGCGGGCAGGAGCATGCTCAACCAGGGGGAAAGGGTAATCGCGGCCCAGCATGACTCCGGCCTCGGCCAAAGTCAAAGGCGCGGCAGCGAAGGGCTGGTGAATATCGCGATCGGAAAGCCGCTTCAATTCCGGCACCCAGCGGCGGATATAATCTCCCGCCTCATCGAATCGTTGGGATTGCGTGACGGGATGAAAAATTCGAAAGTAAGGCGCGGCATCGGCACCTGAACCTGCCACCCATTGCCAGCCCATGGTATTGTTGGCGAGGTCGGCATCGACCAGAGTATCCCAAAACCACGCGGCTCCCGCCTGCCAAGGCAAAAGCAAATGCTTGACGAGAATGGAGGCCGCCACCATGCGCACGCGATTATGCATGAAGCCGGTGGCCCACAATTCGCGCATGCCCGCATCCACCAGGGGATAGCCGGTTCGTCCCTGCTGCCAAGCTTTTAAGGCCTTGGCGTCTTTGCGCCAGGGAAAGTGCGCAAAAGCGGGGCGTAAAGGTTGTTCGGGCGTATGCGGAAAATGCCGCAGCAAGTGATGCGCAAATTCGCGCCACCACAATTGCCTTATCCATCCCGTGGCCTTGACGCTATTGGCAGCATGCCACAAAGTGCGTGGGCCGACTTCACCGAAATGCAAATGGGGGGATAGGCCTGAGATTCCCTCGCGAGCCGGAAAATCCCGGTCGCGATCATAAGCTGAGGCGCCTTCCTGAAGGAAATGCTTAAGCCTTGCCGTGGCGCCAGCTTCTCCGGGAGTCCAGGCATTACGCAGACCAGAATCCCAGTTCAGGCGCGGCAACAAATTCAATGCATCCAGCTTTAAGCCTGACAGGGGTTTATCTAAAGCTTGAACGCGCTTCGGTGTTGGATAGGGGCTATCCGGGATACCATCGGCCATACGTGATTTGTAAAATGGCGTGAAGACTTGATAAGGCTTGCCTTGGCCATTGAGCCCGCGCAGAGGATTGTGAAGCAAATGGGCATCGCCGCTGATTTCGACCTGGATGCCGCGAGTTCGCAAGATCTTGGCAAGGGTGGCATCGCGCACATCCAAACCGGGTTCGGGCAATTCATTCCAGTAAACTGAAACCACTCCACTTTCCTCAGCGAGGCTGAGCAAATGCTTCTGTGTATTTCCCTGGCGCAATACTAGGGTGACACCGTGCTTGCCGAGAGCCTTATCCAGCGCAGCAAGGCTGTGATGCAGCCACCAGCGGGAAGCTGCACCGGGTGCCCAGGGCTTTTCCTCGTCGGGGGCCCAGATAAAAACGGCGATCAGGGGTAGCTTCGATGCTACGGCGGAAAACCAGGCGGGATTGTCTCCCAGCCGCAAATCACGGCGAAACCAAAGGAGGGCGGGGGAGGGCATGTCGAAGCGGTCAATTGGGTTCGAGATGCCCGGAGCTGAAAAGGTCAGGCTAAAAAAGGCTTACGGTTTGCGATACCCATTCTTGGCCGCGCAACATTTTCGCGAAATACATCCCCGGCGCCAAAGTGATTTCCTTTTCAGTGGCCAAATCGACTGCGGAGAAGGATTGCATCAGGTGTCCCGAGGTGTCGTAAATTTGCATTGCCTGGGTACCCTCGCCAAAACCGTCGCGAACCTTCCAACCCTGTGAATTTTTGTGAAAAGATTTTTGCAGGCCTTTTTGTTTGCGCAACTTTTCCAAGTTAGTGCCCGAAGGTCGCAAATCGGGGCTTTCCAAACGATAGATGATGCCTTCGCGAGTGAGCACATAAAGCGAGCCCGCATTGTCCGTGGCGAAAGAGGTGGGATGTTGATTGACAAAGGTCGTCATTTTTAAGTTCTCGCCTACTTTTCCACCCGCAAGCGTGATGGCATGCATTTCCCCATTGGTATAGTCCGCGTAAAAGTAGGCCCCGTAAAAAGGCGAGGCAGGATTGGCGCGAAAAACATGACCGCCAATCACGCATTGCGCGGCTGCAATCTTATAATCCAAGATCGGTAATACTAGACCGGTTTTATTGCAGGTTTCCGCGGTATTGCCATAACAATGAGTCCCTTCCATGGTATTCCAACCCATATTGCCGCCTTTAGGAACCACATCCACTTCTTCATAGGCGTTTTGCCCTACATCGCCGACCCACAAAGTATCGGGATGGAGTGGATCAAAGCTCCACTTCCAGGGATTTCGAAGTCCATAGGCCCAAATTTCAGGCTTGGTGCCGGTTTCGCCAACAAAGGGATTGTCCGCCGGGATGCCGTAATTGTTTCCGTTTTCAGCCTTGTTGACATCGACTCTTAATATTTTGCCGAATAGTGTGTTTTTGTTCTGGCCGTTTTTTTTCGGATCGCCGCCATCTCCTCCATCGCCGAAACCGACATACAGATATCCGTCCTTAGCATTGAAACCAATGGTACCGCCATCGTGATTCCAGAAGGGCTGGTCGAATTGAAATAGGGTTTTGGCGGGGCTGCCGGAGTCCTTGATAAAGGTGGCATCGGTGAGTCGCTCTTCGACAATGCTCTGGTAATTTCCGGTGGGATTGTAACTCACGTAATACTTTTTATTCTCAGCGAACTTGGGATGAAAGGCAAATCCCAGCATTCCCATTTCATCGTTTTGTTGGACATTGACGTGAAACAGGGTGTCCTTGATCCAGTTTCCATTGTCTTTATGAACCACCAAGACATTGCCGCGCGCCTGCTCCAGAACGACGAAAAATCCGGGTTTATTCGGATATTCGGCCATGAAAACGGGGCTTCCGAATTTCGCCTTGCCTTCAAAAGCATCGACATAGGTCACGTTATTGGGAAGTGCACCCCAGGACAGCAGGACGGCCCCCAGTAAAGTGGCGAAGGAAAGGCGGGTTTGCCGCATGAATCGGTGTTTTGAACTCATTGTGACCTCAGGCATGGCAAAAAGGATACACCTTAGAACACAAGCAACAATAGGGAAAACAGCCAAGATTCATCTTTTGCTGAACGAAAAAATCAGTCAAAATACGGTTTCAGTCGGTTTTCATCCCTCAGAAAACCTTGACATTCTGTCGCAACCGCATTAATTTCCGGAAACTTTGAGAACGAAGAAAGTTTCCATGGTAGCGGCAGTTTCCAAAAAGCACCCTATTTTATCGGGTTTTTCCTCATTTTAAGTCTATTTATGGAGAATTTCCCCATTGACTCTGAAGCGTCGTTGCAACGATCCCCTGAGGTGGGTGAGAGCGGCGGAGATGAGAAGCTCGTTTTGCGTGAGCGGATTTTGATTACCGCTCGGGAGCAATATATGCGCTTGGGGTTTTCCCGAGTGACTATGGACGAAACGGCTTCGGCCTTGGGTATAAGCAAGAAAACGCTTTATCAGCATTTTGAAAGCAAAGAGGACTTGGTGAAGGCTGTTTGCGACCATCATCAGTTGGAAACCGATGCGGGCTTGCGAAATATTCATCAAAACCCCCATTGGTCGCCTCTAGAAAAGCTGCGTCGGCAAAGCGCCTTCATCGCTGAAATATTCGGGCGCATGAGCCCTAGCCTCATTCACGATTTACAGCGCAGCCAGCCGGAGATTTGGCGACAGGTTCAGGATTCGCGCAAGCACTGCATCGAAACCGATTTCGTGGCCTTGGTCCGCGAAGGCCAAAAACAGGGGACGTTTCGCTCCGACATCGACGAGCGGGTCTTTCTCAAGGTGTACATGGCTGCCATTGACGGCGTATTGCAGCCAGCTGTCTTGGCCGAGCTTCCTATACGGCCAGATGAAGTCTATGAAACGGTATCGCGGATTTTGTTCGAAGGTTTTCTCACCGATACGGCGAGGATGGATTACCATGTTAAAACGTGATTGGAATCACGATATGAGTTCAGCAGGACTGCTAGGCCTACTGGGCCTCGTTCTAGCCGCCGCTCCGGTGCGAGCCGGCGTGACCTTGTACGATGCCATCGAGGCAGCGCAAAAGCTGAGCGAAGAGGCTTTGCTGCTCGAAGAAAAAGACACGCGGCTGCATCACCAGAAAAACGAATTATGGGCCGGCGGTCTTCCCAGCGTGCAGGGCTATGCCAATGCGGGTCGCGGTGCTCAACCCATCAATACCTCCATGTTCGGATCCTTGGGTGGTGGAGGGGACAGTGCCGGCTCGCAAAGAATGCCACCTGCCATTAATCTGCAACAAGACATGTTCAGCTATGGTATACAGGTAACCCAGCCGATATATGCCTTTGGCCGATTGGGCCAGGCCTTTAAGGTGGCGGAGCTGACCATAGACGCACAAAAGCGAAACAAGACGCGTTCCTTGCAGCAAATTCAATTGCAAGCTCTGGATGCTTGGTACGGCGTGGTGACCAGCCGCGCTCGCATGCAAGTACTTGAAGCCTCGCTTAAGCGCCAAAAAGAAACCGTGGCCTTCATGCAGAGCAATTTCAATATGGGCTCGGGATTGCGCGCCCAGGTTTTGCTTGCGGTGGCTTCGCTCAAAGGTCTTGAGCCCGAACATATTCGCGCTAAACAGGGTGCTATCGCTTCCGGCATGGCCTTGAATCGCCTATTGGGCAAGGCAGTGGATGAAGCTGTCGATCCTGACACTTCGGTTCATCTCTCGGCCTTGGATCAAGCTCTAGTTCGAGATGAACAAACCGTCGCCAAATCCATCGAAGCGCGACCCGATCTGCAAGCCTTGAGCCTGCAGCGCCAGGCCTTGGACGGCACGGCAAAGGCTTATCGCATGCTCTATCGCCCATCGCTGGGCTTTCAGGGCAAGCTGGGTATGATGGCCTATCATTTGAATCAACTGGGTGAGTTTGAGCAAAACAAGGATTGGTCGATTGGTTTGGGCTTGACCTGGAATTTGTTCGACGGACTTTCTTCCTCCTCCAAAGCGAATGAATTTCAAAGCGATGCTCGTGGTCTCGCCTTGGTCGAAAGGCAAGCCTCGAAATTCGCCAAAATTGAAATCGAGACGGCCTTTCAAGAACGCGATGCCTCGGACTCGGCATATGGCGCTGCCGTCGAGGCCGTCAAGGCTGCCACCGAAGCCGTGGAATTGCTCACCCAGGATTTTCGCGCCGGTAAAGGCAATGTCACCGACTTGCTGCAAGCCGAAGAAGGCCTGCGCAATGCCGAATTCGGCGTGCTTGCTTCACGCTATCAAATGGCCCGCAGCCGCGCGGCCCTACGTATCGCTTTAGGTTTGAATTTGATGAATCAGGAGGCCCCATGACCGCCCATCGCTTCGGGAAGGAGATTTCCATGCCCGCCTTGAAAACGGCCAACCGTACCCTTTATCCCCGCTCTTTGGCGGCCTTGGCTGTGGTTTCGTTGGCCTTGGGACTTGCTTCCTGCAAGAAAGAGGAAGGCAAGGAAGACGCGCACGCTGAAAAAAGCACCAAGGTAACGGCCGACAGCAATGTCGTCGTTCGAGTGGTCGTGCAGAAAGTGCAAGCCGTCCCATTTGAGGATTGGAGCACGTACTCCGCTGATTTACGTGGCGGACGCGATGCCGTTCTCAGTGCCGGAGGTGGTGGACGCGTCAATAGCATGGCGAAAATCGGTAAGGTGGTCAAGGCTGGAGAAGCTTTGTGCGACATCGAAACCGATCGCTACGAAGCCATGCTGAAGCAAGCTCGGTCAGGAATGGATTTGGCGAAAGCCGAAGTCGATCGTATGCAAAACAATGTCGACAAAGGCTTTGTCGGCAAGACGGCTCTCGACCAAGCCAACTTTGCCTTTCAACAAGCGCGAGTCGGGTTCTTGCAAGCGCGACGGGCCTATGAGGACAGCCGTTGCCAAGCGCCCTTTGCCGGAATTTTGGCAAGTCGTTATGTCGAAGAATTCAATACTGCTCCTCCTGGATCGCCCACCGTTCGCATTTTCTCCCTGGATCGACTCGAAGCTGTGGTTGCCATTCCCGAATCGGAGAGCTTCGGCTATCGCGAGGGACAGCCTGCCGAATTCATGGATTTAAGCTCAGGCAAAATCACCAAGGGCCACATCAAAACCATCGATCGCGCGGTGGAATCGAAAAATCGAACCGTTATGGCCCGGGTCGAATTGCCCGGAACCCAAATGCTCAAACCTGGCATGGTGGGACGCGTGCGAGTCTTGCGCCAAAAAATGGACAAGGCCCTAGTCGTACCCTCCCAAGCTGTGCTGCGTTTGCAAAACGGCACCGCGGTCATGATTGTGAAAGACAATCATGCCTCGCAAGTGGCCGTGACCTTGGGATCGACAACGGGAGATTCTGTTCTCGTGACATCGGGTTTGCAGGAAGGCGATGCCCTCATTACCACGGGCGGCTTCCAGGTCACCGACGGCACTCGAGTGTCCTTCTAAGCTCAAGTAAAAATTTTGAAGTGAAGAGTCGAAAGTGAAACTTGTAATTCTGGTGAGAAAAGCATGCGGGGGGCGGCCGAGCCGCACCGCATTTGAAAGGCGCTCATGACTCGCTTTGCTGTTAAAAATCCGGTAACGGTCCTGGTGCTGGCATTCATTCTGCTGCTAGCCGGTTTCGTCAGCTATCAGGGCATGCCTCGCGAAAGCTCGCCTGAAATCAAGATCCCCCTGATCTTCATTACCACCATATATCCAGGCGCATCGCCTGAAGACATGGAAAAGCTCGTCACCGAAAAAATCGAAGACAAACTTGAAGGCCTAGATGGCTTGAAAAAAGTCTCCAGCACTTCGGGGCAGGGTTTTTCTTCCGTCACAGTTGAATTCAATCCTGACGTGGTGGTGGAAACCGCCTTGCGCAGGGTCAAGGATAAAGTCGACGAAGCCAAGCCCGACCTGCCCACCGATGCGGAAGAGCCCACGGTGCAGGAATTGAATTTCAGCAACATTCCCATTTTCGTGATATCGATGTCGGCGGAATATGAAAGCGAACGTCTCGACGCAGCCGCTGAGGATCTCAAGGATCGCATCAAATCCATACCCGGCGTGCTGGAAGCCCAATTGACAGGCAAGCAAGCCCGAGAAGTGGCCATAGACGCCGATCCTTCCAAGTTGCGTCAATACGGCCTATCGCTCAATGACATCGTGAAAGCCGTACAAACCCAACATCGCAATATTCCCGGCGGCACCTTATTGGCCGGCGGTAATCGCTTCACTATTCAATTAACGGGGGAATTGACCCATCCTGAGGACTTCGCCGATCTCGTAGTGCGCAGTGAAGGTTCGACTCTGGTGCGCGTCCGCGATGTGGCAGCCGTTCACTTCGGATATTCCCGCGATCGCAGCACGATATTCCGATTGAATGGGCGTAATAGCATTGCCATTTCGGTCACTAAGCGCACGGGCGCCAATATCATTAAGGTCGTGGACGAGGCGAAGGAGACCGTGAAGGCTGCCCAGGCCAAATGGCCCAAAGGCACTTCGGTCGACTATACCTTTGATCAATCGGTGCAAATTCGCCACATGGTGAATGAATTGCAAAACCACATCATCATGGGACTGATTCTCGTGGTGGGCGTGATTTCTTTTTTCCTTGGTTTCCGCAATAGCTTCTTTATCTCAACTGCCATTCCATTTTCGATGATGATGGGCTTTCTCATTTTGGATAGCGCGGGCATCACCCTTAACATGGTCGTCCTTTTCTCCCTCGTGATAGCCCTGGGCATGCTTGTCGATGACGGCATCGTGGTGGTCGAAAATATTTACCGCCATCTGCAAATGGGCAAGGACAGGGTCACGGCCGCCATCGAAGGGACTCGCGAAGTCATGATTCCCGTGGCCACCGCGACCATTACTACGGTGGTGGCCTTTTTGCCAATTCTTTTCATGCCCGGCATCATGGGCCAATTCATGAAATACTTGCCTATCACGGTGACGGTGACCTTGATGGGCTCCCTTTTCGTGGCCTTCGTCTTCAATCCCGTTTTTGCTTCCCTATTCATGAAAATAAGGGCCGGAGACAAACACGAGGGCGGTGAATTTTTCGATAAGGTGAAGGCGGTTTACCGGCGTACCTTGAATGTGACGGTAGACCACCCCTTCTTGGTTGCTCTGGGCTGCGTGCTATTCGTTGTCTTCGGAATGATGGCATATGGCATGCTTGGCACTGGCGCGGTTTTCTTTCCCAAAATCGAACCCAAGGTGGTAGCCGCTGAAATAACGGGGCCCATCGGCATCAGCAATCAGGCCACGGATTCAGCTCTGAAAACCATCGAAGCGCGCCTATTCCAAATTCCAAAGGACAAAGGCAGTGTAGAAAGCTTTTCCAGCGTGGTCGGCTTCGGCAAGGTGGATATGCCCGGGGGCGATCGCCGTCCGGAAAGCCACTTGGCTTATATCGATGTGACCTTTGTCGACTATGACAAGCGTGACGTGGATTCCTGGACTTCCATGAAATGGATGCAGGACGAATTGCCCAAAATCCTGCCTGGCTGGAAGGTCGCGGTGAAGCAACAGCAGGAAGGCCCGCCTCAAGGCCATCCCGTGGAATACGAAATCACCGGCGAGGATTTCGAGACTTTGGCAAAAATCGGCCAACAGGTTAAGGATCGCTTGCTGAAGGTTCCGGACTTGGTCAATGTGAATTGGGACTATGATCCCGTTCAGCCGGAATTGGGCATTACCATCGATCGCGACCAGGCCAAGGCCATGGGCGTGTCGACCATGGATGTGGCCCTCGCCGTGCGCGGTTCCATACATGGCATAGAAGCCGCCAAGTTCCGCGTAGGCAAGGACGAGCACGATGTCATGGTGCGGTTGAATCCGGAAACCCGTGAAAGCTTTAGCGGCCTGGATCAAATCGTCATCCCCCGCGAAGGCGATCTCATTCCCTTGACCTCGGTGGCCACGATTACCCAGAAGGGCAGCTTGTCGGCCATCAAGCACATCGATGGAGCTCGAACCATACAGGTCTGGGGTGAATTGGCACCGGGTGTGCAAAATGAGCAGGCCGTGAAATCTGCCGCCGCCGCCGCCATCAAGGACATTGAAACGCCTCCGGGCTATCGCCTAGGCGCCGGTAGTGGAAATCGTGAACAAGAAGAGTCGCAAGCTTTCCTGATCAAGGCCTTTTTCATCGCCGTGGCTCTCGTGGTTTTAACCATAGTCGCCCAGTTCAATTCCATCGCCCAGCCCTTCCTGGTTTTCATCGGCATTCTGCTATCCCTGGGCGGCGTATTCTGGGGTTTGCTCTTTGTTCATGTGACATTCAGCATTATGATGACGGGCATCGGCATCATCGCCCTCGCGGGCGTGGTGGCCAAGAATGGCATCGTGCTCATCGACTTCATCAATAAGCTGCGCGAGGAAGGTAGGCCGCTTCGTGAAGCCGTCATTGAAGGCGGCGCCACCCGTTTACGACCCGTCATCCTGACTGCCATTACGGCCATGATTGGGCTGCTGCCCATGGCCACCGGCAAAGGTTTTGACTTCGTGCACTTAGAAGCCGTGACTAAATCAGAAACCTCGATGTGGTGGGCGCCCATGGCCTGGGGGATTTTCTGGGGCTTGCTTTTCAATACCGGTTTGACCTTGGTGGTGGTGCCAACATTCTACTACGCCTGGGAAATGTTCAAACTGCGCGTGCGCCGGTGGTTTGGAAAAGAAGCCAAGGCGGCTTGAGTCATTTTGGCCGGTGAATGCCGGCCGAATCTGGCCTACAAAAAGAATTGGGTCGAAGACCTCCGTGAACTCGCAGGGGGTTTGTTTACCACTCCGAGAGCAAACCCGTGATTTTGAGGTTGAGACGTCCGCAGAATTAACTTGACTTAGCGCCCTGTTCCAGCGATATTGCACACAAATCGACTGCAACAGTCGAGTTTAACGGACATGGGCGCTAAACCAGGTCTTGTTCGATACACTTTTCCTGGAGTCGGTAATGGTCAAAGCCAATATACGAGTTCTTATTACTGCAGCACTGTCGGTTTTTGCCGTGGCTACCTATTCTCAGCCTGCTGCTCCCACCACCCCGGATGCGGTATGCGCTGAGGTTCCTGCGGCCACAGGCTTTGATACGGTCCAATCCGCCGCCACCAAGGACGGCTTTTATCAGCTCTTCAATGGCACAGATTTTACCGGTTGGTGGCAAAGCTGCAAGACCACGCACTCTAGCTCGAATACCCAATTGGGAGGTGTTTTTCGTGTCGACCCTACGTTGAAGGCGATTTATACAACTCAACGAGGTTCGGCGGGCGGAATCTTGATGACCAAGAAAAAATATTTGAATTACGAACTCGTCTTCGAAACCTGGCCCGACTTCGGCAATGACGCCGGTATTTTCAATCGCACCACGGCTACGGGCGCCTGCTTTCAAACCGTGATGGATTATATCTCGGGCGCTTCGGTCGGAGGAACTTGGGGTGAGGGTAGTTTTACCGGTCGCGATAACCGTCCTTGGACTTATGGCAATGACGACAAGACCATCAATATTGGAACAGGGACCGACCCCAATAAGAACTGGACTCTTTTCACCAAAGGCCTGAGCCCCGAGACTTATGGATGTCCTGCAACAGGTTGTGTGGCGGCCGATTACTCACGGCTTTGGGACGTTGATGGCTGGAATCAATTCCGAATTAAGTTCTATGGTGGCGTGAGCGGCAATACCCGAATTCGTATGAAGTCCTATTTCCGCAAATCCACCAATGGCGATGCCTTGCCATGGGTGCCCGTCGAATTCGACACCACCTTACTCCAAACCGTGGCTGAAGGTTATGTCGGGCTTCAAGTGCATGGTGGTGGCCGATTCAGTGGAGCCAAGGGAACTTGGTACCGCAATATTTTTATTCGTCCGCTCACCGCCGAAGGCAAGCCTTTGGCCGGAGCTGAAGAGTTTATGGAATATCCGAAGTCGGGGGTTTCGAGTGCGCAAAATCACTTGCAGGCAAACCAGTTGACCAATGGTTTTGAAGTGTCCTTGGTCGGCCGAAAATTGTCGGGAACCGCAGCCTCGGGTCACACCATCGCCGTAAGCGATGCCAATGGAAAAGTGGTCGCCAACTACGAAGGCCAGGCTGGAAATTTCAATTACATCCTACCGGCATCCGCTAAAGGTGCGCTGTATTTGTCTTTGAAGAGCAAAGACGGCGTGCAGCGATTGACCTTGATCGCGCAAGACAAGTAACCAAGTCTCATTTTTAAGTCCATGTAAGGCGGGAATTGCCAATGCTCCCGCCTCTTGTTTCATTTGGAAGTTTTGTTTCTGCGGTAGAAACGGTTTCAAAAAGCCGGTACCACCGATGAAAGGCCGAGATGCTGGTTTTGGATTCATTCCATTTCAAGGATTCGTGTCCATGAGTATACACCTCTCCTTTGCAGCTATTGCGGTAGCCGTATTGCCGGTCATGGCCAATGTGGCCTACAGAATTGAGGGCGGTGCATGGACCGAAATGGGGCGTATTGGTAAATCCAGCGACTCCCTACAAACCGGTATTGCCGCGCCCAATAATGTGATCAATTTCAGCAAAACTTGGATGTACAGCGCGGGAGCGCAAGCCACGGTTTTTGCCGATCTCGGTGAGCATTGGGACGGCGCCTTTGGTTATGGGGCACACCAGGTTTCACATTCCCAAGGAACATTTCACGGCTCGAATCAACCCAGCTTTCTTGCCATTTCGATGTTTCAAAATTTCGTGACCCAGGCGCGCATCACCTACTACTCGGATCAAAAAAGCTCGGAAGGCCTAAACTTCACCATCGGAAACTTTCCCTTTCACTACAATAGCGAGGCGCAAAATCTCGGCTCTTATTTATTGAGGGGTACGGTCTATCCGCAAATCCTTATTGGTGGCTTTGAAGATTTCTCGCTGGACACCACCAAGGCGAATTTGCTCGGAGCGAATCTGCATTATGGGCTGGGAAACCTCAATTTGGACTTGTTGCTGAACAGTGAGCGAGACATTCCACCCACTTTCGATTGGTCCATAGCCTTCCTCGCCAAATACAAGGCGCTCGAGGCCATTGAATTTGGCGGTGGCGTCAATTTTTATCGCCAGCTTCCCTCGAATCCCAGCTTGACGGAACCCGGACGCCTGAAAAATATCGGCAATATCGCGAAGTACGCTGAATTCGACACCACGGTTACCGCCGCCGGAACGACAATCGACACCTTGTATTTCACGCATAAGGGCGTCAAGTTGATGGGCATGTTTTCCGTGGATTTCAAATCGTTGTTCGGAATTTCGAATATGTCGCCTAATGACTTGAAGCTTTACGGTGAAGCGGCCATCCTTGGTGTTGAAAATTACGGAAAAACCTACAACAAATTGAGTGAACGCATCCCGGTGATGCTTGGTTTCAATTTTCCCACATTTGGCCTGCTCGATCACATTTCCATAGAAGTCGAATATTTTAAGAATCGATACCGCAATGACATGGCGCTATTAGGTAATCAACGCAATGTCGCCGATTGGACCTTGCAGGACCATCCCATACCAAGTCCGGCTCCACCCCGGTATAGCGATTACGGGATTGAAAATGGAGCGTGGGTGAATGGGAATGGTGACACGACCCAAGTGGCGGGAACGCCGCTCGATATGGAAAACCTTCACAGTGATGATTTCAAATGGTCCTTGCATTTGGAAAAAACCATTCATTCCAGCATTCGGCTTACGGGTCAAATTGCCAATGACCACTACCGCCCAAGGGCTATAGCCACTGGCTTTATCACTCAGGCAGGTGGTACGGCCGAGGCATTTAGCTCGAATTCCGACTGGTATTTCATGCTTCGGCTAGGGTATTTCTTCTGATGCGTAAATCGGAGGATAGGGTGACCAAGTTTTTCAGTGCGATCCGGACCGCAAGTTTTTTGGGCTTAGCCTTGGCTGCTGCATTGGCATCGGCGGAAGGCAATTCCCAGACCAAGTTCACCGGAATCGGATTCATACAAATGGGTAAAATCGGGAATAGCTCCGATACCCTGAATAACAACCTCGACAACAATTACAACGGAACTTGGCAACAAGGCACGGGTGCAATGATTGTCGGCAATACCACCATCAATGAGAACTGGTCCGGTGCCTTCGGGTTGGGCATAGTGCAAGCTCACATTTCGCGCGGCAATCGTGACAAAGCGAGTTTGTGGTACCCCTTCTGGGTTCCATTTGTTTCCGAGGCCGATATTAAATACACATCGTCCTTGGGTTCCAGCGACGCCAAATGGTATTTCACCCTCGGGGCCTTTCCCTACAATTACAATCCCGACGTGAAAAATCTCGGCTTGTATTTGCTGCGCGGCTATGTCTATCCGGGCTTGCCGGTTTCGGGATTTGAAACCAAGCCTATTTCCGGGGGTGCATCGCAAACCGGTGGTATGGTCGGCTTCGCGAATGGCACCTTGAGCAATGATTTGATCGTGAATGTTGAAACCGAAGACAAGCCGCTCTATGACATTTCGGTCGCCGATGTCGCCACCTGGAAAGTTGCCAATGGTTTGGAATTGGGAGCTGGTTTCAACTTGTATCGAATTCTAGCGAATGATCCCAAAATCACCTCGCCGGGAAAAGACTGTATCGAATCACGCGATTTCGGCATTTACTCCCTTGAAGATCCGCATTGCTTCGTGGTGGAAGAGGATACAGCGACTAAGCTCATGGACACCGTCCTTGTTTCTCTGTCGGGAACCAAATTGATGGGGCGTGTTCACTTTGATCCTAAGGCCTTTTTTGGTCTTGGCGGTGGACTCGGTCCGAATGACTTGATCCTCTATAGCGAAATCGCCGTGCTTGGTCTGACGGACTACAAGACAAAAACCAAAAGCATCTATGGCGACCTCGTTCACCGCATGCCGGTGATGTTCGGCTTCAACCTGCCCGCCTTCGGTTATCTCGACTACTTAAATGTCGAGGTTGAATATTATGCGTCCAAGCTCTATCCCGATCAGGGCATGGCCCAAGCGGGATCGGCTGTACCGCGAATTGTCCCCTATGGCAATGGCCGCAACGATTGGAAATGGTCCGTCTATGCCTCGCGAGTGTTGGCCAACCATATCAAGCTTTCAGCGCAAATCGCGAATGACCATTTGCGCCTCGGCGGCTTCCACAATCTGGGAACGGGAGCCGAAGCCTTGTCGACCCCGAAGGACTGGTATTGGATGACCAAGCTCGCCTTTTTCTTTTGATATGTACGGGGAAAGCAAAATGAACCGCATTGCAAAAATTGTCGGCTTCTCCGCCATCTTGCCCATTCTTGCTGTGTGCATGATTTCAGGTGCATTGGCCCAAGAGGATAGTGTCGAATTTTCACCAAGGCTGGCTAAAGAAAATCTCCCGGAGACAAAGCCTTCGGTCTTAGCTGGAAACCTGGAAATTAAGGCCGGCGGGTGGATCAGCTGGGGAATGGTAGGGCATAGTAGCGACACCACCTTGGGCCTTCGTCTTACGAATAAGCCGGTGCAGAATTATGTCGCGGCCATAACCTTGTCGAGCGCGGTGTCCGAAGATTTGCGTCTGATCGCTGGAGGTGGCGTCGGCGCAGGGCATACCGTCAATGGACAGATCACCAATAATGGCGGATATGCCCCGATGCAATTCGGTCCATTCCTGACGGAGGCTTCGGTCGATTATACGATTTCCAAATCAGAGGGTTCGGAAATGCGTTTGAAGGCTGGGTATTTTCCATACACTTACAATACAGAGTCGCATAATTTGGGCTCCTATTTATTGCGTGGTTCCGTCTATCCCGGGTTTGTGATTTCAGGATTTGAAATGAAACCAGCCTATGTCGCTGGCTTGCAATTTCATCATGGCATCGGTGGGTTTTATTATGACCTCATGATCAATAGCGAAACCGAACTCTATCCCTATTTCGACATGTCACCCGCTGCGATGGTGGGTTATAGCGACGGCAAGGCATTTCGATTGAGCGCGGGTATCAACCTTTACCATTACATCTCTATCGACAACCAATTGACCTCCCACTCCGATAATAAATGGGAAGAACAGGGAAATCGACCTTTCGATCGAAACTGGATTTATGTGGACTCGGTCGCGAAAATCAATGATACGACTTGGAAAGTGGATACCACCTATTTGACCTTCAAGGGCATCAAGCTAAACCTCAATGCCATGTTCGACTTCAAATCGCTGTTCGGGGAGAGCTCACTTTTTGGCCCAGAAGACTTAAAGCTTTATGGCGAAGTCGCCATCTTGGGTTTGGATCAGAGCAAGCCCTACAATGCCCTTTATGGAAAGCTTTCGAATCGAATGCCTATGATGATAGGCTTGAATCTTCCGGCCTTCGGGTTTTTGGACAGGCTCAGCATTGAAATCGAATCGTACAAAGCAAAATTCCGCGACGATCTCACACGACTCATGCCGACCACGGGGAAAAAGCAATCGCCTATACCACGAGCTTGGCCTACGGATCCCGACCCCAATGCCATTGCAGGCGACGACTTGAAATGGTCGGTTTATGCCGCCAGAACCATAGCCGATCACCTAAAGATTTCTGTGCAATTGGCAAATGATCATTTCAGACCTGGCGTGTTTGCAGGCTATGGCGATAACAATTGGCCGAAAATGGAGGCCATTCTAATCGATAAAAAAGATTGGTATTTCATGAGCAAGGTCGCTTACTTCTTCTAATTCCCCATCGCCGGTGGGGAGCCGGATGCCGACCAGGCTTTCATAGCTTGGCGGGCTGACGGCGGGGGAGGCGGAGCCACCCCCGAAATAAGTCAAAAGTTGCAGAACACTAGCGCCAATTTCCTTCAAAAGCGATTTCGTTTAGGGTTTTTCTTGGGCTGGGAATTTCACGCGCTTGAAGTGGTTCGGGTAAGGTTTCTTTCGGCGCGGGATAGCCGACGGCAATCATGACCTCTATGGCCATGGTCTCGGGGAGGGCGAGTTCACTGCGGGCGCGGTCATGATCGAAGCCACCCATGCCATGCACTACGAGTCCGAGCAAACTTCCTTGCAGAGATAAGCTCATCCATGCTGCACCGGCGTCAAAGCTGTGGGACTCATAGGGTTTGCCATTGTTTTCTTGAAAGCGCGTGGAGACGAGAAGTAAAAGTGCGCCGGCCTGCTTAGCCCAGATTTGATTGTTGGGGACAAGCCAATTCAGATAGCGCGGGAAATATTCAGAATCACGCGTAGCATAAAGAAAGCGCCAGGGCTGCCCATTGCCGCCGGAGGGTGCCCATCGGGCGGATTCCAGCAAGGTGAACAAGGTGGGCTTTTCCAAGGTCTTGCCGCTCATGGCACGTGGCGACCAACGTTGTAAAAATTGCGGATGAACTTGGTTTTCCAGGGCTCGACTGGGTGAGGTCATGGGTGTCTCCGTTGTATGTGGAGAAGATATATGTATAGACATTAAAAAGCGAGGGCTTGAGATCCTTTGCCTGTATGCGTTGTATGAGGCACCTCATCCTCTAGTCTCTAGAAAACCGCTGAAAGCAAGGGCTTGACTTTGAGTCCAATTTGAGTTCTCCACCCGGGATAATGAAATCAAGGGTCAGGAGGGACCAGTGAATCGCAGTCAATCATGGGGCAATCGGAATGGCATGAAATGGTGGTCGGCACTTTGTCTTGCTGCAGCGGTGACCGCAGGGGCAGATGGATTGTTGACGCCGCTTTTTCCGGTCTATGACGGAGTGAATGATCGGCATCCCGAATGGGGTTGGCAACGTAACTTGGAGATTCAGCATCATCAAAAATATCCAGTGCTTACCTATATCACATTTGCGACGGAAGGCTATGAATTGGCCAAGGCGCAAAGTGGGCTTTTGCATGTCTATGCGCAAAATGTCCGCCGGTCCGGTCGTTTGACGGTTTATCGATTGACCAAGGCGATTCCCAGGGTGCCGGATCGTTGCGTGCGTTCGCAGCAGATTTTTATCGACGGCAGTCGCCCGCTCGCCAAGGTGGAAATTTCGGTGGCCGATGAAGGCCGGCAATTTGTGATTGATTTGGGCAAGGTCTTCAGCGAGGGTCAACCATTTTACGGCCTTTGCCTAATGGGTGAAAACGGCCTTTGGGCGACGGTCGGATCCATGGAGACGGATCATCCCCCGGTGATCATGCTTCGCTATGCTTTGCCATCCCTCGATTCCTTGGACTTCACCGAAAAGCTGAAGCAAATCAATAGCGCGACGGCCCGAGCGGATTCCGCGGCCTTGATGGCATGGAATGCTTCGGCTTTGTCTCAGCAAGCTTCGGGCGATGCTTTCACGGCTTTGAGGCTGGCTCGCGATGCGGCGGATTCAGCGCGTATTTCCGCGGCGAAAGCGGCGGCATCGGCCTTGGCTTCCCAAGTGAGCGAAAGGGCGGCAGGGGTGTCGGCGAAGGCTTCGCAAGCGTCGGCGGACTTGGCGGAATTGGCGGCGACTAGGGCTCAGGCTTCAGCTACCTCGGCGGAAGTTTCGGCGCAGCAAGCCAATACTTCGGCGGTAGCAGCGGCGGCATCGGCGAACAATGCGGCGACATCAGCGAAAGAATCCATGAAATCGTCACAAGTATCCCAAGTGGCGGCAGAGTTATCGGCTCAATCGGCGGAGGCCTCGGCCAATTCGGCTAATTCGGCGGAGGCGTCGGCTGCCACTGCATCGGCATCGGCGACGGCGGCCACGGCTGCGGCGGAGACGGCATCGCGATCGGCCTTGGCCTCTGAGGAATCGGCCTTAAAGGCTGAAAATGCGGCCAATGCGGCGCAAGGATCCGCGAATACCGCGATACAGTCGGCGACGGAAGCCAAGGGATGGGCGTCGGCTGCGGGAGCCTCGGCAAACCTTTCTGAAAGTTCGGCGCAGGCATCCCAGGGATCAGCGGGTGAGGCGGCAAGGTCAGCGCAGGAGGCTTCTCTAGCGGCATCGCAAATTCATGCTGATGTGGCTGCCGTGCAGGCCGCCGCTGTTTCGGCGCAAACGGCGGCAACTTCTTCGCAGTCCTCGGCCCTACAGGCGCAAAGCGCGGCCACCTCCGCGGAAGTTACCGTCACTCAGGCGTTAACCTCGGCGAATGCGATTTTGGCGCAAACCCAAGCCGCGGCCAATGGCGCGCAAGGTTCGGCTTCGCAGGCTTCGGGCTCGGCCACATCGGCGGCGAGCTCTGCCTCGCAAGCGGCAGCGGCTTTGCTGGCTATGGGTCAAATCGCGATTCAAGGGGTCATACCCAAAGGCTTTTCCTTATTGAGTGACACACGTGATACCCTGGGAGGATTTGAATGGACGGGTGGCATGCTGAGCTTCGACAGCCCCTGGCAAGATCGAACGGTGATGCCGGCCGTGCGAGGATTTGGCGCGGCGGTGACCATGGAGAATAAAGTCCATTACCTCGGCGGCTATACGGGTACGGCGCAAAAAACGCATTTTGCCTACGATACCTTGAGTAAAACCTGGGAAACTTGGGAGCCACTGGCCACCGCTCGTTACCAGCATGTCGCGGAAGCAGTGAGCAATCAAATCATTGTGATCGGTGGAACAATTAGTTCGGTAGCGACCCGATCGGTTGTGGCTTACGATATGGGATCGAATACGTGGAGCAGTCGCACCTCCATGCCAACGGGAAGACGGCTATGTGCTTCGGTGGTGCTGAATGATGAAATCCATGTGATCGGCGGCCTGGCTTCGGCCGTGGTGGCGACGCATGAGGCTTATAATCCGATTCTCGACACCTGGACAACTCTGGCCCCCATGCCCACAGCTCGTCAGCAAGCCGTCGCAGGTGTGGTGGATGGCAAGATTTATGTCATTGGCGGACGCAGTAGCGTGGATTTGAGCGTGGTGGAGGTTTATGATCCGACTTCCAATTCATGGAGTACAGTCGCGGATTTGCCTTCGGCGCGGCGCGCCATGGCGATTGCCGTGGTGGGGAGAAAAATTCACGTGATGGGAGGTCTGGCAACCAAGGCACAAAGCCTGCATCAAGTGTATGACGTAGACAATGACATTTGGACCACCTTGCAGTCGGTGAATCAGGCCCGGTCTTCGGGTTCGGCTGCGGTATTTGGGAAGACGATTCTCATGATCGGTGGATATGACGGCTCAAATTATTCTAATCGCGTGGAAGAGTATTTACCAGCCTCTACTCTATATGTGATGCGAAAAAAATAGGCTGCAAATCTTGGGGCTGGCGGGCGCCGGGGCTTAGAATAGTCGGGTGCCTAGCGCCAATCGCGCTCTATTGCGCTTATTTCCAGGACCCGAAAGGGATTTCGCCGTCGGCCATGACTTGGAGGTCCGGCCCCTAGCGTCGCTATCCTCTTGGCCGGCGCGTTTTGCGGGCGCCGTTTTGGTGCTTGTGAATGCCGCCTTTGCCTGCCTTGGAACACTTTCTGTCATCAGGGGTGGGCAATTCTTATGGGACGCTCTGCCATCCCCCAATCGATTTTGGATGGCGGAATTTTGGCTCGGCTTGGCCTTTGTCGCGGTGGGTCTTTTTTTGTTTATCGAGGCTTTTTGGCCTTGGCTATTGCGTGTGCCCGAGGAAACAAATTGGATTTCGGATGCCGATGAGGGGCCGGAAGGCCCAACTTTTTGGGTGACGCAATGGTGCCAGGAATTGGATTTTCCAGAACCCATAGCTGTAGAAACCACTTGGGACGTCAATGCCGGGCTGGATTTGATGGCTGCGGTGAATGGCAAAATACGCATCCGGGTAGGACTGCCCCTTTGGCTCGGTTTGGATGCGAACCAATTGCGCGCTGTCCTTTTTCATGAGCTGGGGCATTATACCCAGCGCAGGCGCCTTGCGGCCGTCATGCGGCACCAGGAATTGGGACGGCGAATTGAACTCGGCGCCTTATGGCCTGGCCATGCAACGTGGAAATTGTTTTTTAAATCGTGGCCTATGGTACAGGGATTGGCTCAACCCTGGTTGCGGGGACTAGAAGCGGAAGCGGATCAGTTTTCCTTGCGCCATGGCGGTGACGGCGCCTTGGCTTCGGCGATGATGCAATTGAAGGTTTTGGAACAAGCCGCGGCCCAAACCATGAGAACCGTGCAATCGTCCATGGCTTCGGGCATCGTCCCTGAGGACCTTTGCGCCTTGTTTCGTCAGGAGGCAGCGGCCTTGCTCCGTCCATTAGCGGGAAGCCTGGATCGCAGGACTCAGGAAAGTCCGGCCAGTTTTACTCATCCCCCGATGCGCGAGCGACTAGAACGCCTTGGCGCGGTAACCCAGCAAAGTCAAAAGGACCCGACCGGACCTAGGGCGGTCTTTACCGAAAAACCCGCTTGGCAACCCGATGAAACTTTGTCTCGAACCTTAACCGAGTCTTATTACCGACACGAACTCGGTGAGGACGCGGCCATGCTTCGTCGCGTGAGTGTGGGGGATGCGCGCTGCCGTCTCAGCCGATCGCAAGATACGCAATCCGCCCTGGAGCATTATTTCCTGGGCCTGGTACGTGACGCCGCGCCGATTCGCCCCTTGCCGCAAACTCTCGATGCCAACCGCGAATGGCTAGGGGCCATGAATGCGATGGCGCGCTTGCCGGTGATGCGTAAAACATTATTGCTCAGGCGCGAGGATTGGGCGCTTCAACGCGATCGATGGGAAGATGCCCAACAGGCCTGCCGATCGGTAGCTGCAGGAAACGTAACGAATGGTAAAATAGCCATGGATTCCCAGGCGCTTTTGCTCGATTTCATGGTTAAACGCGAAACGGCTTCGGCGGAATTGCGTAATGCCACCGAGCAATTGTCGGAGAGGCTGACCCTCGGGCTTTTACTTTTGGAGCATCCCGATGTCGCCAAGACTTGGCCGGAAGCCAGGCTTTGGCGCAAGGTCGCCGCAGCTTGGCGCGAAGAATTGCCTTTGATTTCCCGCTTGCTCGGCTTCCTGGAAGAAACGGCCTTTGACGTGGCACGCCTGAATGGCCTCGACGACATGGCTGCGGGTCGCAGACGGGTATGCGAAAGCGAATCGCGCCGGCAGCTTTGGCAGGCGCTTTCGCGAGCCATGAATACCCTGGAGAGAAAAACATTGAGTGACACGGATTTGCAAAAATCCATAGCCGAAGTTTTTGAACGCATGGGGTCCATGGCTTCGAATGTCCTGGTAGAGCGCATGGAGAATCTGTATACGCGGCTGTCCCAGTCTTATTTACAGGCCTTAGGCGATTTAGCCTATGCGGCGGGCAAGGCCGAACTTGCCGCCGGCCTCAAGCCCTGGGAGTAACCTTTAAGTGACGTAGCTCTGAGATTACTTCGCGGGCGTTTAGCGCTGCACGCGGGCGGAGCCGCCATCGACCAGGGCCTTGACTTCGGCGAGAGAGGCCATGGAAGTGTCTCCCGGCGTGGTCATGGCGAGGGCGCCATGGGCCGCACCATATTCGATGGCAGACTGGCCATCGCCGATTTCCATGAGGCCATAGATGAAGCCCGAGGCGAAACTGTCGCCACCTCCAACCCGGTCATAGATTTCCATGTCTTGGCGCCACGTGGCTTCGTGGAATTGCCCTTTCACCCAGGCAATGGCGCCCCAGTCATTGCGCGTGGCACTGCGTACGGCGCGCAAGGTGGTAGCGACGGCCTGGAGATGGGGGAAGGCGCGCGTCACCTCACCGATCAAGGCGCGAAAGCTCGCGGTTTCAAGGTGGGATAAATCGGACGGGGTATTGGGCGGAGAAAAGCCGAGACAAGCCGTGAAATCTTCTTCATTGCCTATCAAGACATCAATGAGAGGTGCCAGCTGGCGATTGATGGCTTGGCATTTGGCTTGGCCACCGAAACCTTGCCAAAGGCTGGGGCGATAATTGAGATCATAGCTGATAAGGGTGCCATGCCTACGTGCTGCCAGCATGGCTTCTTCGATGACGGCGGAAGTCGATTCAGATAGGCCCGCGAAGATGCCGCCGGTATGAAACCAGCGCACACCTTGTTTGCCGAAAAGATTTTCCCAATCGAAATCACCCGGTTTTAGCTGAGAGGCCGCCGTGAGTCCGCGATCCGAAACGCCGAGGGCGCCGCGCACCCCAAAACCTCGCTCGGTGAAATTGAGGCCATTGCGTACGGTTCGGCCTATGCCGTCAAAGGGAACCCAGCGGATAAAGGAGGTATCGACACCGCCCTGCAAAATGAAATCTTCGACCAATCGCCCAATGTCATTATCGGCAAAAGACGTGGCTATCGCCGTGCGCATGCCGAAGCACCGGCGAAGGCCGCGCGCGACATTGTATTCGCCGCCGCCTTCCCAAGCCGTGAAATGCCGGGCCGTGCGCACGCGCATGTCCCCGGGATCGAGACGCAACATCACTTCGCCGAGACTTACTTGGTCGTAGCGACAGGCGCTTTTGGGTTTGATCACCAAGGCTGGCATGCTTCTCTCCGTAACCGTTTATGATATACGTGTCAATTAAAATTATAATCGAGGTAGGGTGAGGCCGCCGTCGACGGGTATCACCGCGCCGGTGCCATAAGGCAGACCGCCATTTGCCAAGAAGGCCGAGACTTTGCCAATATCTTCGGCCTGGCCCCAACGCGGAGTCACCAGCAATCCGGATTCGATGAGATTGTCATATTTCTCCTTCACGCCCGCCGTCATATCGGTGGCAATTATGCCGGGCCGCACATCATAAACGGGTATGCCGTATTCGCCTAGCCGGGCGGCAAAGAGCTGGGCCGCCATGGCTGCACCCGCCTTGCTCAAGCAATACGCGCCGCGCGCGGTGGAGACCACGGTGGCGGAAATGGAGGTGATGAAAAGTATGGAGCCTTCCCACCTTGGGTCTGCCTTTTTCTGTTCGACCATCCAGCGCGCGGCATCGCGGGTAAGAAAAAATGGGCCCTGCAAATTGGTTTTCAGCAGTCTTTCGGCATCCGCTTCGTCCGCGTCGAGCAAGTCACCCCGTACCGTGGGCGCTACCCCGGCATTGTTCACTAGCACGTGCAAGACCCCGAAGCGATCGCGCGCGGCGGCCAAAAGAGCCGCTCGTCCTTCCGGGGAGGCCACATCCCCGCGGCCATAGGCCACCTGGGCTCCTAGCCCGCGTAGGCTGGCAAGCACGTTGGCAATTTCGTCTTCAGGGCGTTGCCCGCCAAGCACTAAATCGAATCCTGCTTCGGCCAGGGCTTTGGCAATGCCGAGGCCGATGCCACGCGTACCGCCAGTGATCAAGGCCACGCGACGCGTCGCCGAATTTGCCTTAGGCTTATCCATGCGGTGTGCCCTTGCCGAAAAAGGTCAATTCGCGGCCCTCGGCCAAACGTTGCACTAGAAGGGCAAGTTCGCGCAAATGATAGTCGCCCCATTGGCAAGCTTCGCCACATGGCACGCTTTGCCCCACGGGAACATCATCCCAGCCATTGGGTCGGTGATAAACCGAATGCATAAGCAAGCCTTGATGGTTTGTATCCTCGGAGAGATAAAGCGGATCAAGCAAGCGGGCCAGTACGGTCAAGCCAGCTTGGTAAAAGCGGCTGCCTTCGGCCTGGCCTTGCCTTTGCAAGCGCCGGCCATAACGGAGTAGTCCCTGAGCGCCGATGGCGGCGGCCGAACTGTCCACGGGCTCGTGGGCATTGAATGGTTCGGCGTCGCTGCCTTGCCAATTACCTAAGGCGGTCAAACCCGGAGCGCCAGTATCCCAATAGGGAATTCCGTCCCGCGCCGTGGCTTTTTCGAGATAAAAAGCACAGGTCACTTGTGCGGCACGTTCCAGCGGCGTGACGCAGGCGGCCTTGCCGCCAAAGGGCGCGAAGCCTTCTTCGGGCAAAACATCGAACCATTCCAGCAATTCGCTGAAACCTAACATGGCCCAAGCCAAGCCACGGGTCCAGGTGGAGAAAGGCGAATAGCCTTGCTGCGAGGAGGGGCAGCGATAACTGCCATCGACCACGTCGAAAAGGCTTTCATGGGCAGTGCGGCCAGCTACGTCATAAATGTCCCGGCCTTCGCCGTAATAAATATTGTGATTGGCCGTGGCATGGGCATGCTGAATCACTCGCTCTAGCAAATTGTGCCTAGCGTCGCGCTCGCCCATAAGCACATGGCCTAATTGATGCGAGAGAGCCAAGGCGCGTAGCGAACGCACCGTATCGACAAAAAGCGAATGCGGACCATTGAAGCTATGAATGAAGCCGCCTTGCGGCGTGCGCGTCCAGCGTGCGGCCTGTACTGCCCCGGAGCATTTGAGGGCCAATGCATAGGCCTCACGTTCGCCGCGATCGGTCGCGAAGCGACCTTCTCCTATGAGGCGCCATAGGCCGCCATAGGTGCTGACATTATTGAAACCGTGATCGTGCACGCCAATATGGGTGACATGGGGGGCCATCACCTCAAGCGTGCGCGAGCGGCCGAGTTCCAAAAAAGATTTGTCGCCTGTAGCGTCAAATTGCAAAACGGCGGCGCCATATTGAAAGCCTTGCGTCCACTCGGTCCAGCCGCGCGCCGTGTAGCGGCCCTTGACCGTGAAAACGGGGGAGGCCGTTCCCGGGGGGCAGGTTTCTTCGAGGCTGATGATTTTAGCGCCGGAAAGCGCCCACATTTCGGCGATACGTGGAAGCAAGTCTTTGGGCTGAAGATTGTCGCGAATTTGCATCAGGCGTGACGACCTTTACGGATATGCACGATGACGATTCGGCAATCCTGCACGGCGCGATACTCATGGCTTAGCACAGCGTCGAACTCGACCGCTTCGCCTTCGCGCAAAAGGCGGCGAGATCCATTACAGGTGAATTCCAAGGTGCCTTGCAAGACCCAACAGATTTCCAAATCATTGTGATGCACTTCGGGTCGATTGACCTTGGAACCTGCGAGGGCCGATCCCACGAAGCATTGCGCATTGGGAAAGGACACATTGTTGAATTGAAAGCCGCCCGAGGTGTATTGCTGGGCTTGGGCATGCAAAAGGCTGCGGCTTTCGGCCATGCCCAGAAGATCGGCGGCCGTCATCCCGAAGGCACGCGCCAGGCGCGCCAGAGTTTCGAGTTCGGGCAAGGCCTGATTACGTTCCAAGCGCGAGATCACGGCAGTGGAAATACCCGAGGCTTCGGCCAATTCGGTGATGGTGAGGCCCTGGGTCTTACGCAATTGCCTGAGAAGGGTAAAGTCATAAATCGGTGCAGCCGAAGTTTTGACATTGGGGGTAGGTGCAGTCGACATGGAGGTCTCCTGTTTTAACATAGTGTGGCTTTCAATCGGGGAGTGGTTTGCCCTTGGTCTCAGGTGCAAACCAGATCAGCACCAGTCCGAAAACATAGACGAGGCTCATCACGGCGCACATGCGGGCAAAATCTTCATGGAAAGAAGTGAGCAAGGCGCCGCTGGCCAGAGTGCCCATGGCGGCGAGTATGCGGCCTGCATTGAAGGCAAAGCCTGATCCCGTGGCGCGCAGCCGGGTGGGAAAAAGTTCGGGCAAATAAAGGGGGAGCCAACCATAAAACGATGCCGTCAATCCGCCTACCAGGAAAGTCCAAAACAACATGCCCGCGCCATATTGCATGGGGATGCGGAAAAGAATGGCGCAGGCGGCTAAGGAAAGCAGAGACATGCTGAAATACAGTCCGCGACGATTGAAACGATCTGCTAGTAAACCCATAAGGAGGGTAAAGACGATGGCACCACAAGCCGAGGCTATTTGCAGAGACTCGCGGACACCGTGGGCGCCTTGAGTAAGCTTATGTCCCCAGGAGGGAATCGATTGCACCGAAGCCCAGGTGCCAAGCAAGGCCACGGCCCCAAGTAAGGCTCCGAGCAAGGTATGCTTCAGGAGGCCGCCGCGAAAGATGTCGCCGATTTTGGCTTTGACCTCGGCCTTCTCGTGCGCGCTTTTCCAGGCTTCGGATTCGGGTACGAAAATGCGGATAAAAAAGGTGAGCAAGGCAGGAAAGGCACCCAGTAAAAAAAGCAGACGCCATGCGCCATTGGCTACCAGGGCATTGGCCCACGCGCTCGGCAAAAGGGCAGAGAAAAAATCGGTCAATCCCGAAACGATACTGTTCAGACCTAGGGAAAGCAAGGCGATGAGGAGAAAGCCCACGTTGGCGGCGGCGCCAATCAAGCCAGCCATGAAGGGCCGCGATTTATTGGGAAAAACTTCCGACACCAAGGCCACGCCGAGAGCCCATTCGCCGCCCATGCCCAGGGCCGCAAGGAAACGCAAGCCACCGATTTGCCATGGGGCATTGGCGAAGGCGCAAAGTCCTGAGAAAAGCGAGTAAGCAAGTACGCTCCACATCATGGCCTTGGTACGTCCAATGCGATCGCCTAGCCAGCCGAAGACGACGCCCCCCAGGGCCGCGCCAACGAGAAAAAGAGCCGTGATGCCGGCAATCCAGGCGGGCCAACTCGCCTTGGTGGATTCCGCGCCCATCAATTCCATCATGGCGGGGCGGGCGACCAGGGGAAAGAGCCCCATTTCTAGGCCGTCGAACATCCAACCGAGTATGGCGGCAGTCAAGGCGAGGTAACGTCCCTGCGACGGTAACCGGCCGGATTCGGTGGTCGACGCAGTCGTCTTCATGGCGGGGGCTGCTTTCACGGTCATGGTCTCTCCTTTTTCAGCCTTAAGCCGGCAAGTGGAAAATGATTTGCTGATGAAAAGTATCGGGAATCAAAGATCCGCCGAAGCCAACGGCATTGATGTCGGACAAATCGATGGAGCCATCGGCGATGCGCAAGGTGGGTTCGCCTTCGAGCCCTGGGGCATAAAAAGTGGGGAGACCCCGCAATGCCTCTGACGCCTCGCGTCCCGTCAAATGCCTTCCTCCGCGGGCGAAGTGATGGCCATTGCGTTCGCTATGCGTCAGTCCAAGGGCCGCGGCCAGGGCCAAATCCTGTTGCACCGGTAAGGTCGGCACCGTAGTCAAATCTTCGCTGGAGAGAAAGCCGGGCAAGCCCTGCTTGCGACGTGCGGCTACGAGCTTGGCATGATGCAGAGCGCGAAACAATCCCTTGCAGGCCTTCACCGAAACGCCGCTATAGCCGAGGGCGAAAGCAGCCTCTGCAATTCCGGGCTCGCCGTCGCTTTCGTCGATGAGCAAGGGCACCTGGGTGGCCACGGCTTTCACCGCTTCGGCCGCATCGGCGGCGGTGGAGCATTCTCGACGCACCGGCTGTTCCACATAGAGAATGCGCTTCAGAAAACTTTTCAGGCGATTTTCGCTTTCGAGGTTTTGCCACAGAGAGAAAAAACCCGTCATATTTTCCCACTGCTCATTGCCATCGAGAGAGAGTCGATAATCTCCCGCGGTGGAATCTAAAAGATGGGCCAAGGTGATGAGACGTTTTACCGTGGCCTCATCACCGCCACCGATTTTGACCTTGAAGTAACGCGGACGATACGTGGATATCACTTCGGCGAGGGTTTGGGGCAAACCGTCCCTGAGACGATCCATAGGTCCAAGGTCGGCATCAGTCAGTGGATCGGCCATGCCCACGGTATGTCGCAAATGCATATGTGACGTAGGCGAGGTAGGCAGGTAGGAGGTTGGGTCGCCCATGCCGAGCCCGTCATTTTGCAATAAGGAGAAAAAGGTGCGGCCCTGATGGCGGCAAAGACCATCGACCATGGCCAATTCAAATAAGGCGGGACCGAAACCGGCTGCGAGCGATGGCATGGGATCGGCGCTTTTCGCCAACTTCGCCCGCGTTCCTGAATCTACGGCCTGATGCAATTCCCAAGGCGATCCCATGGGAGTGGAGAGGGCGGTCGCACAAGCCTCGCGAATCGAAGCGAGTAAATCCGCGACATTGCCATCCAAAGTGCGGCCCTCGCGTTTGTCAAACCACATAGGCGGTAATCCGGAAGCGGCCCAGCCCTCGAATAGGCAGCCCGAGGCATTTTCGAGGGATAACTTAAGGGTTGCGACCGGCAATTCCGTCATCACGGCTTTGCCAAATCGAAAGGAAATGCGCAGGGGAATTTGGCGAAACCAAGCCTTTGCGGCTCGGACGCGTAAAGAAACGCTCTTTGACGCAAGGGATGAGATGACAAACTGGTTGTTCACGAAATTTCCTCTGCCCTTAATTTACTTCAGTAATATATTTGTGCCAGTAATATCTTGTCGAGGAAAATTGATGGACTTCAAAAAAATCCCGACCCTCAAAAATCCCCAGGGTTTTGCCCAGCGGCTTAACGACTTGGGGGTCAACCTACCCGTGGATGAGTCCATTCTTTTGGCCGCCGACTCCCCTTTAGGCAAGCCTTTGTCTATTGGCGGTTTTATAGCCGGCAATCGCTGGGCGGTGCATCCCATGGAGGGTTGGGATGCCACTTCCGACGGCAAACCCACGCCCGAACTCGAACGTCGCTGGCATCGTTTCGCCATTTCAGGTGCCAAAATCATTTGGGGTTTCGAAGCCATGGCGGTGCGCCAGGATGGCCGCGCCAATCCTAACCAACTTGTGATCAATGCCACCAATGCCCCTTTGATTCGTGATGCCGCCTTGCGCGCCGTGGAGGCGCATGCCAAGCGCTTCGGCACTGCCGACGATTTGTTCTGGGGATTTCAACTCACGCATTCGGGCCGCTTCAGCCGCCCCAACCGACGTGATTTGTTGGAGCCCATGCTGGCTTATCATCATCCCATACTCGATAAGCGCTATAAGATTTCGCCTGACTCTCCCTTAGCCAGCGATCAGGATATACAGGACTTACGCGATGCCTTCATCGAAGCTGCGGTATTGTCTGAGCGTTGCGGTGCTCGCTTTATCGACTTCAAGCAATGTCATGGCTATTTCGGTCATGAATTGCTGGGTGGTTTTACCCGTCAGGGTGAGTATGGCGGCGAATCCTTGGCAGCGCGCACTCGTTTTGTCCGGGAGACCCTAGCCGGCATTCGCGCCGCTGCTCCTAAGCTCATCCTCGGGGTGCGCTTGTCGGCATTCGACATCTTGCCCTACCGGCCTGGATCCGATGCGGGTACCGGCATTCCCGAAGAATACGAGCAGGGCAAGCCTTATCGGTATGGTTTCGGCATCAATCGTCACAATCCAAATGAATTCGATCTCACCGAGCCCATTGCTTTATTGAAATTGCTGAAGGAATGGGGCGTGGCCATCGTGAACGTCTCTTGTGGATCTCCCTATTACAATCCTCACATTCAGCGGCCGGCTTTGTATCCGCCCTCCGATGGTTATCAGCCCCCCGAGGATCCCTTGGTCGGCGTGGCACGGCAAGCCCAGGTGGTGAAGACTTTGCGGGCCGCGGTGCCGGACTTGCCGCTCATCGGTTCCGGCCTCACCTATTTGCAAGAGTTCACTGCGCATGTGTCTCAAGCCCTGGTGCGTGAAGGTTGGATGGACGCGGTGGGTCTCGGGCGCATGATGCTCAGCTATCCCACCTTGCCCGCCGATACTCTGGAGAAAGGCAAAATGGAGGCCAAGCTGATTTGCCGCACCTTCTCAGACTGCACAACGGCGCCGCGCAATGGCATGCCTTCTGGATGCTATCCGCTCGATCCCGAGTACAAGAAATTACCGGAGGCGGCCATGCTCAAGGAAACCAAGAGGGCGCTGAAAACTGCGGTTTGATTTTGGCCTTCGGATAAAACCTGAGACCAAGTCCATTTCATGTCAGAAATTTTTTTGTCTAGTCGGGTAATTCCTGAAATTCCTGGGGTTAATTGGGCTTTCCGCGAGAGATGACCCCACAAGATTGCGCGTTTTTCCTCTTGTTTACGGGCCAAGATTCAAATAACTAAAGACCATGTCTTCTAGCCTTCAAGCCGAACTTAAGCAGAACAAGCCTTTTGCCCTTCCCGAAGAAGAGCTTTTCATCGGCTTATTTCGAACCATTGATTTGTTGGGGCGAGCCACAAGCCAGCTCCTCAAGCAATACGATTTGTCTTCAGCGCAATACAATGTTCTCCGCATTCTCCGTGGAGCCGAACCTGATGGCATGCCTTGCGGTGAGGTGGGATCGCGTATGGTGACTCGTGATCCTGATATCACTCGCTTGCTGGATCGCATGGAAAAAAGGCAATGGGTGATTCGCATTCGCGTTTCTACGGATCGACGCGTCATCACCGCCCGTATCACTGAGAATGGCATGAAATTGCTTGAAGTCCTCGATACACCCATGCTTGAATTGCACCGTCAGCAATTGGGTTTTCTCAGCCGACCCGAAATCCAGTCTTTGATGGATTCTCTCGATCGAATTCGCCAAAACCTTGCCGTGAAGGAATAGCTATTCCGGGAAAGGCTTGACTTTGAGAGGGCGCCGGACTATTATATGTTATAACGATTAATGTTTAGACGTTTATGAGGGGGCGGCATGATCACGGTAAGAAAATCAAATGAACGCGGACATTTCGACCATGGTTGGCTGAAAACCTGGCACACTTTCAGTTTTTCTGAATATGTGGACCCCGCGCATATGGGATTTCAATCCCTGCGTGTCATCAACGAGGACGTGGTTGCCCCCGGCAAGGGCTTCGGCACGCATGGCCATCGCGATATGGAAATCATCACCTATGTGCTTTCGGGATCGCTGGAGCATCGCGACTCGCTAGGCAATGGTGGACTCCTGAAACGCGACACGGTGCAGCGCATGCGCGCGGGGACGGGCATACGCCATAGCGAAGCCAATCCCGATCCCGAAAAGCCCCTGCATCTGTTTCAAATCTGGATTTTGCCCAAGGTCAAGAATCTAGCGCCGGCCTATGAAGATCGGTATTTCGATCCCCAGGGCGCGCTGGGCAAGTGGCAATTGCTGGTGTCTCCCGACGGTGCCGAAGGTTCGCTGGATATTGCACAAGACGCCCATTTCTGGCGGGTATTCTTGCAGGCCGGCGAAGAGGTAGCGCTCCAGTTACCAGAAGGCGAGAGAAATGCCTGGCTGCAATTGGCCGAAGGCGAGGTCGAGGTCAGCGCGGCGGGTGGGGGAGAGGCAGCGGCGTCCACCGAATCGGCGACGCTAAGTGCGAGCGACGGGACGGCTTTAAGTCATGTTCGAACCGTGAAGGTCAAGGCCCTGCAAGCCACCGAAGCTTTGTTGTTTGGGTTGGCGTGAAGAATGCGAAGGGTGTTAAGGCTTGTCGTCTGTAAACCAGGCATCGCGATACGCACCTTTTGGAGGCGGCATTTGCTGTGGCCGGTCCGTGGTAGAAAGGAGTCCGGTCCTCTTATCGATTTCCAAGTGCGGCCGTCTGCAGACCAAGCGGCAATCGCGCTCGTGCTGTCGGCCAATCAACGCTCTCTCCCACGGGCATCCTTCTCAGATTTAGGGCCGAAACGGCGCAGAGCCGACTTGATGGTCGAATGGTCCCACGAATTTTTTCGTCTGTGTTTCGACGCTGGTAACTGAAGTGTGGAAGTTGGTTCTTGAATATTCAATAAGTAAACCATACCTCCCCAGAGATGGTTTAAAAATGTCGAATCCGGTGCCCCGCGGTATGGAGGGGTAATATGGCCCATGGCAGTAGTCCAAGCCTTTCCGCCCAGGTAGCTGCAAGACCAAGTCATGGGGTGATCAGTTCCAGGCTTGCCTTTGGGAAAGCTCGACTCGTCTACCGTCGTCAGAATTCGCATGCTGGGATTGCTTGCCGAACGGGGATTAGCTCGAAACCCATAAATCTCATCTATACGGGACCATCGTTTCGGCATACCCTTGGTTGAAGGATCCGTCGAATCCTCAACAACTATCGTATGGGTCGTATTGGAATCTCCAGGCAGGCTTTGAAAATAAGCACCGCCGATCAGCTTTCCGTAAAAGACCCAATTCGTTTCCGCATCTAAGGCGGCATGGATAAATTGAGCGCTTCCACCCTTTTTAAACCAGGATTCAAAGGCATCTTGCTGGGAGTTGTTGAGAAAATCCCCGGTTGTCTTCAAGAAAATCACGGACTTATAGTGGGCTAATCCGGTATCTGATATCAAGGCGGCATTTTCCGATGTGTCAACCAGTAAACCCTTGGTTTCGTAAAATTTTTTCAGAGCTGATCGAGTGTCGGCAATATTGTTTTCACGAGTTGAGGATGTCTTGGTGAAAATCAAGACCCGATCGGCGGCCAAAGCTACGCCGGAAGCTAGGAGGGTCACAATCCACCCGTGGCACCGAAACCGAGGACTCCTGTTTTCCATCATTTCTCCAATTCAGTTCGGTTCTGGGTCAAAGGATATCTGATAAACCGACGCGGCTTTTGCCTTGGCCTCATCGGAAAAGCCGACATAGGGAACGCCGGTCGAGCTTATGGCCATTGAAATGTAGGATGCGCCCTTGGTGGTTAGACCGGGTTCTCCCGCATATTCCCAGGTTAAATGATGCCATCTCATAACGGAGAGGTTGCTGTTAACACCCTCACCAAAGGCAAAATACGGGATTCCATTTTTGTCGATCGCAATCGCGTTAGACTGTGCGATGTCGTCTGAAAATCCAGGCTCGCCAACGTATTCCCAGGAGCTTTTCTGAAGGCGCATTACCGTCGCTCTATTGCCGTTTGCAAAGTCTTGAAATCCCACATAGGGAATGTCTTTGTCATCCGCAGCGATAACGGGCTGACTGATATAACCCGGCGTGAATCCCGCATTACCTAGAACGACCCACGATGTGCCATCGAACTTCATTGCCGTGAGTCGGTTCGTTTGTGTCTCGTCTTCAAATAAAACGATGAGGGTACCTGATGGGCTGACGGTGTGCTTTACGGCACCGACCTTACCCGGTGAAAAGCCGGGAGGGCCTAGGTCAACCCAATTGGTCCCATTGAATCGCATGGCGGAAGCTTTAGCGGAAGTGTCGCGGTAGGTCACAATGGGTGAGCCATCTTTTAAGATGCCCAGTTGAAGATCGCCTGCCATACCAGGAGTAAAACCTGGGGAGCCAATCACGGCCCACGTTGAACCTGTATACTTCATCACAGTAGCCCGAAATTCAAGATCACCATCCAGGTAGGCCACCAAGGGCGAGCCTTGATTGTCGATTTGCAAGGTAGTGCCGAATACTCGGCCAGAAGAAAACCCAGCTGTGCCCACGAATTGCCACGAGAGACCGTTTAAGCGCATCACGGTCGCTTTCTCCTCGTTCATCGCATCTCGGAATGCAACATGGATCACGTTTTCTTTGTTTAAAGAAAGAGACAGATCGTAAACATTAGCGGGGGAAAAGCCGGTATTGCTTACCGGCCCTCGGATCGCGAGGGTTAATTCCCGAGAACCTGACGCGGACCAATTCCCCGCAGAATCTCGCTCTTGAACAAAAAGGGTGTGCGGGCCTTCCGAAAGTTGAGGGGAGGCGGTAAAGCGGGTGGCAATGGTTTCTGCCGCACCGGAGAGATCGGCATTATCCAGCTTGAATCTATAACTCGCAATTCCATCTCCTCCCGAAATCCAGCCCCAAGTTGGAGTGAGGCTATTCAACGGTGATTTGGGTAAGGCAAACAACATGGGTGTGCCTGGGGGCGTTCGGTCGATCTTAATTGAAGACGCACTGACCTTTGACCAGTTTCCGGCGGAATCCCGCTCCCGCACATAGAGAACGTGAGCGCCGTCTTTCAGGCCCAATGGCGACACAAATGATTTTGCCTTTGTGGTCGAATCGCTTGAGGTGAAATCAGGGCTATCCAGTTTGGCCTGGAAAACTCCTAAATCTCCTTGGCCACCAGTGAGCCACGACCATGAGGGTTGGGCGTTATTCGTTAGGCTGCCGGTGGTGCTTGAAACAAGCGGTGGGTTCGGCGGTGTCGTGTCTATTCGTACGGCCGCAGAACCGCTAGAAGACCAGTTGCCAGCCAAGTCTTTTTCCTGCACAAAGAGGGTATGGGTTCCGATGCTGAGATCGGTGGCGGCTGTGAATGCCGTGTCCCTGGTTGCGATGGCATCGGAAAAATTTGCTGAGTCGAGCCGAATCCTAAACCGGCCGGAACCGCCGCCACTTCCGATCCACTTCCATTTAGGAGTGCGGGTATTCACCGGAGATTCGGCAAATACCATTGGTCTTTCTGGGGCGGTTGTATCCAATTCAATGGTGATGGTGTCAAAGGCTGTTCGCCCTAAAACCGTTGTATCCACAAAAAGCCTGTTCTTGCCTTCGGATAGCCTGAATGTTTTTTGTCTCGGCGTTCCATTCACCGTGAATTGCACGGTTACGGGCGTGTAATTGATCAACGTGTCTTGGGTGGGAGATGTGATTTCGATAGTCAAGGGCGGCGGCGGCTCAATGTCGCCGACTGAAATAAGGACAGCGACTAAATCGGAGTCTTGCCCATCAAATGCACGGAACGTAACTGAACGGTTACCTGTCTGGTTGCCGCTGGGTGTCCACGAGAATGATTTGCCCAAGAAGGTCGCCCCATCGGGAAGTTCGCGAGCAGTAAAGGAAATTGTGTCGCCGTCGGCGTCGGTTGCTGCGATTTCGAAAGAAAGAGTTGCACCCGCATTGACCGTCTTGTTTCCTATTTCCGCCAGCTTAGGAGCGCGATTCTGATTTCGGATCGAGATCGAAAGTGTTTTTTCGACCTGGGTAGTTTCATCCTTGGCCCGAATGACGAGACGGTAAGGGTCCTTGCGGCTTTGGTCAAAGCCCGGTCGCCATGTGATCGTCCCTTGGCCGGGGCCGGGTTTATCAACCGTGACTATACAGCCCTTAGGCAATTCAGGGTTCCCTGAAATGAAAAGCTTGGGTGTTGTGCCATCGGGATCGGATGTGCTGATTAGGAGTGTCAGGGAGTCGTTTTCAAAAATTGTCGTGTCGGCGGTAAAGGAAAGAGTCGGCGGCCTGTTCACATTTCCGATGGATAGAATCACGGTCAGGGAGTCGGAGTCTTTTCCGTCATTGGCGCGAAACTTGATTGGATAGTTTCCTGTCTGTGTGGCATTGGGCGTCCAGTTGAACGCGCCTTGGATGAAAGTGGCCGTCTGGGGAAGTGTTGTTGTATCTACCGAAACGATAAGCCCGTCCGGGCCATCTGGATCGGTGGCGGTAACCTGGAAGGTAACGGGGCTCTCCGGTTGCCCCGTCTTGTTTTCAATGGGCGAGAGCTTCGGCGGGCGGTTCACGTTGATCACCTTCACACGGGTGATCTTTTCCACCTTCTGGGTCGCCGAGGAATACACGAAGGTTACGGCATAGGGTTCGGCGCGGCCTTGCTCGAAGCCGGGCCGCCAAGTGAAATAGCCATCACCCGCATCGCGACCCGCCGTTTCAAGCACGGCACCGGAAATGGAATCCTTGAGAGTCAAGGTCGTGCTGCCAGCCCAGGGATTCCGAACGCTAACGCGGAAGTGGAGAATGTCGTCTTCGTTGATGGCCGTGTCGGTGGGTGCTTGTATTTCGGGGATGCTTGGTGCGACCACAACCGTTTCCGGCGTGTCTCTCTTGATCGGTAAATCCTTCGATTGAGAGCCGGATTCAAGAAAGGTCACTTCCTTGTTAACCCCTACTTTTCCATCCTTGTAGCCAATGATTGTGATCGTGTACTCGCGTCCTACCCGAGGATCGAGAGGTAGCCCCTTGACTTGGTTGGAGTCCCGCAAAATGCCGTGGAAAACCTCCTGCGAGAATTTCCCATCCTTGCTGTGTACGGTCACGATAAGAGAATCGAAGCGCAAAAGGCTGTCATTACTCTTGTCGATCTGCATGCTTAGCACATGCGCATTTTCCTCCGAGGTCGGACAGGCGACAAGGAAGAGACCGACGACGAGGGAAAGCCCTAAAAGGATTCGGCTAAGTAGGTTGTGATTCATTCGCATTAGGGTTTTATCCGGTCATCATGGGTGACGGGTTCGTCGGATTCATTCATCAAGACATACAAGGTGGTTCCGACGGCGGCGCTAAGGCCAATACCACCCGCCGTCCACCAAATCCAATTCGAAGACTTCTTCTTTGTTCCTTTTGCGGTCTTGGTTCCTGCGGCTGTTTCATTGCCCACGACATCATGGCCCTGAACATATTCCTGGTGCTTCAGGTGGTTTAGTTTCACGCTCTTGAAAATGGCGTCAACATTGTCGCTAATATAGAGATCGACCAATTCAATGGACGGTTTCAACTTCAAGAGTTGAATCATGTAGCTCTCAGCTTTCAGCCTTGTGGCTGAATCTGAGGCATATATCACGCTGAGGTATTTGAAAACGAAGATGCTGTCTTCGCGGGTTTTCGGGGCGAATCTTGCCCGCCATTCCTCCAAGGCAAGCGTTGCTTGCTGGAAATCGCCTTCAAAGAATGCGCTGTTGATTGTGTCTCTATCCAGCGATCCATTGGATTTGAACCCGAATTCCGCATTTGCGGCGGGAGCGAGTAGGCAAAAGCCAACTAGCAGGGCGAGCTTGAAAAATGGGGCCATCAGGGGCAAAAGCTACTTTTTCCATGGTTCGCCCTATGGCGGGGAAGCGGCTGGATGGCATTGCGAATGCCGGTTACACTTCACCGATTTGAATCGTCCAAGCGCGTACTTTTATGGTTCTAATGTGATTTACTGGCCTTTCAAGTAGACCGATGAACAAAAACAAACTTCGATGACCTCATACCTCAAACCCAGTGATCTATCCGGCGGTGACCTCTTGGGTTTGGGGAAACCCGATTTCCCATCAGGGCAAGCGCCTTCTGATATTTTCACCAAGCCGAAGAGCGGCGGCGGCCTAGGTGGTGGTGGCAGTCTAGCCGGTCAACGTGCCCGCGACGATGCGAAGAAAACGCAAGAAGCGAAAGATTGGAATGAAGCGACGGCGGGTATCGACCCGCCTCCTCAGCAAGCGACGCGGTCTTCAGGTATAAAGCCTCGCCTAGCCCGCGTGCGCTTTCTCGGCAAAGATCATCGAGTCGGCGATATGGTAGGGGTAGCCTGCGATACCTTAGACGGAGCAACGGCCCAAGGCGTCGTGTTCACCGTACTTGGCAAAGACGCCAAGGGTGAGTGGGCCGACCGTGATAGGGTGACCGGCCAAAAGGCATCCCAAGGCAGCGGGGCCGAAATGCTGCTCAATAAGCCCTATGACCAAGGCGATAATACTCCCATCACCTTCAAGGTGAAAGCCACCCACCAGGGGGCCGAAACCGTTGAAAGCGCACCCATCACCGCCGAACCCGAAGAAGATTTCGACGGCATTCTGTATTACTCGCCAAAGCGTGAGGCCTATCTCTTGCTCGAATCGCAAGACGAGGCGTTGCCCTTTCTCGAAAAGATGCAGCAAATGCACGACTTGAATGAGGCTCGCCTTTCGGCCTGGCGGGAACCTGACTTGCAAAAGCGCAATGTATGGCTTGAAGAGGTAGAGAAGAAAACCGATGCCATGTTCGGCGGCAAGGCCAATGTCAAAGCCGACAAGGCCTTTGAAGAATTGATTCAGGTTCAGGGTAATAAGGCTTGGGGCAAGAGCCATGAATGGGCTTATCTACCTGACGAACAAAGTCAAAAAGGGCGCTGGGTCGAGAAGAAGGCCCCTGAGGTCGTCAAGAAGCTTGAGAAGGTGCGTCAGAAGGTCATCAAGCAAAGCAATAAGCGAAGCCAGGCGCGATATGCCGAGCAAAAGCAAAAGGGGCAACAACAAAGTCAGAATCAAGCCAAGAAAAACGAATCCGATGACAGCAAGGCTCCTATCTGGAAAGGCAGCCTCAAAGCTCAACTCTTCGAAAAAGAGATCGAACCTTACAAGTACTGGGAATGGGCGGCGTATCACAAGAAGAAAGATTTTCTGAAAAAGGCCGACGGCAGCGATAACCCGTATTTCGATTTCAGTGGCGAAGCCGCCGTCATGCGTTTTATTGCGGGTTGGAGCGGCCCCGAAATTGATTTCAAGCCGCATAAGGGCACCCTCACCCTTGGGGCATCGGGTGCTGTTTCATTCGCGGTTCGTGAGGGCAAGCTCTCGGGCAGCGTGAGTTGGCCTTCTGAAAAAGGCGTGAATATGCTGGGCTTTCTCGGTGAGATCAAGCATAAAGAAAGCTTCATCGAAAAAGGGCGTGGCGTTTTCATGCGCCTGCATTTGTCGGGTGTGGCCTCTTATTTCGAAGGCGTGTCGATCAAGGGCGCATTGGCTTTTCCCAAGATCGACTTCTCAAAGGCGAACGTGAAGAAAGAGGACAAGGGAAGCGATGCTACGGCCAGCAAGCGCAAGAACGAAGTGGGCGCGAAGGCCAGTATCCACGGGCTGGTAGGCGCTCAAGCCAAGGTCGAGGGGTCTTTGGCCGTGCAATGGCACATGGCAGGTGCAAGCAAGTTCGATACCTTGGCGGAGGTGAAAGGCGAGGCCGCAGGTACCTCCGGATTTGCAGCCAAGTTTGAAATGGAGATCGCTTACTCGAATGGCAAGTTCATTTTCAAGGCTTCGGCTGGTTTGGCCAAGGGTCTGGGTGGTGAGGGCGGCTATTCCTATGAAGTGGGTTTTGACGAAGGGGTTGTGCTCATTGGCTATTTGCTTGATAGCGTGAATTGGCATTACATCAAGGCCATTCAGATAGAGGCATTCAACGCCTACACCGATTACACTTTTGCCATGATGGTCGAGGGTGTGGATGCGGTGAAAGAGAATGCCACGGATGCTGTCGCCAGAGTCGAGAATTTTACCGGGTGGTTTAGTAAGGAAGCTACTCGAAAAATGACATCGATCAAGTCGTACATACGCAGTTTTGCCGACAAGGTGCACCTTATGCGCCGTTCATCACCCGAGGCCTTAGGACGTGCCTTGAATGTGCTCATGCGCACCCGCGAGGATGATGACTTCGAACACATCCTGTATATCCTCAAGTTTGCCCAAAGTGATCACAAGCTGCGGTGGATCGTGCGCGAGATACCCCAGGTGGCATTGCCGCCGGAAACGGCTCCGAACTATGAGTCAGAGAAAGAGCGGTTGTATCAGGAGGGGAAGAAGATGTTGTTTGTGTTCGGTATGGGTGACGGAACCCCGAAGGCAAAACCAAATGAAAACTACCTGTCAAAGCTACAAGTGATTCTGGGGGCTCCATGAAATGGGTAGGACTCATACTGGCGATGACGGCCATAAGCTGTTTCCCTGCTGGAAAGAAATATCCGAACGAATGCGAGAAGCGCAGGTTTTCTCGGCACAATGGAAAACCGACGGAAATTGTGACCACCTGCATTTACGAAGCCAAATTTGTGACGGAATACTATAAGGGCAAGAAAAACGGCAACCAGGTTGCCTTTGTCAACGGCGTGAAACGGTCAGAGACCCATTTTTTAAACGACAAAGAGCACGGTCTAGTTCAAATCTTCGACAGCCTCGGCAATGTGACCGGCATCGAGCATTTTCACAACGGCAAGCAGGTGGGCGAAATACGACGATGGCACCGCCCCGATCAGTTGAGCGAGGTTATTCAATACGACAGCTTGGGCCGCAAAAATGGCTTGTGGCAGGCCTGGTGGCCAGATGGCAAACTGATCCAGGAGTCGCACTATGTCGCCAACATTTGCACCCTAACCACTGAGTACTACCGCAATGGAAGAAAGCGCTATTACGAGCGCTTGCCACTAAAGGAATCAACAGGGATTATGTCTGAAAAGCTCATCGATGCCGAAAGCTGGTCTTGGTCGGGTAAGTCGATTGCGAAAGTGGTTTCTGGCACCGGCGTCCTCATTACCTTGCCTCAAAACTTTGAGGATAGCGCAACCCCGTGGGTGGCCTATCGTGCCGACTATAAAGACAGCATCGTCATTAAACTCACCGAACTCGACTCGGTCACCATTCAGAAATACAAGTAACTCATGCGAAATCTTCTATTCATCCTCTCCCCGTTGCGCGGGGACGGCACCCGGTAGGCGCTTCATTACGTTTGCCGGGTGCCAACAAATTGAAGCGAACCTAAAGCCGCCTTATCGCCGTGATCAGTCGTTGACTATGTCTTGATGGTTCTGCGTAGAACCCCGTTTTCGTCCGGTGAAGGTCAGCGGATGGCAATAATCGTATCTAAAACAGTATCGATTTTTCCTTCGTCCGTCAGGCGGTTGCCCGTTCCTCTGAGCTTCAAAGTATCGGGTAACGTCTCGCCTTCATTAAGGATTTCATATTTGAAGCCGTAGCAAGTATTCGCGGTGGAATCACAACTCCCAGCATTGTCTCCATAAAGATCAATGAGTGTTGTTTGTGGCGGCGACTCCAAGGACGTGAGCTTAATACCCGAAATAATTTCTCCAAAGTGTAGGCTGTTGAATTCCGTGCGCAGGAAAATCCTGCCCTTGGTATCATGGGTGATTCGGATGCCCTCGGGTGATTTGCCATACTCCCCAAACTCGCCCAGATCAGGAATGAAGCGAATATCCGCGCGCTTGCTTCCTACGATAGCAGCGCTCAGCGTCGGCGAGCAAGCGTGGCACTCACTCCGATCTGAATTTTCGATGATAAATACGGTGCTAGAATCACTCAGCTTTTGTTCCAGCAAGATCCGTGAATAAACCGTACCCTCGATCCTTTTCAAAGGATTGTCCGCCGCCGGAGTCCAGGCTGTATGCGGTGAACCGCAACCTGAATAAGCCGTATCGCTTCCGATGCAAACATGAAGCGGTGCGCCATGGGAGTGTTTAATCAGCACATCGACGGCGAGCGGCACTGATGGCGAGTTGGGTGGTACCGGCTTCGGCTCCCGGCATTGGGTCACCGCCATGAAAAGGGCCAGTGAAAACGCTAGGCCAAGGATCGCAGGTTTCGACTTTTGCCGATTGAATATCATCTGATTGTCCATTGCCGAGAGTCGCCCTACCGGGCGGCTTTTTTATTTGCGGGCTTTTTGCTGGGTGCTTTCGCCTCGCGTCTGCCCTGGCCCGTATGAGCCGTATAGCCTTCGATCAGCTTGAGAAAGGCCCGCTGTTCGTTCGACGGCAGCTTGGCAAAAATTTCCTGTATCCTCGCCATGCGGCTATTGCCGTGAAAGAGCCGATTCGGTTCGGTCTTTAGAGGTTCACCTATGCCGAGCAATTGATTGGGGGTAACGCCAAGGATCTTGCCGATCTCAATGAGCTTTTGAATCGAAGGGTAAGCTACTCCTTGCTCATAGCGGGTTATGAGTTGTTGAACCACGCCCAAGGCCTCGGCCATTTGGACTTGGGTTAAGCCCTTGGCTTGCCGTAGCTTGCGAATGTTTGCTCCGAGTTCCACGAAGCAAAAGGTAGGGTGGGGTTTCGTGGGGCCTTCCGAAATACTATCCTAAGTAGTATTATGATCTATCTTAAAAAACTTACGATCACCCCTTGACACCCCTCCCGATGAACCCACCCACAGGCACCCCCCAGACCCCCGGCGAGCCCCGCCCCAAGGACGACCTGCTGGTCTTGATTGCCGATCTCCACTTGGGGGCCTTCCTCATGTGCAAGGGCGTGCCCTTCAAAGGCCTGCAATTCGACGTGCGGGGCCGCGCAACCCTCATGTTCGAGGGCCGCGAAGCCATCCGGCTTCGAGCGGCCTATCACCAGGATGAAGTCAGCGTTCACCTTCCCAAGTTCAAAGGGGCCTACAACGCCCTGCGTGACTTGCTCTGTGCAAAACCCGAAGATACCCGTAACCCCGAAGGTACCCATGCCCATACCCGAAGCCCTCTTGCAGAAGGTCAAGGCCGAAACCAATCTGCTTGAAATCGCCCGCTCTTTCGGTCTTAGCTTAACCCCCAAGGGCGATGACCACTTCACCCGCTGCCCCTTCCATCACGACGACACGCCGTCACTCTCGCTCAATGCCAAAAAGGGACTCTTCCATTGCTTCGGCTGCGGGGCCAAGGGCAATGCCATACAGTTCGTGCAGAAAATGGAAGGGCTGACTTTCCCCGAGGCTTTCAAGAAGGTGGCGGGTAATCGTGCCACACCCGAAGCCGCCACACTCGTGAGCCCAATGCCCGCAAGTCCCCTAGCCGCATCTGCCTCAAGGCTCATCACCCAAGCCCTCTCCCGCATGCGTCTTTGCCTCGAAGAAACGCCCAAGGTGCTCGAATACCTCACGCAAACGAGGGGCCTTGCCTTCTTGCTCAACCGGCAAAGCCGTGAGGCTGTCGGCGCGGGCTTTTGCCCCGAAGATTTCGGCATACGGCTGGATGCCAGGGCCAAGAAAGAATTGACCGCCGCCGGGCTTCTGACGCCCGAAGGCTTTCCGCATTTCGCGGGCTGCGTGGTCTTTCCGCTTCGCGATGTTAACGGGGAGGTTACCGGCCTTTACGGCCGCAAGATTGCGGGCGACGGCCACTTCTACCAGAAGGGCGAGCGGCGGGGCTTGTTTGCCTTGCATGGCGGCGGAGGCAGTGACAGCAACGGCAGCAATGGCGGGCTCTTCATCGCCGAATCGGTGATCGATGCGCTCAGCTTGCATCAAATGGGCGCTTCATCGGTGTTGGCCTTGCATGGTGTTAACGGCTTCACGCCCGCGCATGAGGCTTATATCAAGGCTCGCGCTCAAGATGGCCTTGGCTTATACCTCGTGCTCGATGGCGACCGGGCGGGCCGTGAAGCCTCGGTCAAACTCGCCGAGCGCATCAAGGCCATGGGACTTTTGGCGCATATCCTCGAAATGCCCGAAGGAAAAGATCCCAACAGTTTTCTTTTAGCCGCACAAGCCGCCAGCCCACGCACTTTGAAAGACTTGCAGTCCCTTACAGGTTACCCCAAGCCGCACGCGCCCGCCATAAGCCTGCGCCGCGACGGTGATAGCTTCATCGCCCTTACGCCCCTGCGCCGCTATGTCATCACCGGCCTTACCGCCCATGGTTTCGACCGCCTCCGGGTCACCCTCAAATGCATTTGCCTCAAGAGCCCCGGCATATTCCATATCGACAGTCTCGATCTCTATGCGGCCCGTGCCCGCGCCTCTTTTGCCGAAGACGCCGCCGCCGAGTTGAAGCATAAAGAAGCCGACATCGCCGCCGAACTCAAGACCTTAATTCCCTTGCTCGAAGAAGCCCGCTTAAGCCTTGCGAACAGCACGCAAGAGGCGGCAGTGCCCACCATGAGCGAAGCGGAAAAGGCCGAGGCCTTGGCGGCCTTGAAGTCGCCGACCTTGATAGCCGATCTCATCAAGAATTTCGAGGCTATGGGGCTTGTGAGCGATGAGAAAGCCAAGCTCCTCGGCTATCTCGGCACGGTGTCGCGCCTGCTCGAAATGCCCTTGGGCATGCTCATCATTTCACGTTCGGGCGCGGGCAAGACGGCTTTGCAAGATGCCATTTGCGCCTTGGTGCCCGGCGAGCACGTGATCAAATACACCCGCCTCACGGGCCAAGCCCTCTTCTATAAGGAGCGCGACGGACTCAAGTACAAAGTCTTAGCCATCGAAGAAGAAGACGGCATGAGCGCCGCGAAATATTCGATACGCACCCTCGCCAGCTCGCAGCGGCTCACCGTGGCCACCACCCGAAGCGATCCCAAAACCGGCAAGCTCAAGACCGATGAATACTTGGTCGAAGGCCCGGTCTTCATCCTCATCGCCACCACCAACCCCGACGCGCTGGACGCCGAGACGCGCAGCCGCTTCATCATCTTGACCATAGACGAGAGCCCCGAGCAGACGCGGCGCATCATGGAATCGCGCAAGCTGAGCTACACCTTGGAAGGCAGGCGCAAGCATCGGGCGGGAAGAAAAACGCTGTCGCATTACCACAACATGCAGCGCTTGCTTAAGCCCATCGAGGTGGTGAACCCTTTTACGCCTTATATCGATTACCCCTTCGACCGCCTGCAAATGCGCCGCGAGTTCGGCAAGTACATGGCCCTCATCAATGCGATAACCCTTTTGCATCAGCATCAGCGCGAGGTGAAGCATGATCTTGATGACGGCAGCAATACGCCCTATATCGAAACCACGGTCGAAGACATCGCCTTGGCCAATGAGCTTGTGCTTGAGTTCTTTCCTAATTCGCTCGATGAATTAGCCCCGCATACCCGCAATCTCGCAGCCGAGGTGATGAAGCTCATCGAGAAGAGCGGCGGCGACACTCGCTTCACCCGCAAGGCCTTGCGTGACTTCTGCGGCTGGACGGATTGGAGCATACGCCAAGGGTTAGAACAGCTTGTGATCCTTGGTTATATCATCAAGACCATGGCGCAAAACGGCCTTTGCAATACTTATGAACTGGTGATAGACCCTTGCGGAGAAGACCGCAGCTCACTCTTTCTCACTTCACCCGACGAATTGCGCAAACGCCTGGAAGCGGCTAGGGCTGAGGCCAGGACGGCGGGGAAGGTGGCCACTCTATCGCCGAACCTTGTGCCGATGAAAAACGGCGGCGAGGCGGCTAAAAGAAAAACCACTGGGGGCCGGTCATGACGGCGGCAGGCTTGGCCCACCCTGTGAACCCTGAGGCACCCTGTGAGACCCTGTGTGAAAAGAAGTCACAGGGTTTAAACCCTTTTGTTTCCGGGCCTTACGGTCGCTTTTACACCACCCTGCGGGCTTTTCGGTAAAAGGTGGGTGGGGGTGCGAAAAACGAGGGTAAAGCCGATGCAAAGCGGCATGAATGCGACCCTGCCCCCGGCTTTTACCGGCCTTTCGCTTCGCTTTCGTCTCTGCCTTGAGCGCTATCGTGAGCACTTGGAGGCCAAGGGTCATTCATCGCATACCGTGCGCAGCTACACCCACACGGCCAAAGACGTACTAGGGTATTTGGCTGGCTTTCATATCGAGACCTTACGAGAGGTCTTGCCGCAACACCTGCACGCCTATCAAAACAGCCTCATGGAAACAAGGTCAAGCGGCAAGCCCCGCAGCCTACGCACCGTAACCTTGCGGTTAACCGAGGTGCGGGCCTTCTTCGCCTACCTGCATGCCCAAGGCGAAATCCTGCTCAACTCGTCTTTAAGCCTGGTCCTGCCCAAGGCGCAAAAACGCTTGCCGCGTTTCGTGCCGCCGGTTAACGACATGGCAAGCCTCATCGAAGCGCCGATTTTGGACGGGCCTTTGGGCCTAAGAGATCGGGCCATATTGGAATTGCTTTACTCATGCGGATTAAGAAGCAGTGAGGCCCGCGCCATGGAGGTCGCCGATCTCGACATGCGGAGCCGGGTTCTCTTCGTGAGAGGCAAGGGCGGCAAAGATGCCCTGGTGCCTTTCGGCAAGACGGCGGCCAAGGCCTTGGTCAATTACTTGCACCATGGCCGCCCCAAGCTCACTGGCAAAGGCGGTGATGCACAGCCTTACCTCTTTCTCAGCAAGAGTGGCCGCAGCATCACTTCACAAAATTTGCTCGACATGGTGCGGCGTCATGCGAAGGCTTTGAACCTGCAAGGCAATATTTCGCCGCATGGTTTGCGGCATGCGTGCGCCACCCACCTTTTGCAAAACGGCGCCGATATACGGCACATTCAAAAGCTCTTGCGGCATAGCAGTCTCAACACCACTCAGATTTACACCCGCCTTTGCATCGACGATTTGAAAACAGCGCAAGAGCGCTACCACCCGCGTGAAAAAATCGCTGCAAAAACCGATGCCGAAATCAGCGCATGAGAATGCCCGCCTTGGTGAACTCGGCGGTTTTTTAGAAGGCTATCTCTTTTCTTTTAGCCGCGAAAGCCGCCAAGGTTTTTCGCTTTTGTCGCACCCGTCTTCGTCACAATCGTCTGCTAGGCTATCGCATGCGAAGAGCACGGCTTTGCACCTGCATTACACCTTGGGGCTCTTTCTTAAAAACATGCGGGCCATGGGCTGCGAAGCGCCGTCAGACATGCAGGCCGAGCACATCACGCGGTATTTCGCGGGCATGCGGAATAGGCGACCCGCCACCTTGGCTTATCATCGCTGGGCCATACAGGATTTCTTCGCGTGGCTTATTGAGCGGGGTTATTTGCTCATCAGCCCATGGCCGGAAAGTCTTGCACTCAAAACCCCGCCGCCGTATCCGCGCCTCATTTTACCGCCGCAAGAAATTCTCGGGCGGTTTGCGGCCGTCACGGGGGCCGCTGGTGATGACGATAGGAAGAGCGGCACGCCGCTGGCCCTAAGAGACCGCGCAATTCTGGAAATCGCCTACGGCCTGGGACTACGCATGAGCGAATTGTGCCGCTTGAATGTGGGCGATATTCGCGGCGACCTGCTTTTCGTGCGGGGCAAGTTCGGCAAAGAGCGCATGATGCCGCTAGGGCTTTCGGCGTCTGAGTCACTTGCGCGTTACCTCGCCTTATCTCGCCCTATACTCAAGGCCCGTCAAAAAGCCGAGACGCAAGCCGCCGGGTATCCGTTGGAATCAAGCGACCCGCTTTTCCTTTCACGCTGCGGAACGCGGCTATTGCCCGGCGGTTATGAATGGCTCATGAAGCGGTGTCGCAAGGCCATGCCGGGGCGTTTCTCAATGCACGGTTTGCGGCACGCTTTCGCAACCCACATGCTTGAAGGCGGCGCACCCTTGCCGGTGATACAAGCCTTGCTCGGACACGAGAAAATGGAAACGACCTCACGCTATGCCCATGTAAGCGTGAAAGCGCTTCGAGAAGTTCTAGACCGGTGCCACCCAAGAGCGTAGGCGACCCGAGCGCGGGAATCATCACGTAAAATTCAGATTGACGCTGAATGCGTATCTGAGGGCGACGGTTTGCCACCTATTCCGAATATCTGAGCCAATGGTTGATGGGTTTCCGTTGCCCACTGGTTTTTTGAGGGTGAACACATACATACCGCTCAAGTGTTCGCGCAGATCTACCGCAATGCCAATTTCACCCATGCTGGTTTTGATGTTTTTGACAATTTCATGGATGCATGCCTTGTTTATCGCGATTATATCTGTCGTACACGTCACCATAAGTAGATCCTTTGTGACTTATCGTTACCATGCTTGCATTATGTTTCGAGCCAATCAAGTTGGCGGGGTCTTTCGCGCCTTTGCGGTGCTGTTAGGTTTCTCTTTGTCCTGACAGGCCAAGGCTTTGCATTTGATGCGAGGCCACGGCCAAACGGAGTTTGTCCCGCCGCCGCCTCGCTTGACATTCTTTGCGCCATCGCCTGCCATGGGTTCACATCACCGCAAGCACGCTTTGGCGGCTTTCATCAAATCCGCCAAAGCGTGCGCGTCATTGCCGGCGGGCCGCTCGCCCTTCCTGTTCGCTTCTGCTTCGAGGCGAGCTTTTACATAATGACGTTTACGCAAACCCTGTCGGGTGCGGCCGCACGGCGGCCTTCGCGTAAAGCGGCATTATGCAAACCAGCCGGTTCCACATACGCCCGCTAGGGCGGGCTATGCCATGTCGCGGCGCGAAAGCCCCCTTTGCGCACCCCTGGTGGTTAGATTTCATCCACTGTCACTCATCAAGGATGAATTCGGATATGCTTCGATTTGGAAAATTTGTCGTGTTCTCAGGAATGATTTGCTTGCTTGCATTATCAGGTTGCAATGACCCGAAATCAGCTTCAAAAGAAAATTTCAAAAAGGCTCTTCAAGTCTATTACGATGCCCACCCTTTGATTGTCACTCAAATTTGGCTGACGCTGCCGGTGATTGAGGGCAGTTCGGCGTATAAAACGAATGAAGAATTTGTGACGTTTTTCGCCTCGGTCGGCTACTTGGAAGGCCGTGACACGGTTGCCGAAATTGATTCTGTCGGATATTTGGAAGGACACTTTGCGCGTGTCAATATCAAAATCAAGCGCCCCACAAAAGTTTGGCAATTGACCGAAGAGGGAAAAAAGAATTTCATAACCACGTCAAACCCTTTGGTTGGTTCGGTAGGTGGTTTCAGATGGGCCGATGTTCAGGTTAAGGACGTGGAGTCGTTCACCGAACCGGCGGACATGATGGGCAAGCGTGTAAGCGAGGCAACCTATTCGATCACCCTTGTGAATGAAAAACCTTGGGTCAACCAAATCAAGGGGAAAAGGGGGTTCGCTGCCAACTTTATGTACCTCGACCAAATTGGCGCTGCAAGAAAATCGAGTTTGGTTCTGACTTCGGACGGATGGGTTGACGCAAGGCAGTAAATCCAGGACTTGGGCGTCCGCGTAGCGGAAACCCATTTCGGTACTCTTTTCCGCTGCCACCATCATTTTCAAATGGCTTCCCAAGCATTGAAATTCTGTGTTCATCGACCTTGGGCTTCCGCGCAGCGGAAGACCAAGGCCACAAGCAAGCACTAGGCCGCTACAGCGTGGCGGCGTCTCATGCGCGTGCGGGGTACGGCTCCACACGCGCCAGCCCGCACCGCCGCCGTCATATACGGGTTACCCTCTCGTTTGGCCTTCCTCTCCCGCTGTCTCATGACTCGCCCGTGCCTCGACATTTGGTCCTTGCTTGCGACAGGACTCGGGGATTAGGCCGCTCGCTTCGCGAGACGTCCTAACCCCCGAGTTCGTCGGAACGCCTCGTAGCATTGTCCACTCTCCAGGGAATAGGGTGGGTGGCGCGCTAGGCGACCCTAAGCCCCTTGGCGGCTTAATGCCCACAGGGCCGCCAAGGGGATTGCGGCAAGTTTGCATAATCACGACTTAAACGAACCCCGTCAACCGGGGTTTGAGTAAGTCGGATTATGTAAAGCCGCCCGCGAAGCGTGCGGCGGACTTGGCGTTGGGTCGCCAGCCCTTGGGGTGCGGGGAGCGCGGAGCACACCAAGGGCTTGACGCAGTATGCGCGGTGCCGTCATGAATGCCAAAGTGGCGGACGGTCGCCGGGCTTGCCCGGCGGTGGTCTGCCACCATGCTAGGCACGGCGCAGGATGCGGCAAAGCGCGGGGGGATGGGAGGAGGACAGGGAATCTCCTGGTTATCTTTCGTGTTACCTCGTTATACCCGGAGTCTTTACATGGATTGGCGCAGCGTCATGCGTATTGTCTATGCTGCATCGCTGGCTTTCGTTGGCTTGTTCTTCCTTGCCGTCATGCTGGCGCAAATCGAGGTGGCTAAACAAATTGCGAAGCTCCCGGTACTCTCATTCAGCATGATGTCCTTGCTTTGGCTATCGCCGGGCGTGTTGGCCGTGCTGTCGGCTTGGCGTCTATGGTCCGCTAAAGGGGCGGCGCTCGTCTTTTGGGCTTCGGTGAGTCCGGCTTATGTCCTTGCACGCTTTTGGGCGCATCAGCGCCCCGCATGGCTTGGCGGCATGGTTCACGGCGAATGGGGGTTGGCTTCGGCCATGAGCGGCGGCCCCGACAAGATGCTGGCGGCAGTGATATGGCTTGCCATGCTCATCCTAGGGCTTGGGGGCTTATTCGCCGTTGCCGCCTTCTTTTTCCCTAAAGGCAATCCTAAGCCCTAGAGTGGGGGGTCAAAAAAAGAGCCTTATACGATTTTTTGGACCTCTGTAGGTGATAATGGAAATCATCACCTATGTGCTTTCGGGAGCTCTGGAGCATCGCGACTCGCTGGGCAATGGCGGTCTCCTGAAACGCGATACCGTGCAACGCATGCGCGCGGGCACGGGCATACGCCATAGCGAAGCCAATCCCGATTCCAATAAGCCCTTGCATCTGTTTCAAATCTGGATTTTGCCCCAGGTCAAGAATCTTTCGCCGGCCTATGAAGATCGGTATTTCGATCCGCAGGGCGCGCTTGGCAAGTGGCAATTGCTGGCTTCGAAGGATGGCCGCGAAGGCAGTTTAGATATCGCTCAGGATGCGAGCTTATGGCGGGTGTTTTTGCGGCCAGGCGAAGAGGTATCGCTCACGTTACCTGAGGGCGAAGGCCACGCCTTTCTACAATTGGCGAGCGGCGAAGCCGAGGTCAGCACGGTGGGCGAAGGAGAGGCGGCGGCTACACTCAAGGGGAGTGATGCCGCCGCGATGAGCCAAGTGAGGAGCGTGAAGGTGAAAGCACTGCAAGCCACCGAGGCCTTATTATTCGGGTTGAGATAGGCCTTGCAAATTATTCCTTAGAAGGAAACTGCGACGCGATCCAACCCACTACGGTGACAACGAGCCAACCCAATACAGCGGGCCATAGTCCGTCTATGGTAAATCCCGGTAATAGCCAGGCCACCAAGCCCAACATGGCCGCATTGATCACGATTAAGAAAAGTCCCAAAGTGATCACGGTGATAGGAAAGGTGAGTAAGATGAGCACCGGTTTCACCACCGCGCTTACCACGCCAAAGAGGATTGAGGCTAGGATTAAGGTCCCCCATCCCTCGACTCGGAATCCTGGTATCAGATAGGCCGCGAGCCACAAGCTCAGGGCGACGACTAAAAAACGGATGAGTATGGACATGTTACCTACTTCCGAAGCTGTAGTTGCCGATTAGGCGAGTTTGGTGCCGCTGAAAGAGGGAGTTGCGAGAGAAGGCAGCCCTTCTGCCTCGTATTGCGCGGTCAAATTCTCCTTCGCTTCGGCAATCTGATTACCAAGCTCCTCAAAGTCGACACCAGCCTCTTTGGCTTGGGCGAACATTCCGTCCTCTCTTTTTTCTTCTTCTTTGACATGGTGTTTGATTAATTCCGATAGGACTTTGACCTTGGCGTCGAAAAAATCGTCCTCTGGAGAACCGGTCTCGATTTCCGCGAGCATCACCTTTGCGCCGTCATGCTCCACAAAGGCCTCGTGCCACAATTCCTCTTCCACCTTACCCTTGCAGGCGGGGTAAAAAATGTCCTCTTCTATTTTGGTATGGATGGCCAGTTCCATGCAGATTTGCGCGGCGATGGTTTTTTTCTTGGCCTTGGAATTAGTGGCGTCGTATTGCTCAAAAAGGCTTTCCACCTTACGATGGTCGGCTTTGAGTAAGGCCACGGCGTCGATGTTGGAATTTTTCATGGATATCTCCCTGTTATGGACATTTTTGAACATATACGAAGCTAGCCAGTCGGACTATGGGGTGTTTCCATAAGTCGCCGGAATATTCTTGGCTGTAATTGATATGTGTAAAACGATACAAAAGTTATAATACGAAATATTGCGTAGTGCCGTTATTGAGAAATAAAGTCGGTTCTGTCAATGGAGTGAAATGCGCTCAGGATATGGTATTGATATATAAAGGCGGGCCTTTTATGACGATATTGTTTGTAAGTAGCTCCGTGGCGATTCCGCCAATGTGATCGGAGATAAAATGTTTAAAGGACTCTTTGCAGCGCTAATGCTCGTGGGACTCGTTTTGCTTGGGTGGGGATTGCAGGCCTACCGGAGCGTAGGTTCAGAAATGACGGAGACCTTCACGGGAGCGCCGTCCGACAAGGCTATTTGGTTGCTTGCGGGTGGGGCCATTGCCGCACTAGCGGGAGGCTTTGGGCTTATCCGGGGTGGACGCGCTTGAAGCCTTTCGAAAAGGTTTAGCTGCTTTCGCCCGTGGCGAAGGCCTTGGCTTTCACTCTAGCGTCGAGGCCGTCACGGTATGACGCGTATCTTCATGCATGGAAATGCCCGGCAGGGCATACCATGTACCACCCAAGTTACCCCGTATCACGGAGCGATCAATGACAATGTCGCCGGAATGATCATTGGTGACGAAGAAAATTCCTGCCCCATGAGCGATGACTTCGTTCTTTTCGATGGCGACACCGCAAAGCGAAAGTGTCATGGTATTGCCGTCATTATATATGGCTCCGCCGCTACCGCCTCCAGGCGTGCCCGATTGCGCGGGGTTTCCGCCCCGACCCACGGCGCGATTGTGCGAAAACAAGCTATTGATGATTTTCCAGGAGACGCCGATGCTGCTGACGCCGCCACCATTGGAGCCGATATTGCCGTAACCTGGAGCTCCGCCGAAAGTGGAATTCACGACATAAACGGGCTGGCCCTTGTATTGGCTGAAAACGCGCAAGGCAGCTCCACCCACATCGGGGCCTTCCAGGGCGCAGGCATTGTTGAAGAAACGGCAATTCACCACCTTGAGCCGTCCGCCGCGCACCCAAACGGCACCGCCGCCGTCATACTCGGTTTCGCTGCGTGAATCCCCGTTGATAAAGGTGAGGTTTTGCAAGGTCAGGCGGGGATGATCTTGATCCTGGCAATGCGATGTCGTCCATTTTTGATTCGAGTCGCAGGTATTCATATACAGGATGCGGGTCTTGTTTTCACCGCTCAAGGTGATGAGGCCGCGACCATCGAGTACGATTTCGGGCGAGGCGTCATTGAAAACCTTGGCCGGACGCGAAAGCCGGATGAGGGTCGGCTCTTTGCCGCAATCGAAAGCAATGCGGCCGCCTAAAGCAACGGCTTGGAGAACAGCCGCTTCGGTGCAAGATTCCGCCGTACCGGACCCAATGACGCGATCGGGAGAGTCCATGTCGACCAGGCCCCCCTCGGCGGGAATGGAGCACGTACCGTCTGGGTTACCGGCGGCAGGGCCATGGGCGGGATTCTTGAGGGGATTGTCCACGGACACCGTGGGGCTAACGGATTCGCGGCAGGCCACAAGGCAAAAAAAGACTAGGCAGGCCCAAGCCCTTGGTTTATTCACGGCAAAACTGCAAAACATTGATATTTCACCCCTTAATTTCTCCCTTGTGTGTCCTCTCCCATGGCCGCTCCCGACGCTTCGCATCATCATTTTATCAATCGAGCGCTGAGTTTTGCCTTATGGGAAAATTTATTCAAGCCCATAGCCCCCTTACTGGAACTGGTTTGCGCCGGCCTTTTCGTAGGTGGAGCCTGGGGCAAGTACAAGTTTTATGAATCATTGATTTATTTCCTGTTCCGCATCAGCCTCATGGGCATGGATCGGGGCATTATTTGGTATTACTCCCAAGTCGACGAAAAGGCTTACCTGAAAGCCGTTTTCCGCAGCTTGAATTGGTGCTTGCTGGCTTTTTTGGTGCTTGCGGTTTTCGCCACGGGTAGCCATTATGGCTGGCTGCCCTTTTCATCCATGCTGGGCAAAAATGAGGCGGCCTTTAGCACTACTGCGCCCGAATTTTTCCTTTATCTGCTCAGCGTGCCGCTCATGGTGATTATCGAGCTATGCGTCCTAGCCAATGTGAATAAGCGCAATTTGAAATACCGCATCCTGGTGCAAAGCCTGGCCGTACCCTTATTCACCTTCGGCGCAGCCTTGGCCGGGCGTCTGGTTGCGCCCCATTTTTTCACCTTGCCCTTTTGTCTACTGCTCGGAAATACCGTTGGCGCAGCCTTGGCTGTATTCGGCTTTTTACGTACCCATCGGCCTACCTGGAGCGATGTCAGTTTCGGTGCGCCTCCCGCCCTAGCCATGATTCGCTATTCCTTGCCGCTGGCCGGAGCCAATCTATTTTCAGCCATGGCCGTGCGCGTCGACATCTTCATGTTGGCAGGACTTTCGGGTGTGCACGGTCTTGAGGTGTATTCCGTGGTGAGCATGGTGGGGAAGGCCTTAACCTCCATTCGGCAATCCTTTGAGAACATTATTTTGTCGGCTTTTTCTTCTTCGGGGAAAGGCGAATTGACCCTAAAGCTCAAACACTATTTTAATTATGCGATTTGGCTTGTCATGAACATACAGGGTGCTCTTTTAGCTTTGGCGGTGGTATTCGGAGCCGAAATGCTCGGCTTGGTAAACCCCCAATATTCGTCGGGAGGCACGGTGCTGGCCGTGACCGCTTTCTTCATTTACATCAATACCGCTTCTGACTTTTCAGCTCTCTTGTCCTTGGGTCTGGGCCGCACCGCTATCGTACCCATAAGCCAAGCGGTTTTTTTCGCAGTCAACCTAGGTCTAAACATCTTACTCATCCCGCGATGGGATGTCTTAGGTGCAGCGGTGGCTTTGGGGTTAGCCAATATGACGGCAGGAATATTGTATTACGGGTACTTGGCTATAAGGAATCGCAGCACCTTACTCTTGCCCGAATATTGGTTTTCGATCTTTGCGAGCATACTGCTTTGGCTTTTGCCTTCGGGTGTAGTCCTTTATTGGGGAGGCAAATATGAATTCAAGATTCTGGCTTTGCTTGTGAGCGCGATTTTGGTTTTCTCCATCCAAAGAACTTGGTATAAAAGATTCAATCGTATTCTCCATGGCCTTATCTAAACAAGAATCTTTTTTAGCGGCTATTGATATTTCCGTTTTGGGAACGGCTTTGATTTATCGCGCTCACCAAACCGGAGTGCATCGAGCTACAGTGGAATTGTTGCGAGAGTTTTCTTTGCGACCGGAATTGTGCCTTGAATTCGTCAGTGTTGGGCGTGCGCCTTGGCTCGAATTCGCCACCTACATCGCCTTTGAGCGCCAATTGAAAAAAACCGGATGGGTATTTCGCAAGCGCTCGACCTGGCTGCCGTTTTGCTATTCCATCTCGCTCGCTCTCGTCAAAGTCGCCCTGGTCGCCAAGAATAAGGGCTGGATGTCCGAGTCGATTCTGGCTGGTTTCATGCAATGCCTAGGCAAAGGCTTGAAACCCCAAGTCGCGGCTTTTTCCGCTATCACTTATTATTCGCCTGCGCATGCTTTGCCGAATTTGCCTAAAGGGGTGAATCGCTGCATCACCATCAACGATATGATTCCGGTGAAATTCCCGAATTGGTATACCGAAGTCAGCAGTTTTCAGAAAATCGTGAAAAGCATTGATGTCGATCAAGATTGGGTCATAGCCATCAGTGAATCGAGTCGTCGAGATTGGCTCGATTATTCCAAAGGCAATACGGAACGGTCCAAGGTCATACTATGCGGTGTCGCGGAGTATTTCTATCCACGTCGTGATTCGCATGCCTTGAGCACGATTCGATTGAAATACGGAGTTGGACAATCGCGTTTTATTTTGGCCGTGGGAACTCTTGAGCCGCGAAAAAATCTTGAGGTCTTGATTCAATCGTTTATCAACCTCAAAAAGAAAAAGCCGTTTCACGATGTTCAATTGTTGGTGGTTGGCCCCAAAGGGTGGAAAAACGATGGCATTTTCCAACTTTTGCAAAGCAACCGTGATTTGAAAGATTCTATTCGGCTCGCGGGTTTCGTACCAGATGAAGACTTGCCCTTTCTTTATTCGGCTTGCGAGTTTTTTGTTTTTCCAAGTCTCTATGAAGGATTTGGCCTGCCGGTTGCGGAAGCTCTGCGATGCGGTGCCGCGGTCATTTGTGGGCATCACTCGTCCTTGCCTGAGGTTGCCGCCGATGCCGCGGAATACGTGGATGTGACCAAGCCCGAAGAAATAGAAGCGGCCATGGCTGGACTATTGTCAAATCCAGAACGATTACTCGAATTGCGCGAAAAATCACCGAAGTCTTGCGAACGGCTAACTTGGAAAAAAACAGCCGATGAATATCTCCATTTATTTCAGTCTTTTTTCCGTTCCATCGACTGAAATTGAAAGCGTAATTTCTCTTCTAATTTTTCCCTATCGCGGCTAATAAAGGGAATCGAGTCCGGTAAAAAAGTCTTTTGCCAGATAAAAGGCATCTTAGCCCATAGATTCCAAGGCGTGGATATTCTTTCCTTGGAGAAAATCAAAAGTCGATTTCTGGTGGAAAAGTGATAGGAGAATCGCTGAGCTATGTATTCACAAGTCACCGTGGAATAGAATGCAATGTGCTGTCCTGTTTCATGGGCATAGTATTTCCAGCTTGTAGGCGGCACGGATCTCTTAGGGCGGAGGGTGGTTTCAAACAGAAAAAATTTCGGTGCCCATTGGTCAAGTATTTCGCCGAGCTGAATGTGCGGCTCATTGAAATGTTCTAATACTTCAAAGGCCGTGATAAGATCGTATTTCAGTTCTGGATTCGCCTCAAAACCGCGTGCAACTAGATTCGAACCATATTTATCGGCCCAAAAAAAATCCAATCCGCGATCGCGGAGCATGCGCACAAGAATTCCATAACCACCCGCGAAATCCATTCCTTGAGTTTTATCGAGCCCATGTTCGAAACAAAACTTGGCCACCCTTCCAGCCGTCATTTGGTTTCGGTGTATCAAACCGGTATCTAAAATGGAAATGGAGCTTTGATAAGCTTCTTCAAGCCAATAGGGCGTTTCGGTTTGCAAAAGGTCGCAAGTGGGGCAGAGGAAATAATTCACCGAATACTTGCCCAATAAAACGGAGGTATGGGTTTTCGGGGCTTTGGATTGGCAGAGTCGGCACGTGATTTCCATTTATCGATTTCCCCAATTCAATTCCTGCCCCAACCACGCCGCTTCTTTTTCCGCAATCGCATCCCAACTGAAGCCCCGGGCCCACTCTCGCCCCTGCCGGCCCAGCTTCGTTCGCAATTCCCCGTCGCTTACCATGCGATGCATGGCCAAGCTCAATGCTTGCTCATCCTCTAAGGAAATCCGAAGACCGGAATATCCCTGGCTGACACTCACCTGAAAACCGGAGGCCTCGGAAACGAGTACGGCCTTGCCAGCCGCACTGGCCTCCAGAACAGCAATACCAAAGCCTTCAAACCGCGAAGGACTGCAAAAGAAAAGACATTGAGAAAGTAAGTCCTGCTTCTCTTTGTCGCTCACGTCCTTGCGAAGGGTGATGCGGTTTTCCAATCCGAATTGACGGGCTAAGGTCAGGATTTCATTCTCGGAAGCGGGATCACCATGTCCGGCCAAAACCAAATTCAGTTTGGGAAAATCGGCCGCCACTTTTGCAAAGGCTTTGACCAGCAGATCGAGCCCTTTCATGAAAGGGTCGAGGCGGCCCAAAAAAAGCACGAAGGGCGCGCAGCCCGCGGACCTATCCGGCAAGGTCAATAAGGTGGGATCGAAAGCGTTCGAGGAACGCAGCACCCGTGCCCGTGGTGATTCCCTCAATAAGGCATCGCCGACATCGGGATTGGACACGACAAAAAACTTCGGCAGGCGACAGTAAATCGTCTCTAAGCGCCAAAGTATTTGTCCGAGCCAACCCAGCTTTTGCACCCAACGTGACCCGATGATGTGATGCGAAACGGCAAAGCCTTGATTGCGATGCGGCAGAGCAAGAATAAAGGGCGAGTAAATGGAAAGAACTATTCCGAAGGGTTCTCGTCCGCGAAAAAGCAGACTCCAATTCGCCCGGAGTACATAGGCGATGCGCGATACCCATTCTTTCCGTCCCAAGCCCAAGGGGATGACTTCTATACCCCGAAGCCTATGCCGCTTCGCTCCCGGGTAGGAGCCGACATAAAGGCGCACTTGGTCAAAATGCTTGGCCATGCGGCTGAGAACCTCGATGTCGCGATAGGCTCCACCGCCTCCCAGCCACGGATTGGCCACAAAGTCATAGGAATAGAAGTGGAGGACGCGGCGAGAAGGTTGCAAGGGCTAATGAAATTAAAAAAGACGTCCCACGCCACCACCTAATCCCACCCTCCGCCTTTATAGCCTCACCGGGTCTTGTTACCTTGGGCCCTTAAAATTCAGGAACCTTCAGGAATCCACATTAGGTGACCTCCCCGAATCTCGACTCCATCCCCTTCGCCACCGATTTGATCTTCATCGTTTGTGCCGGGGTCATTTTAGCGGCCTCCATAGCCGTGGTGACCTTGCGCAATCCGGTGCGCGCGACCCTCATGCTCATCCTGAGCTTTTTGCCCACCAGCCTCCTCTATGTGATGCTGCACGCCTCCTTCGTGGGCGTGCTGCAAATCTTGGTCTATGCTGGCGCTATCATGATGCTATTCACCTTCGTCATCATGATGATCAATCCGGCTCCCAAGGGCGGAGAAACTCCCGAAGATGGCCCCCAGGCCGTGGGAGGCCGCAATCCGCCCTCCTTGACCGTAACACTCGGAACTCTGGGCTTGCTCATTGCCATCGCCGCCTTGTTTTTGCCCGTGCTTCGCCAGGCCGCCGCCGGTGTGGGACCGGGACAGCCTCTCAAGGAAGGCTTCGGCGGTTTGCAAAGCATCGGAGCCTTGCTTTTTACCCATCCGGGCGAAAATCCCCTGACGATTTCCTTTGAACTGATCTCCTTTCTGATTCTAGTGGGCATTATCGCCGCACTTAACTTTTCGCGACGCAAGCAAAATTCCTCTCCCAATGAGCCCTGAGGCGCAGACCGCATCATGACCGCTTCGCCGCTTTTCAATCTGACGAATTGCCTGACCTTGGCCGTAATATTGGTCCTCATTGGTTGCTACGGTGTTTTTCGCCGCCGCAGCCTCATCATGGTTTTGCTGTCCGTGGAAGTCATGCTCAATGGCGTGAATTTGACCTTGGTGGCCTTCAATTATTTCCGCTGGGGCAGTAACGAAAACAGCCACTACCTCTATATGCTTTCCATCGGGGTCGCAGCGGTGGAGGCGGCGGTGGGCTTGGGCATGGTCATTGTGCTCTTCCGCAATTTCAGCGATATCACACGCGATCGCATTGCCAAGCTCGGAGAGAAATTCTGATGGCTCCCGAACTCCTTTTGGCCATCCCTGCCATACCGGCGGGCATGGCTGTGCTCTTGGCCTTATTCGGCACACGCCTGCCTTACAATGCCCTGGGGATTTTGGCGACCTTGGCGGCAGGAGCGGCCTTTGCCCTTGGCCTATCCTTTATCTCCAGCGGTGTGCTGGGGAGCGGCGCTCCCATTCAGGTCGACTTTGGTCCCTGGCTGCGCACCGAGGCCTTTCAAGCCGGCATCACCTTTCGCCTCGACTCCGTGGCTTTATGCATGGTCTTGCTGGTTTCGGGCTTTGGCACCTTAATCACCCTGTATTCCGTGGGCTATATGCGCCACGATCAAGAGCAACATCGCTTTTTCGCCAGTCTCAATCTCTTTGTCGCCTCCATGCTCACTCTGGTCTTGGCCGACAACTTGGTCTTGATTTTCCTCGGTTGGGAAGGCGTTGGGCTTTGCTCTTATTTACTGGTCGGCCATTACTGGGAACAAGACGGCGTGCCCTTGGCGGCCTTTCGCGCTTTTTTCGTCAATCGCATTGGCGACATCTTTTTCCTACTCGGCGTCTTCACGCTTTTCGCCACCTTCGGCACGGTTTCGCTTTCCCAATTGGCCGAACATGGTCCGGATTTCACCTCGACCTATCCCTGGGCGACCAAGGCTGCGGCCTTTTTGCTCTTGGGTGGGGCTTTTGCTAAGTCGGCCCAAGCGCCCCTGCATATTTGGCTGCCCGATGCCATGGCCGGGCCCACCCCGGTTTCGGCCCTGATTCATGCCGCCACCATGGTGACGGCGGGTATTTATCTCGTGATGCGTTTGGATTGGCTTTACGCGGCGGCGCCCGAGGCGCGCGTGATTTTGCTTCTCTGCGGCTTGGTGACTCTGGTGGTGGGTGCGACCTTGGCTTGCGTGCAAACCGATGTCAAAAAAATCCTCGCCTATTCGACGCTCAGCAATTTGGCTTTAATGTTTCTCGCCTTGTCGGCAGGGGCGAGTGATGCGGCTATGCTGCATCTCTTTGGTCATGCCTTTTTCAAAGCCTTACTCTTTTTGGCGGCCGGTTCGGTGATTTTCGCCGCCCATCACGAGCAAGATGTCCGTCGTCTCACGGGTTCGCTGAAAACCTTGCCCTTCACCCGATTGGCATTTATCGTCGGCGTCATCGGCGGCGCGGGACTGATTCCCTATGTGGCCGCGGGTTTTTTCACCAAGGAAGCCGTGCTTTTTGGCATTGAGGAGGGCGAATTCAGCGGCTTCGGCCTTTTGCTCTCGGGCAAGGTCATGCATTGGGTGGTGCTTGCCGTCGAATCGCTTTCGGCGGTTTATTTGGGTCGCATGCTAGGCTATTTAATGGGTGAGGCCGAACCGGCTTATGCCCATGCCAAGGAGCACGATAAAAAGCATGACAAAGGGCATGATTCGCATGCTTCCCATGGCGAGGCACATGAAACCAGCTGGACCATACGCGGCGTTCTATTAGTCTTGGCCATCGCGGCTCCAATTTTTGGATTCTTCAGCGCTTTGCCGTCTTTCGGCGGTCACGGATCGATTTATGGCCTCTTGACCAATGGCCGCGAAATGCATCATGGGCCTTCCATAGGTGCCTTGGTACCGGTGATGATTTTCAATTTATTGCTCTTTGTTGGAGTTTTCTGGGCTTATCGCTCCAGCAAAAACCGTCAGGCCGTGCTGGCATTCACTGCCAAGTTCCGCTTGGGCAAGGTCGGACCTCTTACGCGCCTTTGGTATTTCGATGACCTTTATGCCGCGGTGGTGATTGCCCCCCTCAAAGGCATTTCCTGGATGCTTCGCCTGGTCTTGGAAACCGTATTCATGGGAATAATCGGCTTGGTGGGCTTTGCCGCCGAAGGCCTTTCCTGGAGCTTGCGCCGCTTTCAAACCGGCAAGGCTCATCAATACGCCATGGCTGTCCTTGTTTTTGCCGTCGTTTTCGCCTTAGTCCTTTTTAAACGGTGAACGGAAGGTGACCCCGTGCTGACCGTACCTAGTGACATGCTACTTCTGGTTATTCTGATTCCTTTCTTGGCCATTTTGGTGCAAGCCTTCGCACCGAATCAAGCGCGATTGCAAGGCGGCATTCATACCGCCATCACTTGGGCTTGGGGCGCATTTGCCGCAGCCGTGGCCTGCATGGCGCTCTGCCAGCAACAAGTATTGACCTTGGAGTGGCCACATATCGCCTTATTCGGCGGTAGCATCGATTTGGCTCCGCGCCTGATGCTCAATGCCAGCAATGCTGTTTTTCTCTTGCTGCTGGGCTTGGCGCAAATCATCGTCTTCGGTCTTTTGCGCGACAAGGAAGGCCGCTATGGCCGCTCCTATTACATCTCCGCGCATCTTATGGCGGGTAGCCTGGCCGGGCTCTTTCTTTGCGACAGCCTGCTGCTGTTTTACCTGTTCTGGGAATTGGCCTTGGTCGCAGCGTATTTCTGGATAGGCATGCATGGCCGGCCAAGCTTTTTTTCAGGCTCGGTTTACAACACCTTAATGCGCTTTGTGCTGATGACCCTGGCCGGCAGCTTGCCTATGCTGGCTTCCATGGCCGTCATCCTGGCCAATGATGGCCGCGATCCCGGCCTCAGTGATTTGGCGGGTGCCGTCGCGGATTTGTCCAAACCTACGCAAGGCTGGGTTTTCCTGGGCTTCTTGCTTGGCATAGGGGTAAAGCTTCCCATGCTCGGCCTGCATGGCTGGTTGCGCGATACTTATAGCGTGGCACCTCCCGCTTGCCGCGCCATGCTTTCGGCCGTGATGTCGAAAATGGGTGCTTTCGGCTTGATTTTCGTTTTGGCCCAAGGCTTCCCTGACCAATGCTATACCTATGGCGCTTATCTGCAAATCTGGGCCGTCCTAGGCGTGATTTATGGCGCGGCGCTTTGCTTGGCGCAAGAGCGCTTGGTCGACATTTTGGCTTATAGCTCCCTGTCGCATTTGGGTCTCCTAGCCCTGGGTGTTTTCGCCTCGGTGAAGGCGGGCATTCCGGCGAGCACGGGCTATACCGGCGCCTTATTGCAAGTTTTCAATCACGGCCTCATCATGGCTTTTCTCTTTGCCTTGGACGCACGCGTCATGCGCTCCGAAGAAAGCCCCGATATCGGCTTGCTTTCCGGTTTGCGTAGTGGACAAAGACGGCTTTCGGCGCTTTTTCTCACGGGCATTTTCGCCTCGGCTTCCTTGCCGGGCCTCAGCAATTTCGCAGGTGAGATTTTGGTCTATTTCGTGGCTTTCAAGAGTTCGCCTTGGCTCACCTTTTTGGCCGCGACGGGAGCGCTCATTGGCGCTGCGGCCTTGATGCGTGCCTTTCATAAGGCCTTTTTAGGCAAGGCACCCGCCACCGAAAGGCCGGGCTATGTGCAAGCGGCTGACCTGAATCTTTGGGAAACCGGCCTTGGCGTCGCCCTTATCGGCTTATGGCTTATTTTGGGTCTCTATCCCATGCTGCTTATCGCCCCCATTGAGAAATCCTTGGTGGTGCTCGGACTTTCCGGCTTTGGCTCGACGGGCCTTCCTTGATTTCGGCTGCTTAACCACGGAAAACGCCACGTGAATCCCTATTTACTCAGCCAATTGCCCCTACTGCTCAGCTTCGCGGCCCTGCTAGTGCTGGGCGCTTTTCGCTTGCCCTCCCGCGAACGCATCACCAACTTCATCAGCATAGCCGGTATTGCCGGCACGGCTATGCTTTTGTGGACCCAACTTGAGCCCGGCACTTCTTATTTCGGGGAAGCCATTCGCATCACCTCGGTAGGCCGAGTCATTGCCTATCTCGGCTTGGCGCTATGCCTCGTCGGCATCATACTCTCCGAGGAATACCTCGAAAAAATTCACGTCAATGGCCTGGAATGGCGCATGGTGGCCTTGGCCATGGCCTTGGGCGTCGAGCATTTGGCGCTGGCCGGCGACTTGGCAACTCTCTTCGTTGCCTTCGAATTGGTGTCCATTCCGGCTTATGTCTTGGCGGGCTTCAATCACCGCGATGCTCGCGCGAATGAAGCGGGCATGAAATACTTGGTGCTGGGCGTTTTCGCCAGCGCTTTGTTCTTGCTGGGAATGGCCTTCCTCTATGGCGCCACGGGTCAAATACATCTTGCGGCTATCAATGAATCGCTGGCACGCGCGGTGGCCGAAGGGCGTAACGCCGATGTGACCTTGGCTAAAATCTCCCTGGCGCTTTTCTTGGCCGCTTTGTTTTTCAAGACGGGCGTGGCGCCTTTTCATAGCTGGTTGCCCGACGTTTATTTGGGAACCAATTACGCCTCCCTGGCTTTTCTCGGCGGCCCGGCGAAAATCGCGGTATTCGGCCTATTGGGCATGCTGCTTTGGGGCCCTTTTCAACCCTTGTATGAAACATGGAAACCCGCCCTGCTCATCGCTGCGGCGGCTTGCGCCATCATCGGCAATTTACAGGCCATAGCCCAAACCCAGGTGAAGCGGCTCTTGGCCTATTCGGCCGTGGTCAATGCGGGCTTTGTGCTTTTGGCCTTGGTCTCGGGCGGTCGCGATGCCATTCTGCTTTATCTCGCCGCCTATGGCTTTGCCACCATGGGCGCCATTGCCGCCTTGATGGCCTTGGGCACCGTGAAAAGCGATATCGATACCTTGGATGACTTGCAAGGCGTGGGACGCAGCCATCCTTGGTTAGCGACCTTGTTCACTCTGGTGATGTTTAGTTATGCAGGCATACCCCTGACCGCTGGCTTCGCGGCCAAATTCGGCGTCGCCCTGGAATTTTTCCGGCCGGGATCGCAATACAGCTCTTTCGCCATTTCTGTTTTGGTTTTGTCTTTGACCTTGAGCCTGATTTCCTTCTACTACTACTTCCGAATTGTCCGTGCCTTGTGGATGAAGCCTGAAAGTGGCGTTGAAACCGAGACCCTAGTCAAACGCAATCCGCAAATGCTGACGGTTTTCGCATTGCTGCTCTGTGGGGCTGCAGTATTGGCCTTGGGCCTCACCATGAAAATGCCGGGACTTTAAACGGTCAATCCGCTGGAGAGGAGGGGCCGAAATGTTCGCGCAGCGGCCCTTCGATAAAGCCGGGAGCCCAAAGATCGCCGGGCTCATCCCGTAAAAGAGCGAATCTATTCTGGCATAGGCCTTTGAATCGACGCACAACCTCGGTCATGGCCGTTTTCGCGCTTGCAGGCGGAAAGCCAATCACGCCTTCCAACATTCGGGCATGAATCCCCAAGTCAAAGACCATTAAGCCAGGAAATTCACCGGGCAAATCGTCCCATGCTTTACGCACGGCCAAACCCAGGACGGTGATGCGCGAGCGCCCTTCGTTTTCACGGCGCAGCCTGAAGGGCCCGGGTTTCAGTTCTAAGCGAAGGCAGCGCAAGTTGGAATTCACCGAAAGACCAAAGCGTCTTTGCACCGCCGAAGCGAGGCCTTGATCTTGAAATTGCCATCCGGAAGTTTTACCCAGAGGGTCCTCCTAGATTCGGATATGCATGGCATAAGGCCATCGGCGATAAGCCGGCGCAATACCTCTTGCTCCTTAATTAATATAGCTTGGCCTCTTTTTTGCCCCTGGGGAAAATCACAATAGTCCATGAAGCACAAACCGCGTCCATCCAAGGCGGATAAGACCGAGTTTCAGCCCCAAGAAGCCAGGACGTTCTGGCTATGGCAGGTATTGAAATGGCTCATTCCGGTGATGCTTGCGACCCTGGCCTTTGTCGTCATACAAGGTGAATTGCAAGCTCATAGCCTCGCCGACGTGGTGACGGCCATGCGGAGCATTGCGCCGCATCGGCTTGCCTGGGCCTTTTTCTTCACAGCCGTGACCTATATCGCTTTGGCATCTTATGATATGCTGGCACAAATTTACGGCGGCAAAGTTCTGCCCTATGGCCGCACGGCGGGCATAGCGACTCTTTCATTTGCTTTTGCCAATGCCCTGGGATTCAATGCCATCACGGGCGGGCTAATGCGTATTCGCCTCTATGGTCGGGAGGGGTTGAGTGCCCTGGACGCGGCGCGCATTTCGGCTTTCAATTTGATCACGTTTTGGGTGGGATTGGGTGTCGCCGGTGGCCTGGCTTTGTCCCTGGGACATTTGCGTTGGCCGCCACGGGCCCCCTTATGGTTGCCTTCGCCCCAAATCGCAGGTCTGGTGCTTTCCTCCTTGGTTATCGCCTATCTCCTTGCTTGTAGGATTTGGCCGGGTAGAGAATTGTTGTCAAAAGGCCGAATACTCATGCCCCCCTTTCGCTTGGGTTTGGGGCAGGCCTTTGCAGGGACAGCAGAATGGCTCGCCTCGGCGGCCGTATTGTGGGTGCTATTGCCGACCGATCAGGTTGGCTTCGGTGGCGTACTCGGCGTTTTCGTCGTCTCCTTATTGCTCGGCCTAATTTCCACGGTGCCCGGAGGCCTAGGCGTATTCGAAACCAGTGCACTTTTCTTTTTAAGCCATTCCTTAGGCGCCCCCAGGGTATTGGGCGCGCTACTGGTTTTCCGCATGGTTTACACCTTCACGCCTTTTTTCATCGCCCTTGTGGCCTTTGTGGTGGGCGAGTGGCGCCATCGCAAAAAGAAAAGACGGCGGGTGAAAACCGTCCCGGACCCCTAGCACTTTTTCAACATTCGGTATGTCAGAACTTGTTATAATCGCTTTCTACTCCATGAGGTGATGGCGTCCATGAGTTTGGAACCCCAGCATGATGCTCCTCCCCTCGGCCAAGCCCAGGGATGCCGGTTTTGCCGATCCGAAAAACTGAGAAGCGTAGCAGGCTTAAATCGTATTGAACAATTCATGTGCCTGGGCAGCCACCCTGGGTGAAATCAATATGGCTTCCGATGGCATGCCCTGGCGGCCCTTGGTGCATGTGGGTGACGAAAGTCAACATCGACAAAATTCATCACGGGCTGCCGACCTTCCGGTGCAAAACCAATGCCGAAGCGGCTGCGCGTGAATTCAAAGCCCTATTCGAACGCATCGGGTTCAATAAGGGCCCTTTGCCACGCTTGTGATTTCCGAACGCGACTTGGGCTATGCGCCCTTTGGCTCGTGAAAAGATGATTCTCAAACCCAGGTGAGTCCCAATGAAACTCGATCATATCGGTATTGCTGTATCCAAACTTGAAATAGGCAGGAAGCAATGGGCGGAACAGTTCGGATATGTCGCTATGACATCCGAAGTTGAAAATACTCGTCAAAAGGTGATGGTTCAGTTTCTTTGCAAGGAGGGAAGCCTCCCAATCAAATTGATTGCGCCCACCAGCCCGGAATCGCCGATTCACGGTTTCGTGGTGCGAGGCGGAGGATTACATCACCTTTGTTTTCTGAGCGAAACTTTGAGCGGCGGCATTGATTTTTTAAAGGCGCATGGAGCCAAGCTTTTGGTTCCTCCCCAACCGGGTGAGGCTTTTGAAAACGAAAACATCGCCTTCCTTTTGGTTGGCAATGGCTTGAATGTGGAATTGGTCGATACGATCAAAAGGGCCAATAGGATTGCTTAATAGTCGGATTGACAGAGTCTCATCTATTCAATGCGTCGCAATAGCCAATACCAACGCTCGGCATAACTTTCGGCATCGCCTTCTAGGAGGCTGCGCGCCGGCCCCTGACGCAAAAGGGTCATGTGAGGAAGGGTTTTCAAATGGGCTAGCAAAGGCGCGCGTTCTTCTTCGGCATGGGTGAAAATCAGCCAATGCCCGCCGGGCTTGACCCAGCCCGCTTGCCGTGACAACAAGGCTTGCGGTTTCAAATGACTTAGCGGCATTCCCCAAGCCAGGATTTGATAAGGCAGGATAAAAGGAAAGAAACAGGTCACAAGGTCTTGTGGCGGCGGGCTGGCCTTTAGCGCGTCCTCAAAGTGCATTTGCACATGTGAATCTTGTAATAGCGCCACATAGGCTTGGGCATAGTCGGCCCGGGAATATCCATCGGGATAGATGCCATAACCGTCAATTTCCAGTCCGGTGAGGGCCAGAGACGCGGAGGATGAATGCGCGCGTTGTTGAAGAAAGCCATGCAAGGCGAAGACATAGTCCCAATCGGCCGTTCCCACGTCGAGGGCGGCGAAAACACGAGACCGTTTTTCGGCATTGAAGAGGTCGGGCCTAAGCACTTGATCCAATAAATGCAGCAAATAAACGTTTTTACGATAAAAGCGCCGGCTAATGCGCCCCGTAAAAGCATTCAGACCAAAGGTTTCTTTGAGAGATGTGGCAAGGGCCTCCGCCTGGCTGCGATTCTCCTCGGGCCAGGTGGAAAAGGCATGATCCCAGCTTTCGCCTTTCACTTGAGGCTGGCCTCGCGACCAGCGCAGGCCCTGGCGCAAGGCAAAAAAGGCCGCATTGGCGCTAGCCTTAAGCCATAGGGTCGGGGACCAAAGCATCAAAAACCTGGCCTCTCCTGTTCAACATTTTAAAGCATTGTGGTGGCCGCTGGATAGGGCGCCATCACAACCCTTCTTACTTACGGGAGTCTAGCATTCAAGGTGCTTTCAGGGGTATTCTTTTACCCATGAATACATCTCCTTGGATTGCTTTCACGCGCACCACCACCTTGACCCTGACCTTGTTCTCGGCCTTGTGGGCTGGCGACAGCGAGCTTGAGAAAAACCTGAATCAAATCGCAGGCAATGCGGCCAAACAATATGTTTCGCCCCTGGTTTCGGGCTTCGGCGCCGATTTCAATGCGGGCTGGTTTCATCGTGCGCCTAAGGCGAAAAAATTCGATGTGCAAATCGAGGGCGGTTCGGTTTTCATGGCCAGCCTGTTGGGCAATGGCAAAAAGCATTTCGCCACCAGCGAAGTCTTTCGAATGAATAAGGATGCGGCCACGGAATTGGTGGCCTTTGTCGACCAATCGCCCGACTTCGCCAACTTGCCCGCCGAAGCGCGGCAAGCCATCAAGGATTCGCTCACCGCTCGTCTTACCGGGTCGGAATATAAGGTGAGCCTATCTGGCGCGACCGTTATCGGCGATGAAAAGGACACCGTCAAGCTGGCCTATGGAGGCGGATCGTTTTCGGTGAATATTCCGGGTAGGGGCGAACAAACCGTGGTGGTACCCGCCGACACCGTGCCATTGCGAGTGGCTGGCATTTTGAATGGTTTGCCGTTTCTACCCCTACTGGCCCCCCAGATCACGGTGGGCACGGTTTTCGGCACCAATGCCACCTTCCGGTGGCTGCCCACGGTCGAGCTCACATCGGAAATCGGTGAAATGAGTTATTTCGGATTTGGCATACAGCATAACCCTGGCGTGTGGTTCGGCGATCCCCTGCCGGTGGATTTCAGCGTCGGCTTCTTCACGCAAACCTTTCAAGTGGGTGACCTTTTCGAAGCGACCTCTTTCGCCATGGGCCTCAATGCCAGCAAGACTCTGGGCTGGCGATTTTTCAATGTCACCCCTTATGCAGGTTTCATGATTGAAAAAGCAACCATGGATTTTCACTATCAGCGTGACATCGAAACCGACAAAGGCGTAACGCCGGTCGACGTGAATTTTTCGGTGGAGGGCGAGAATCATTGGCGAGGCACGCTCGGCCTCAGCCTACGCCTTCTTATCCTGAATCTGAATGCCGACTATAACCTGGGCACCTACCCTTCCATCAGCGTGGGCTTGATGGTGGGAGTGTGAGGAAAGGAAGATAAAACGAGCCGGTGTCGGAGGATTCCGGGCCGACGCTGAAATCTATTGGGTCACAGAATCCGGTTGTAATAGGCGGCCATAATGCAAGGAATCGCCCCAAATCTCATGTATCAAAAGCTCACCGACCTTGGCCGAATAGTGCATGGGGTCTTTGAAATTCGCAGTATCGGCCGTTAATTCATTGGCTATCTCGAAATCGTAGGTGGGAGCCAATTCCGCCAATTGACGCTTGAACCGAGCCTCTTCGGTCCGCAAATGGAAATCGCCCATGCGCTTTTGCAAATCCGTGTGGGTGGGCGGAATCACGAAGTGCAGGCGAATTCCTTTGGCGCGGCAATACTCCGCAATTTTCACCAGTTTTTGGTGATAGCTTTCTGGGTATCGGTATTTACGCACATAACCAGGCACGGTTTCCGTATACAGCACATAATGCCAGAATTGTTCCTTGGTCATTTTAGGGCGACCGTGATTCGTCGCACTTTTGCCTAAAGTAGCGACCATATAGGCCGAAGGCTTAAGCACATTGTAGTCGCAGAAATAGAGCAGCGGGTTATCGATAATGGCCTTGGCCCAACCCGTTCGATCGCGTCTAAAACTCTCGTTATAGAGAAGAAAATTCAAACCGAAATAAACCGATTTTAATTCGATTCTATCGGCCGCGAACCAAAAAGCATCGGCGATTTCGTCGAATGCCGCGCCTCGAATGGAGAAGTTGAAATACGGTTGTCCGGCCACGCTTTTCAAAACATTGGAGTCAAGCGTATACATGCGGGAATCCCCGAGGATTATATTCGCCAACCCTTCGTTCCGGAATTTCACGAATTTGTACAAGGCATTGTCCACATCCTCGGCGACGCTGTCCTTGAGAGATTTTCGAAACGTGATGGGTGTTTGAAAAAGGCTGAAGGGGTCAATATGCGCTATCACCAGCATATAAAGTGCGACGGGAATTAAGAAAAGGGCCGATTTGCTCAAAAAGGTTTTCACAGCGACTCAGAATTGGAAATAGATGAAGCTCTGGCCATTATTGAGGCTGGAGGCAAAAACCATCATGAGCAAGGCGGCATAATAAACCGCCCAGCGCTGCCAGACCGGGCGCGCCAGCAGGGATTTTTCCCAGTCCAACTTATTCTGTATCACCTCTACGGCCAGCATGGCCAGGATCAACCCGACGCAAAACAGGAAGCGCCCTTCTTGCATGCCCAACCCGCCCAGTAAGTCGCGCATACCGTCGGGACTCGCGATATTGGTCACCAATTGCCAAAGCCCCAGCGGCAGGCTGGCGGTGATATGCAAGGCGTCCGAGAGACTGGTCGCACGAAAGAAAACCCAGCTGATGTCCACCAAAATGAAGACGTAAATCGTATTGAGTACGGCGCTCACGCGAGGCTTATTAGCCAAACCCGTTATGCGCCCCAAATCGGCTCTTAATCCCTTGGTCCACTGCTCAAGGATCAAAAAGCTGCCGTGCAGACCGCCCCAAATGATATAGGTCCAATTGGATCCATGCCAGATTCCGCTGATGAGGAAGACGATCATGAGGTTGGACCAATGCCTGAACTTGCCGACCCGACTGCCTCCCAAGGGGATATAGACATAGTCCTTGAACCAAGTCGAAAGCGAGATATGCCACCGCGTCCAGAATTCGGAAATGGTTTGCGAGAGGTATGGCCTTTCGAAATTGCTCATGAGCCGAAATCCCATGACTCGCGCCGCGCCGATGGCCATGGCAGAATACCCGGAGAAGTCGCAATAAATCTGAAAGGCGAAGAAAACCGTTGCCACCAAGAGGGCGGCGGGAGATTGGTCGCCAGGCTTGGCATAAACATGATTCACGAGTTGGGCGAGATTATCGGCGATGACGATCTTGCGAAAGAGGCCGGCGGCCATGAGGCGTAGGCCGGCGGTGACGTCGTCGTAGTTGAATTGCTTCGGTTCCCAAAACTGGTGAAGTAGGTTCTGCGGCCTTTCGATGGGGCCGGCGACAAGCTGGGGATAGAACATCACATAGAGGGAATAAATGCCGAAGTGGCGCTCGGCTTTTTGCTTGCCGCGATACACTTCGATGACATAGCTCATGCTCTGGAAGGTGTGAAAAGACAAGCCTATGGGCAGAATGATTTCCAGGGCATGCAGCGAATAGTTCCAGCCCAGGAATTGGGCGGCATGGGTGACATTCCAGGCGAAAAAGTTGAAGTATTTGAAGACGAAAAGAATCAGTACCGTCGTCAGCAGGCTTACCCAGAGTATGGCTTTTTTCTTGGTGCCTTCGGCATTCTCAAGCCACATGCCCGCGATATAGTCGACCACTATGGTCAAAGCCAAGATGAGTATATAAACGGGAATGAAAGCCATATAAAAAAGGCAGCTGGCGCCTAGTAATAGCATCCACCGGAATCGATGGGGGAGGAGGAAGTACGCGGCCGTAACAACCGGAAAGAAAATGAGGAATTGCAAGGAATTGAAAATCAACGGAACCTAGCCTCCTAACCCAAAGATAAACGGCCTAGGACGAAATCGAGGGTTAAAGTACCTTGCAGGCTTTCTTAAGGAGTTGCAATGCTAGACGCTGCTTCGGTTGGGCAAGGCAAAGGCTCGAAAAAAGTCTTAAGCATTGTGGTTCCCTGCTATAACGAAGAGGCGACCTTGGCCAAGTGTCTGGATCGCGTCGTCGAGCTTCAGGACGAAGATTTGGAATTGGAAATCCTCATCGTCAATGATTGCTCCCGCGACAACAGTCAGCAAATTGCCGAAAGCTACGCTGCCTCCCATCCGCGCTATAGAATCAAGGTCCTCAAACACGAAGTCAACCAAGGCAAAGGCGCGGCCCTGCATACTGGTTTTCGCAGTGCCACCGGGGATTTCGTTGCCATTCAAGACGCCGATTTAGAATACAATCCGATGGAATTACGACGCTTAGTGGCCCCTCTCGCGGCCAATGAAGCCGACGTGGTTATTGGATCGAGATTTTTGTCGGGTGGAGCGCATCGAGTCCTTTATTTTTGGCATTCCCTGGGCAATCGGTTTTTGACCTTGCTCTCGAATATGTTGACCGATGTAAACCTTTCCGACATGGAAACCTGCTATAAAGTTTTCCGCCGGGACGTCATTCAAAGCCTGGATCTTCGCGAAAAGCGATTTGGATTTGAGCCCGAAGTGGTGGCCAAAATCGCCCAGAAGCGTTTGCGCATTTATGAAATGGGCATCAGCTATTTCGGGCGCACCTATGCCGAAGGCAAGAAAATCGGCATGAAGGACGGCTTTCGCGCCCTTTACTGCATCTTGAAATACAATTTGCCCAAGGTTCCCGCTCCGATTCAGTTCGTGTTTTACGTCCTTATCGGCGGTTTTTCGGCCCTCGTGAATTTGGCGGTTTTCTTAGGTCTTTTCCATTCCGGTGTTTCGACCTTGCCTGCCGCCTTGATCGCTTTTGGGCTCGCGGCCATTGTCAATTATGTGCTTTCCGTGGCCATCCTTTTCCGCCGAGCAGCTCAATGGGGCAAAACTCAAGAACTCCTCATTTATGCCCTAGTTGTAGTTGTGCTGGGGTTGATCGACTCCTATGGCACCAAGGTCATGGTCGGGGCGGGTTCTTCTCCCATGGCAGCCAAACTTTTGGCCACCGGTGTTGGCCTCATTCTCAACTTTCTAGCCCGCAAGTATTTTGTGTTCTATGAAAAGGCTAACCCTGATTGGAAGCCACAATCCTCGAATGCAGCCTGAAGTCTCACTAAGGATTACCTCTATGAATTCAGCAGTGAAACGAGGACTATTCACCGTCCTTTTGGTTTTGGCGGTCTGGGGTGGACGGGTCTGGGCTCAGGGCCTTCCCACCGCTTTGCATGACGAGCAATTTTTCAAAGGCGAAGCCCTTTTGCTGCATGCAACCATGGATACGGGATCCATTTTCAATGGAGGTTATCCCATCGACTCCAGTGGTTACGCTGACCTACCCATTATCGGCAGGGTGGAAGTCGCGGGGCATGGCCGCGATGAAGTCGAGGCCTTTATCAGCGCGAAGCTGGCCAATTATTTAAGAGATACCCACATCAAGGTCACGCCCGCGATTCGCTTGACCTTGCTGGGCCATTGGATGCGCCCAGGCCAGTATTATGTCAGTCCTCATGCAACCCTTTTTGAAGCGGTCCTTCCCGCAGGAGGCATTGCCGGAGAAAGAACTCTGGATGAGATCTTGGTGCAGCGCGGCGAAATCAATACCGGCATTCGTTTCCTGACCCTTTATTCGAACCTCACCACCATTGCCCAATCCGGCATTCGATCCGGCGATATTGTCATCGTACCCGTGCCTCGGGATAATACCGGATTTTGGTATTGGATGAACCAGTCGATATCCCTCACGGCCCAAATTGCCACCATTGCCGGAGCGGTGCTTACGGCCTATGTGACCTATATGCTTATCCAAGAGCGGAACTGATTCCGTGAATAGGGATGTCATGGATGTGAGTGATTTGCCGAATAGCGAATCCCTGCGAGCCTTCTCTTTGTCCCATCCCCAGTCGACTTGGTGCCAGGATCCAGGTTGGATGCATGCCTTTGCCGTGGCCTATGGCCTCAAATCCCAATGCTTTACCTTGAAGACGCCCCAGCAAGAAGTGCTGGGGTGGATGGGTGCCATGAAGGTGGGCAATGCCTTGCTCGGTAAGCGCTGGGTTTCCTTGCCTTTCATGGATTATGGCGGCCCTTTGGCTGCGAGCCCTGAAAATGAAGGCCGATTAATTGAGGCATTTCTTGGCCTCGGCAAAAAAGATGGCCTTGCTTGCGAAATCAGGAGTTTGTCACCTCTGGCGGGTCGAGCGAAACCCAAGCAAGAAAAAGTGGCGATGCTGCTGGATTTGCAGGCCACCACCTATGATGCCTGGTGGAAAAAGCTGGATGCCAAGGTGCGCAATCAGGTGCGCAAAGCCGAAAAATCCCAGGTCACCATGAAGTGGGGTGGGCGGGATCAACTCGATGCGTTTTACGATGTCTTTACGGTGAATATGCGTGACCTGGGCTCGCCGGTTCACTCCAAAAAGCTTTTCGAAGCCATTTTGCAATTCGTGCCTCATTGCGAAATCGGCACGGCTTGGCGCGAAGGGCGATGCATTGGCGGACTATTTCGAGTGATGTGGGCGGGAACTCTGGTTATTCCCTGGGCCTCGACCCTGCGCGAAGAGCGCGTGCATTGTCCCAATAATGCCCTTTATCACGCTAGCATAGAGACGGCCTTTTCACGTGGGCTCAAGCGAGTGGATTTCGGTCGCAGCACCAAGGAAGAGGGTACTTACCGATTCAAGCTGCAATGGCTGGCCCAAGAGCATGAGCTTCCCTGGTATCCATTCGACAAGGCAGGCCAACCCATCTCCGCGGTGGCTCATCTGGGGTCGGGTGGAATGGCTTCCATAGCAAAGGTATGGAGTCGGCTTCCCGTGAGCTGGGCTACCCTTATTGGCCCCCATATCCGCAAAGACATCGCCGCCTAATTTCCAGGACAAAGCTGGTTTATTTGCAAAATTCCTACTTTTAAGGGTACCAAAACGGAAGTAGTTGGGTCAAATTCCTCCGACTTGTGGGATGGCGATATCCTATTAGCCGCGCTAATATTTTGTCGGCCGATCAAGTTGGAAGGAAGTGAAAGTCATGGAAGCGGAAATTCCGGATAGAGCGAAGCTCGGAGAATACCTACTTCAGTACCAATCGATAACTTTTCGAACCTTGGTGTATGAAGACGCCATGCGTTATAAGCGATTGAAGAATGCTTTGTTTGCTACGGGCTTCTGGGCGGTTTTCATCTATCGGCTATCGCATCTATGTTATCGCCGAGGTTTCAATCCTGTTGGAATGCTACTGCAGTTTTTCAACCAAATGGTTTTCAGATGTGAAATAAGCCGAAAAGCCATTATTGGTCCGGCGCTTGCCATTTTCCACTGCAATGATATTTTCATAGCGCCCTATGTCATACTTGGCAGCAAAACCACGGTGGGCTCGGGGGTGTTTATCGCCTCCAACAACAAACCATTTGATCCGGCCGACTATCCATGGATCGACGACGGGGTTTCTTTTTATGCGGGAGCAAAGGTGTTAGGCCCCATCGTCATCGGCAAATACTCTTCGATTGCGCCCAATGCGGTTGTCATGAAGAATATCCCCTCCTTTTCGACGGTCATGCCTCCTAATTGCATGATTATTCAGCGAGACAAGTGGAAAAATCTCAAGGGTATCGGGCAGCCTCCTAATTTAGACGAGCAGCCTCCAGGATAGGATTGTCATGAAAATTCAATTTGTAAGTTTGTTTGCTTTGGCGTTTTCTTTTTTCGCTTGCCAATCAAGCGATAAACCCAATGGACCAGTCGTTATGGACAGCCAACTCAAGCACAGTATCGAAGTCTTGCAGAAATCCAGCATTTATTTTGGCCACCAGTCAGTAGGCGCCGATATCCTTGGCGGCATTCGCATGCTGACGGAGCCGGCAGATGCACCCAAACTGAATGTGGTCGAATACTCCAAAGGTGCTGAAATCCCCGATCAAGTCTTCCTGCATAGCTTTATCGGAAAGAATACCCAGCCTAAAACCAAATGCGAAGATTTTGCCGGCACCTTGCGGGCCATCGCCCCGAAGCAAGTGGACTTGGCCATCATCAAGTTTTGTTACATCGACTTCAACGGCAATACTGACGTCAATGCATTATTCGGTGAATACCAAAACCTGGTCAATGGGTTAAAGGTAGAGCATCCGGCCACGACCTTTGTCCATGTCACCGTGCCGCTCAAGGCTGACGAAGGGCTGAAAGGCGTTTTGAAAAAACTTATGGGCAAGGGCGATGGAGATTTGGAAAATGTCAAGCGTGGCCAATACAATGCCATGATGCTAAAAACCTTCGTGAATGAACCCATCTTCGATCTCGCAAAGTATGAGTCCACGCGACCGAACGGTAATCGAGATGAATTCACCTATGAAGGCGCGACCTTCCATCGTCTCGCCAAAACTTATACCGATGACGGCGGGCATTTGAACCAGGTGGGCAAGCCTTATATTTCCAAGGAATTTCTCAATTTTTTGGCCGGCGTGCTTGAAGCGAAACAATCCAAATGATTGAGAATGCATGAATGTTCTTTATATAGCTAAGGCCTCTTTGATTGGCGGCGAAGAGCGCTGCATGCAAACCCTTTTGCAGGGCCTTCCCGGAACCGGAGTCCATCCTTTCGCAATTTGCCCGACCGAGGATGGGCCTCTTCCCGACATTTTCCGCGGCATGGGCGTGCCGACGACGGTACGTGATTTGTCGGTACCTGCGGTGAGCAGGCCGTGGAGTACGCTCAAGGATATTCTCTGGCTGCGAGCCTTCATCAAGAAAAACAATATCGAACTCGTTCATGTGAATGGTTCCATCACGGCCCGCAAGGTGGTTTTGGCCACGCGCTCGGCCGGAATTCCCCTGATTTGCCATATCCATTATCCCCTGGATCACGACTATTACCGTTGGGTTTTTCGCAGGTTTCCCGTGCCCAATGCCTTGATCTTTGTCTGCGATGATTTGCAGAGAGAGTTGGGAGGATTGCTCAAGG
>JAYUVP010000305.1:0-3731 GCA_043753995.1 Fibrobacterota bacterium
TTGAAAAAGAAGAGTTAGAGTCCAAAAGCCGCGAAATCCCTGAACCTTAGGCGCGCCTGGCCTAAGGGCACGGGGGCCCTTATATCCCATAAAGATCGCGCGTATTTTTTCGCGTTGCTGCGAAAAGCTCCGACGCGTCGACGTTTTTGATTTCGGCGAGACGTTTTCCGATCACTGGAATATGCCCGGGATGCGCCACTTCCCCGCGATGAGGAATGGGAGCCAAATAGGGCCCATCGGTTTCAAGCAAGATACGGTTCAAAGGCGTTTGCCTAGCCACTTCTTGCAAGTCGGCAGCATTTTTAAAAGTGACGATGCCGGTGAAGCCGAGATAAAGCCGGGAAAAATCCGTCAGTAGGCTTTCGGCAAAGGGGAGGGAAGAGGTGAAGCAATGCACGTGTATGGGCCAATCCCGGGGCACATGGCGACGCAGAATTTCGAGGGTATCTTCCTCGGCCTTGCGGGTATGAATCACTAGAGGCTTGCCGGCCTTTATGCCTAGTGCCAACTGATAGGCAAAGCTTTCTTTTTGCGTTTCCACCGGCGATAAGGTGTAATGGTAGTCGAGGCCGATTTCACCATAGGCCATGCACTTCGGATGCTTGAGCGCAGCGAGCAAACGATTCTCCAAGTCCGTATCCCAGAGTCGGCAATCATGGGGATGCAAACCGAAAGAACCATAAACGCCATCATTTTGCAATAGGCCCAAGGTGGGCTCTATGGCCAAGACATCGCAAGAAATAGTGAGGCAGGCCTCAAAATCAGGTGGGAGAAATTGCTGGCGATAGGTCGCAAAATCGGCAAGCTTGAGCCGCTCCAAAATGGAGTCGAGATGGCAGTGGGTGTCGACAAAGGGGTGGGACATTATTGCAGAGATATCTATTCATTGGCTGACCGCAAAGGCCAAAGTCTCTAGATGAAAGGCAAAACGATGTCGTCCTTGCTCTCGGCCCTGAACAAGCTCAATCTCCAATTGCCACCCACACCGAAACCTCAGGGGTCTTATATACCCGCCATTCGCAGCGGGTCTTGGGTTTTTTGCTCAGGGCAATTGCCCATACGCGACGGGGCGCTGGCCTATGTGGGGCGAGTGGGTGAAAACATTAGCGTGGAGCAGGCTCAAGAAGCCGCGCGTATTTGTTTTTTGAATGTCATCGCGGCGGCTTGCTCCGTGGGCATAAGCCCGGAGCAAATAAAACGCGTGCTCAAGCTCACTGGGTATGTGCAATGCCAGGCGGACTTTACCGATCAGCCCAAGGTCTTGAATGGCGCGTCGGATTTGGCTCAAGCTTTATGGGGTGATGCGGGCAAACATGCCCGGGCCGCGGTAGGGGTTTATGCCCTGCCGCTCAATGCCCCAGTGGAAATCGAAGCTTGGTTTGAAGTCGAAGACTAGTTCAAAGCCGAAATGATTTCGCGACCGATGTCTTCCGCATCACGTCCGGCGATTTGATAGCGCTCAAGCATAAAGGCCAATTCGCCGTCTTTGAACAGGGCAATGCAAGGCGAAGACGGTTGATAGCCCACCAAATAGGAGCGGGCTTGGGCGGTGGCTTCGCGATCATTGCCAGCAAATACCGTGATGGCTTGATCGGGCTTTTTGCCGTTTTCCATGGCAAAGGCTACCGCAGGACGGGCATTCGCTGCGGCGCAACCGCAAACCGAATTGACGACCAGCAAGGTGGTGCCTTTTTTGTTTTTCAAGTATTGATCGACTTCTTGCGGAGTCTTGGTTTCGACAATGCCCAGGTCGCTGAGTTCACGTCGCATGGGGCCAATCATCATTTCGTCGTACATCATAGTTTTAATTATATACCAATTTGGTAGATGATTCGCAATAACCTGAAAGTACCTGGGGGGGCCTATTTTGGGCCTTTTTCAAGGGGCTTTCAGTCGATGGGCTCGCCAAGGACAATCGGGGCATCGTCTAAGGCTTGTTGCTTTTCCGCTTGGGTGAGGGGCACAGGCTTGGTGTCGATTTCCTTTTTTTCCAGGGCGGCAATGGCGCGCCACCAGGGTTCAATGCGGGCCACCTCGGTATGTCCAGGTTCTATGGCCTCACCTAAAATCGGCATGATCAAGCGCAAATTTTTCTTCGGCGCCAATTCTAAAAGTCTCTCAGCCGGAAAATCCCAATCATGCAAGGCCAAATTGAAGGTGCCCCAATGCACCGGTAAAAAAGCGCCGCCGCCAAGCATGTCCAATGCCTCAATGGCCTGATCTGGCCCAAGATGAATACCGCCCCAAGCCGGATGAAAGGCGCCGACTTCGAGCATGATCAAATCAAAAGGCCCTAGGCGCCGGGCAATGTCGCGATACTCTGGCGTTAGGCCGGTGTCGCCACTGAAAAAAACCGCATGTCGATGCCCGCGCACCACGAAAGACGACCATAGGGTGTGATTGCGATCGCGTAAACCGCGCCCGGAAAAATGTTGGGAAGGGGCCGCGGTAATGCGCAGGGGAGAGGCGAGGCCGGCCTTGGGCAACTCCAAGCTTTCCCACCAATCCATTTCGAAAATCAATTGCGAAGGCACACCCCAGGCCTCCAAATGCCCGCCCACACCCAAGGAGGTGTAAATCGGTATGCCTTTTTGGGCTAAGGCGGTGATGGCATATCGATCGAGATGATCGAAATGATCGTGGGACAAAATCACGGCATCGATGGGAGGCAAGGCATCGAGGCTAACGGGTATGGGCTGAAAGCGCTTAGGGCCGGCCAGGGAAGTGGGCGAAGCACGTAGGCTCCAAACTGGATCGGTCAAAACACGAAAGCCGTCGATTTCCAAAAGCACGGTGGAATGCCCCAGCCAGGTGGCTCGCATGCCGCTATCGCTGGCGCGGGCCCAAAGCGGCAGGGGATTGGTTGATGGCAAGGGGGCCACCGGCAATCTTCGACCCTTGGTGAAAATGAATTCTTTCAAGGTGGGCATGGTGGTGCCGGGTTTTAAGCCAGGGCGAATGCCATAGGTATTCCGGAACATACCGGATTGAAATTGCGGTGAGGCCAAAAGGCGCTCTCGTCTCAAACCTTGAATGCGTGCGGTAAATAGGCGTAAAAGCTGGGACATGCGTTAACCTGGTGAAACCTGCGATAAAGTACGCGTTTCACTCGCCGAAGCCCGAATTAGGATTCGGGGTGGGGCCGAAATCTCGTTGTGGAAGCGGGGCTGGGCGGAAGTTTTACGAAAAATGGCTGCCTGAGTTGGACTCGAACCAACGACCAGGCGATTAACAGTCGCCTGCTCTACCAACTGAGCTATCAGGCATCGATAGTCAAAGAGGGTGCCAAATTTAATCAGATAGTGGACGGTCATCAAGAGAGAAGCCTACTTTGGCCTCACCTTTGATGATTTTTTTTCGGCGGGAGGGTGTCATGACCGCAACCATGGTCTTCAATCTTTTTGTGCTTCCAGTGCTTTTGGCGGGGGCACACGGTTATTTCACCAATTGGATAGCTATCAAGCTCCTGATGAAGCCGGTGAAGCCCATCCATTTGCTCGGCTTCAAGATTCAGGGGCTTTTACCGAGGCGACAAAGCGAGCTGGCCGATCGCATCTCCGAGGCCATTGCCGAACGTTTTTTGACCCATGACGACATTCTGGCCTTTATACGCCAAGTCGATCCCGTAGCGGCCATGCGGCAATTGCTTATCAGCAAGTGGGAGGAAAAACTGGGTGAGGTGCTGGAGAGCATGCCCTTCATCAAAATGTTCGTCAATCCTGAAAAGCTGA
>JAYUVP010000306.1:0-6502 GCA_043753995.1 Fibrobacterota bacterium
CCAACATCCACGCCAGATTGAGCAGCAGGATTTCAATCACCACCTGCCAGCCTAAACCCTTGCTTAGAATCGAGCTTAGAATGCGGACGATGAAATCGACGAGAAAAAGGAAAGTGATGACGAACAGGGCGTAGAGGAAGGGAGCAACGTGTTCGCGGAGTATGTACCTTGTTAAAATCACCGGAATTTGAATATACTCATGCGATTTACCATGCGTTTCATTCTACTTACCCCTTTGGTGATTGCCGCCCTCTTGCATTGGGGCTGTGCCGGTGGCAGCCGCGCCAAGCCGCCCCCTCCGGGCGATCCCTCCTTGCCTGAAATCGATGTTTTGCAGCTCAAGGAAAATAGTGAGGAAGCTTTGCGCCTCGCCCAGGAGAATCGCATAGAATCCCAAGCCTTGCACGCCAAGCTTAAGGAAATCGAAGGGCGTCTAGCGAATATCACCGACGGTCTGGCCAATCTTCCACTCGACCGCTTCGATACTTTATCCAAGCAAATCAACGGCTTACGCGTCGATATCGTCAACGTAAATGGACGCATTGACCGCATTCCCAATGCTCCTCCCCCCATTCGCTTACCCGCCACCTTTTCACCCAATCCTGGTGAAGGTGGAAAGGCTTCGGCTTTGGTCGCAACCCCGATCGAGAAAGGCGCCGAAGTAAGCATTCCTGCCGAAAAAAAAGGCGAGGCCCAAAAGGTCAAAGCCTTGGCCACCAAGGCCAGTCCCAATGAGTCGCAGGCATATAAGAAGGCCTTTGATTTGTTTTACGGCGGGGATTACAAAAGCGCCAGAAAGCGCTTTCAAGAATTGCTCGATCAAGCTCCCCAAGGCGCCTATGCCGACAATAGCCAGTACTGGATAGGCGAATGCGAATTCGCCCAAGGCCGCCACCAGGAAGCCCTGGCTGCCTTCAATAAGGTCCTGAATTTTGTGGGATCGGAAAAAGGGGACGATGCCCAGTTGAAAATCGGCTATACCTATTTGCGAATGGGCGATAAGAAGCAGGCCGGGGACGCTTTTCGCAATCTTCTATCTTTGTACCCTGATAGCGAATATTTTGAGCGTGCCAAGGAAGAACTCGGCAAGCTTCCGTCCTCTCCCTAACGGAACCGCGGTTCCATAGCCCGATGGGTTGAATTCAGCCCCGGCCCATCCGACTGGTGATTCATGCCTGTTCAAAAGCTCCCCCCGTCCAGCGATTTCACGACCGCCCATACCTTCATAAACCCGTTTTTGCGGCTGACCTTAGCGGCGGCCGTGCTTTGCTTGCCCCTGCTATCGGCCTGCTCCAGCAATAAGCCGGAAGACCATGCCATCGATTGCAAAAAGAAATTCGATGACTTGCATGCCAAGTTCCTCAAGGGCAGTTATCAAACCGCAAGAGAAGGGTATGCGACCTTCTTGACGTCTTGCACCGGCTTTGAATTCACCGAACAGGCTTTATTCGAAGAAGCGGAGTCCTATTTTCAACAGGGCGACTATATCGAGTCGGAGTCGAATTTCCGCACTTTTTTACGCGAATACCCCAGCAGCCCCCGCTACGGCGAACAAGTACGCTATCGCGTGGCCCAATCCATGGCCAAGCAAGTCGGCATCGTGGCACGCGATCAAAGCAAAACCCTGGAAGCCATTGGCGCTTATGAGGACTTTTTGCAGGAATTCGCCGCGTCAAAATATTCCGACAGCGCCCACACCGAAATCGATCGCATGCATAAGCTTTTGGCCGAAAAAGAAATGATGATCGCCAAGCTTTATCGCCGTATGGGCGAGCCCATGGCGGCTGCGATTTACTACAAGAATGTGCTGAAGGAATACGGCGAACGCGTCGATCAACGGGATATCACTTTGAAATTGGCGCAATGCTATATCGCCCTCGGTCAATTCGACGAGGCAGAAAATTATCTCCGGAAATTCGAAGGTATAGCCAAGGATGATCCGCTGAAGGAACGGGTAAAAGAGACCTATGTCGATTTGGAAAAGGCCCGAGTTCTCCATGTGAAAGAGAAAAAAGCGGAAAAGGACGAAAGCCAGCGGCGCGAGTCGCTGTAAGGAGCTCGACTTGCGGTATGCCCTATTCGGTGGCGCTTTCGATCCGCCCCATGCTGGTCACCTGGCCGTGGCAGAAGCAGCTTATCGTGAGCTCGAACTCAAGTGCGTGATTTTTGTTCCGTCCTTTGCTCCGCCTCATAGAGAGCAACCTAAGGCATCCTTTCATCATCGCGTGGGTATGCTGCAATTTTTGCTCAAATCCCGCCCTTGGGCCGTAGTATCGAATATCGAAATGGAGCTGGCCGCACCGACCTTTACCTTCGATATGGTGAAGACAATGAAGTCCAGGCAGGCCCAAGGACAAAATCCTTTTTTGCTGGTCGGAGCCGACAATTATCGGACCTTTACTTCTTGGCATCGCTGGAAAGAGTTATTGCAAGAAGTCGAAGTCGTGGTTTATCCACGGGGCAATGCTTTGCCCAATGCCCTCACCGAGGTTCCAGCTCGATTTTTAAAAGCGCCCTTGAGACCGGAGCATAGCACGGATTTCAGGAAGGCTTTCGAAAAAGGCTTAAATGCCGATGAAAGTGGGTGCCTTCCTGAAGTGGTGAGCTATGCTCAGCAGCATGGCCTCTATGGCTTGCAGGGCATTGCTGGCGCTGAACCTTAAGACCTTTGTCTCTGATGTCATTCCCTTATCCGCCACGAAATGCCCTCTTGGTCGGCCTAGCCTTGGGGCTATGGGCCTTAGCCCTTCCGGTTCGCAGCGATGAAAATTGGTTTGCGCCAAATCGTCCAGCCGGTGCCGTCAGCAGCGCCGACTCTTTAGCCAGCTTTCGCAATGATTCTCTCGACGCACAAAAATTTCGCCAAATTGAAAGTGGACAAAGCCCGAAAGATACGGGAAAAACCAAGGTCGACACCGCGGCCCGAGCTTCGCAATTACAGCAATTTTTGAATAGGCCGCCCTATTTCGCCATGCATGGGGGCGTGGGGTTTCTGGATTTGAGCGGACGCGAACATTTCATCACCGCTTTGGAAACGCGTCGCCAAAAAACCATTCGAGGTCGCGTATTGCAGCCTTATGAATCGGTAAACCTTTATTTTCCCGCTGGCCTATTGGCGGGGCAACGCATTTTCCCCTATGCCGACCTGGTTTTGAAAACCCATTCCTTTTGGCTACGTCAAACCGCCCTGATTGGCGATTCAATCAATGGGGCGGGACAAGAGGAGTATTATGCCATTCAAGGTCATCTCGCCGGATTGGGTGCGAGGGTATATGTGCCTTTGGAAATATTGTCGGCTCAGGGGCATGGCCAGCTCTATGTACAGGCCATACCCTATTGGGATCTAGGCGCCAGCGAAATGTATGGCTCCCATGGGTCGGCCAAGGCCGAATGGAGTCCGGCCGGATCGGGATTCGAATTGCAACTTGGCTTTATGCATGGGAATGATGCCCGCTTCACCTGGACGGCGGCCTTGAGCTATTTGCACACTTCCTGGACTTCCAAAACGACATGGAACCAAATTTTACCCGACCCAGATAAAACCGCCGTGAAATGGGGCGGCAATGCCTTACAAATTCAGTTTTTCCTGTTCTGGAATCCAAGGCCCATTCTTCCCCCTGCTGCCCAATCAAACGGCACACAATCCTCATCCTCTCTAAGGCCTTAACCGTTACCCCCCGGCCTGGGATGCTACTTTTGCGCTTTCGATGAGCGCCTCTTCCCTCCCCCTCGACCCTCCCCTAGCCGGACTTCCCCTCTTTCGCCGGGGCAAGGTACGCGATGTCTATGACTTGGGAAACACCTTGCTCATGGTCGCCTCAGACCGACTTTCAGCTTTTGACGTGGTTTTGCCTACTCCCATTCCGGACAAGGGTAAAATTCTGACGCAAATGTCGATTTTTTGGTTTGATCTGCTGCAAATCCCCAATCATTTCATCACCGCCGATGTCGATGCCTATCCCGCCATCACCCGCCCCCATCGCGAGGCTTTGCGCGGGCGTTCCATGCTGGTGCATAAGGCCCAGCGTCACGATGTCGAATGCGTGGTGCGCGGCTATCTCGTGGGCTCCGGCTGGAAAGACTATTTGCAAACCGGCAAGGTTTGCGGGCATGTCTTGGCACCGAATTTGAAGCAATGCGCCAAGCTCGCCCAGCCGATTTTCACTCCGGCCGCCAAAAACGATATCGGCCACGATGAAAATATCGACTTTGCACAATGCGAGGCCCTGGTCGGGAAGGACATGGCAGCGCAATTACGCGATCGCAGCCTGGCGATTTATGTAAAGGCCCGCGACTATGCGGCCCAGCGTGGCGTGATTCTGGCTGACACCAAATTCGAATTCGGCACCCTGGGAGATCAAATCATTTTGATCGATGAAGTGCTGACCCCCGATAGCTCGCGTTTTTGGCCAGCCAAGGATTATGTCGAAGGCCGAGATCAACCCAGTTTCGACAAGCAATTTGTGCGCGATTACCTGCAAACTTTGACTTGGGATAAAACTTATCCCGGCCCTACCCTGCCAGCCGAAATCGTCGCCGCCACTCGCCGGAAATACCTCGAAGCTTTCGAGCTTCTCACCGGCCATCCCTTTTCTGCCACCTGAAAGGCCTTTGCTCCGATCATGACTTCAGCTTTGTCCAAATCCGCCCTCATTAGCGTTTCCGATAAGACCGGCCTTTTGCCCTTTGCCCAAGGCTTGGCCAAAGCCGGATACCGCCTGCTTTCCACGGGCGGTACCTTGAAATTCTTGGCGGAGAATGGCTTAGCCGTCACGGCTATATCCGAATATACGGGCTCGCCTGAAATTCTCGACGGACGCGTGAAGACTTTGCACCCCAAAATTCATGGCGGTCTCCTGGGTATGCGCGACAAAGCGGACCATCGCCGCCAAATGGATGAAAACGGCATCAAGCCCATTGATTTGGTAGCCGTGAATCTTTATCCCTTCGCAGCCACGGTGGCTAAGCCCGATGTGACCCTCGAAGAAGCCATTGAGAATATCGACATCGGTGGCCCCTCCATGCTGCGATCGGCGGCGAAAAATCACCGCGATGTCACCGTGATTTGCGACCCTGCCGACTATGCCAAGGTGCTTGCGGAAATCGAATCCGAAGGCAATACCCGTTTGGAAACGCGCCAGCGCCTGGCGGTTAAGGTTTTCCGCCACACGGCCGATTATGACGGCGCCATCGACACCTTTTTCTCCCGTCGCCTAATCGAAGAGCCGGTTTTACGCCTTGGTTTTAATCAGGGACGAACCCTTCGCTATGGTGAGAACGATCACCAGCAAGCAGAATTCTTCCATGAGTCGTCGGCTCTCCTTGCCCAAGAGCCGAATTTGGGCTCGGCTAAGCAATTGCATGGCAAGGAATTGAGTTATAACAACCTTGTCGACGCCGATGCAGCCGTGGAAGCCGTGCGTGATTTGCTCGGTACCCCAGCGGTTGCCATCATTAAGCACACGAATCCTTGTGGCTATGCGACGGGGAAAACCCTCGAAGCCGCATTTGAAGCCGCCTGGCAAGGCGACCCCGTGTCGGCCTTCGGTTCCGTGATCGCCTGCTCGCAAACTGTCGACCTGGCTACCGCCGAAAGACTCAAGGGTCGATTTGTAGAAGTCCTTGTGGCACCTGGATATACACAGGAAGCCCTCGACTATCTTATCAAGAAAAGCAAGGACATTCGCGTTCTTGATATTGGCACTATGGTCGCTCCTAAAGCCCGCAAGGTTTACAAGCACATTTTGGGTGGCATGTTGGTGCAAGACCGCGACGTCGAACTTTGGCGCAAATGGGAAGTGGTGACCAAGGCAGCCTTTCCGGATTCCCTCAAGGAATTGGCTCAATTCACCTGGAAAGCCTGCAAACACGTCAAGTCGAATGCCATCACTATGGCTTGGGAACCCACTCCCGGCCTCTATCAATTGCTGGGCATTGGCCCTGGCCAACCCAATCGCATTGACTCCAATGTTCGTCTTTGCCAACCCCGAGTTCGCGACAATGCCCGCCGTTTGGCAACCGAGCAAGGTCTCGACCCCGAAACCTTCGCCAAGGACATTTTTGGGAAGGTGATCATGGCCTCCGATGCCTTTTTCCCCTTCGATGACAATGTGCTGGCAGCGCATGAAGCGGGTATCCGCTACATTGTGCAGCCAGGGGGTTCCCTGCGCGACGCCGAAGTCATTGCTACGGCCGATAGACTGGGCATAGCCATGGTCTTTACCGGCGCTCGACACTTCCGCCACTAACTCACTGAGACCTAAGGAAAGGCAAACTCTCGTCCATGCTCGAAGCCAATCCCCAATTGCTGCATCAAGCTTTCGACTCGATGCTCATGCATTTGCGTCATCGCCAGGGCCAAGCCCTTGGCGCCATGGAATGGCAACCCCTGGCCGATGATTTACATCGCTTGGGCCTCGAAAAGTCACTTTCCGATGCCTGGGTTTCCTGGGCTTCTTCCCAGCAAGCGAATGCGCAGAACGCACTTAGGGGCTTGCCGGGA
>JAYUVP010000307.1:0-7479 GCA_043753995.1 Fibrobacterota bacterium
CTAAAACCGAATCTGCCGTGATTCTCTTTTTTTAAAGTAGTCAACATTTCTCTGGCCGTTGTCAGCCCCGATCCCATCATTTCGTGGGCGTTAACTTTATTGATCGGGGTTTCAATTTTCCCCTCATTTAAGACATACCTTAATTTGAATTCTTTTTTCTCCTTAATGATTTTCTCTTCAATTTTAAAAATAATATTGATTGAGCTTTTAAGATCCCAGGCTATGCATTGAAACTCGTCACCTAAGGTGATTGTGATTGGGGAAATAAAATAGTCCGCGTAGTTTTTTCCTATGGCATTTGTCACGCTTTTAAAATCGCGCATCAATTTGCCTTGTTCCATTTTTCGGCTTCCTGATATGTCGGCCATTAGGATAAAATAGTCCGGCATATTTGATTTTACAGGTATTTCCTTTTTCATGAAATAAATCATACAATTTCACTTTATGCGCAACAATGGTTAAAATTTCACTTTATGTGAAATTTATGGACCCAAGGTGGGCTTACGCTAAAATCCCCGCAGTGAAACCCCTATTCTGACCTTAGGGCTCCACCCCATGATCCCCATCACAATCTTCGTCCCCGGACCGCGCTAGTTTAACCGCATGGCTGTATCTGAAAACCAGGTCGAACCCTGGCATGCACCGGGCTCACCCCTGGAGTCTTGTTTGCTTCTGCTGCGCGCCGCCGCTAAGACCGAAGCCTCGGTTTTCCTTCGTGGCGAAAGCGGTACGGGTAAGGAAGTTTTGTCGCGGTTTTTGCATAGGCATTCGGCGCGCGCCGCTGGCCCCTGGGTGGCCATCAATTGCGCCGCCATCGCTCCCTCCTTGCTAGAAGCTGAATTATTCGGCGCGGTGAAAGGCGCCTTTACCGGGGCTCTGGCCCATCGTCCGGGGAAAATCCGCCAAGCTCATGGCGGCACCTTATTTCTCGATGAAATCGGGGACATGCCCTTGGAGGCGCAAACCCGCCTCTTGCGCGTTTTACAAGAGAGGCGGGTCGCCCCGGTTGGCGGCGATGAGGAAATCCCGGTCGACTTTCGCTTGGTCTGCGCCACTCATCGCGATTTGAGACGAGAAATCGAGCGCGGGACTTTCCGTGAGGATTTGTTCTATCGCCTGCATGTTTTGCCCATTTCGGTGCCGGCTCTGCGCGAAAGGCCGGGAGACCTACCCGGATTAATGCGCCACTTTCTATCGCTTTGGTTGAATGAAGACGCGGTCACCAAGGCCTTGGCTACCCTGCCTGGGTCACTGGCGAGTTACCCATTTCCAGGCAATGTGCGCGAGTTACGCAATCTCGCCGAGCGGTATTCTGTGCATACAGGCTTAGGCCAAGGTTGGCCCGAGGCCATGGCCGGGCTTGAACCGGATCCCGTGTCGCATGTTTCGGAGAAGGGTGCCACCAAGGAGCCTCAGAGAGGCCAAGTGCCGGGACTGGGTCTGGCTTGTCCCAGTTCGCGCCTGGGCGATGAAAGCATATTGCAGGCCTTGAAGCAATGCGGTTGGCATCGCGCTCGGGCGGCCCAAATTCTGGGAATCAGCAAACGAACTTTGCAATACCGCTTGGCGCGATGGAATCGGGAGCCCGGGCTGCTGTATATTTAGCGCGCGGCAAAAGGGCCGCGCCTATGCCGACCTCACCTAACTCTTGGAAGCTATGGCTTCCCCCTGCCGCCGTGGCCACGGTCTTTGTCGCCGCTGTTTTCGGCCTTTCCAGCCTTACCCAACCTGTGCGCGTGGCGCTATTTCGCACTTGGAATAGCCTGGGAGATCCGGGACGTCCGCCCGAGCGCGTCTTGGTTTTGACCTTGCCCAAAGCCCAGAGACCCGGGCCAGATGCCCGTGTCCGGGAATTGCTTAAGCCGATTCTGCAAGCTGGAGCCGCCGCCGTCGCCGTAGATGGCGCCTTGCTGGGCCTCCAGGACAGGACCTCGACCCAGCCGCTATCGGCCTCGGAATGGTTGCCGCCCAATGGGGGTCAAGTGCCGGTGGTGGTGGGATATCCGTGGTCGCATCAAGCGCCTGGAGTTGAGCAGGGTGCAGCAGAATACAGCCTTCCCCCGCATTATGTCTTGCAGCATGCTCTGGATTTGCCAAAGGAAAAGGGCTTGGCTCAGCCATTATTCATCGATGACGCAAAACAGGTGAGCTTGGGCTTTCTAGAAAATCCCGGACCTCCTTCGGTCGAAGCGTCTCTCTTTCGCCGCAATGCCGAAGGCTTGACTCCTTCGTTGGCGGTCGAGGTTTTGCGCCGCGCCATGCGCCTCCCTCTGGATCAATCCTTACCGCATGTGGATGGCATTGGCGAATTGATGGGTAAATCCATGCTCTTGCCGGTGAATGCCAAGGGCGGCGCGCCGGTTAGCCGCTATCGTCCTTCGGCTTGGAAAACCTTCCCGGCCATGTCGCTATTGGACGGCAATATGAACCTCGAAGAGCTGCGCGGTAAGGTGGTTTTTCTCGTTGAGCCTGCCACTCCCCCTTTGTGGCTCGGCAATTGGAGTGCGGGTGAAACCGCTGCCTTGCAGGCCTCCAATTTATTGGGGCGACAAAGCCCCGTGGCGCCGGCAGCGGGGGAGACCATGGCCAAAGGCGCAGGTTTACTTTTCGCGGTTTTGGCCGGTATGGCCTTTATTTGGTTCGGCAAAAGCATGGGCTTAACCATAGCCGTGGGTTTGGCTCTGATTTATCCGGCACTGTCCCAGGTATTCTTCTTGGCCAGTCGTTGGTGGTTGCCGCCGGAATTTCCTTTGCTGGCCGTCACTGGGGCATCCTTGCCTTTTCTGTTTTGGCCAGCCCCACGCCATCGCCCCTATGCCTCGCGCTCGGCGCCTGTTAAAGCCAAAGCGGAAAAGCAAAAGCAAAATCAACGGCCTTTAGCTGATTTGGAATCCGAGGAGGTTCATCCCGTCGATCGCGGTGCCGTCGTCACTCCGGTGCCGGCCCAAGTGGCGAAAGAGACCTTGGTTTCGAATGCCGCATCTCAGGCGATTCGAATGCCATCCCCTATTGCCGAGCCAGCCCATTTGTCGGCACCGGCACCCCAACCTACGCCTGCGCCCGCACCCGAAGCGAAGCCAGCGAATGCTGGACCTAAGCTGGGACCCATGCCCTCGCTCAAGCCGCCCTCGGGTGAAATCGAACGTGACGGCATGCACAATCTTTTGCGCATCGGCAAATACAAGGTCTTGCGTAAAATGGGGCATGGTTCGGCGGGCGAAGTTTACGAGGCCATCGATTTGCAAATGGGGCGCCGGGTGGCCCTCAAAACCATGATGCCCACCGCGCAATTGCATTTCGATCGCGCCTTCGAGCGCTTTCTTGTCGAGGCCCGCGCTGCCGGATCGCTGAATCATCCCAATATCAATACCATTCACGATTTCGGCACCGTCGACCATATCTCTTTCATGGTGCTTGAATATCTCGATGGCATGACGCTTTCGCAATGGATGAAATCGCATGCCCAGCCCAGTTATGCCGGCATCGCCCCGTGGATAGAGCAAATCGCCTCAGCTCTCGACTATGCCCATGCGCATAAAGTCATTCATCGCGACTTGAAGCCCAGCAATCTCATGGTGGTCACCGAGGGCAATGCAATCAAGCTTCTCGATTTCGGTGTCGCCAAATTCGGCGATGTCATGCTCACCCAAACCGGCATGACGGTGGGCACGCCCACCTATATGTCGCCCGAGCAATTGCAAGGGCTCAAGGTCGGCCCAGGTTCGGATCAATACACTCTGGGCGTGCTCGTCTTTCAAATGCTCTCTTATAGGCTGCCCTATGTGGGACAAAAAATTCCCGAGATATGCAATCGCATCCTCAAGGGCGAGTTGACGCCCATCACCGAATACCGTCCCGAATTTCCGCCCGCTCTGTGGGATGTTTTTCTGCGCGCCTTTTCGCGTAATCCGGAAAATCGTTTTCCAAGTTGCCTTGCTTTTTATCACGCGATGGATACGGCTATGGCCACGGCAAAAAGTCCCGACAGCCCCGCTCACGCGTGAAATGCTTCGCCACCGACTCGCCCTGCGAGTCAATCCCAAAGGTGCCTATGCCTGCTTTGTCTCGGCCCGGTGAACCCCTCCTGAATCGCTTTGTCTATGGTGCGCTTTTTGCGGTCTTGGTTTTTGCCGCGACGGTTTTTTCCGCGGAGAAAGGCACCGGCGCTAAAGGCACGGCCGATGAGGGATTGGATAAGGCCCGGGCGGCCTATGCCTCCGGGCAATACAAAGAGGCCGAAGACAAATTGACTCGCTGGCTGCGCACCCATGCCAAGGAAGATGCGGCCGAAGAGGCCTTGGTTCTCCTCTCCGATGCCCAGGTGCGCTTGGGTCGCTATGAATCGGCCTCCAAAACGGTGCAACGTTTTCGCAAAGCCTATTCCGTCTCGCTTTATATATCGCGCATCGCCTTTGTGCAGGCCTTGGTGCATCTCAAAGGCGGGCGGAATGCCGAAGCGGCGCGTGCCTATGCCGCGGCCTTGCGCGGTGCCCGTACCGAAGCTTTTCATGCCGAAGTGACGCGGGCTTTGCGGTCCTTGGTCGAAGCAGGGGTTCTCACTCCCGAAGAATTGCGACCGGTCTTCGAAAGCGTGCAAGGCGAGATTTCGATGGGGCCATTCTTACTTGAGCGTCTGGCCGAAGATTTGCAGCGCGGCGGAAAATTCTCGGCGGCGCGCCAAGCTTATGAAGATTATTTGCGCCGCTATCCCAAAAGCGAGGGCGCCCCCCGGGTGCGCGAGCGCCTGGCCTCGGCGAAGACCATGGCTTCGCAGCGCCGTACCTTGCTAGTCATGGGACCTATGACCGGAGATTATGCCGACGTGGGACGTTCGCAAAAAGAAGGTGTCACTCTGGCCATCGAGGAGGGGCGAGCCAAATCGAGCCTACCCGTGGAGCTGGCCTATGTCGATGATGCCGGTGATATGATGAAGGGCGTCGAACGCCTGCGCAAAGCCATGCAGCAAGAGCCCTTCGATGCCATTATCGGTCCGGCCATGAGTGATGTCAGCGCCGCGGTGGCGGTGGACTTGAGCGCGCGTCAAAGTCCCATACCCATGATTACGCCCACGGCCACTACCCATGGCATTGCTGGCTTGGGCGAAGGCGTCTTCCAACTCAATGTCACGACTCTCACCCTGGGGCAATCCATCGGCACCCATGCCGTCGATTGCATGAAGCTCAAGGATTTCATCATTGTCGCACCCAAGAGCGAATATGGTTATCAATTGGCCGGCGCTTTCACCGAAGCCGTCGAGCAAGCCGGCGGCAAGGTGCATGCGACCGAATACTATGACGCCGACGCCATCGATTTGGCCCCGGTGATGGGCGAAGTGCGTAAGGACATGATTAAGGTGGCTTTCGATCAACGGCATGCCGACGGCATTTCCGATCCCGAACCCAAGCTCATGCGCAGCTATCAGAATGATTCGACATTTTCCATCGACGCTTTTTTCCTGCCTTCTACTCATGGCGAAGAAGCCTATCGCGTGGCCTCGCAATTGCAATTCACCAAACTACGCGGCCAATTCCTTGGCTCTTCCGGCTGGTATGACAAAGCCTTGCTCATGAAAAGCTCGCCGGTTTCGCAAGGTGCGGTTTTCAGCATCGATTTTCCCGACAATCCTAAAACCGAGGTCTATCAGAATTTCTCTCGCGCTTATCAAGCCCGCTGGCGCCGTGCTCCCGATCGCGTCGCAGCTTTGTCCTATGATGCCACTCGCATGATGCTCGAAGGCTTTTCCAAATCTTCCAAGGCGGAAGATCTCATTCCCTCCTTGAAAGCCCTGAAGTCCTTCGACGGCGTGCTGGGTCCTATCGCCTTTGACGAAAAAAGCGGAGCGAATCAACGCGCCACCCTCATGCGCATCGACAAAAAATCCTTCAAGGATGCGCCGGCCTGCATCGATAGCACCGCGAATTCGACGGCGACAAAAAACCGACCTTGAATCATGGCCACTTGCTGGGATACGCTCTGCGGCGCCGATTGCGCCTGGTGCCGCTACAAGCAAGCCCGGTATCGCCAGGGTTTCGGCACATCCTGCTGGCAATGGTTTCGGGATCAACGCATACCTAAGAATTGCAATGTCTGCCGCTTCTATCTTGCGGCCAGGGAAATGGATCCGAGCTTGCCGGAAAATCCCTCTTGGCATCCCCCTTCCCCTGCGTCGTGAATTGGAATAAAATCCCGCATGCCTCCCATTGATTTTGCAATACTCGCCCACTTGCTCAGTGCCCTTGTCGCCGGTAGCTTGATTGGCCTTGAGCGTAGCTATCGCGGCCGCGCCGCCGGCTTTCGCACGCATGCCTTGGTTTGCTTGTCTTCCAGCCTGCTGATGCTGCTCACCGCCTTTCAGTCGACTTGGCTGAAAGATATGCCCATCGATGCCTTCCGCACCGATCCCACACGCATGGCACAAGGCATCATGACCGGCATAGGTTTTCTCGGCGCAGGCGTGATTTACAAAGACGGATTCAGCGTGCGTGGTCTCACCACCGCTGGATCGATATGGATGACGGCGGCTATCGGCATACTTTTTGGCATTGGCTTTTATTTTCCCGCCATAGTCGCCACGGTTTTGAGCTTGCTGGTGCTATCGGTTTTTCGCTGGGTAGAAAGCCGTTTGCCTGCGGAAACTTATTCCCATTTGAATGTGGCATTCGCACGCGAAGCGGCCATGACTGAAATCGAAATCAGCGAATTCCTGCGCGGGCAGGGATTTTTCGTAGTGAGCGTGAATTATCAAATGAAGACAGCCTCGCCCCATGACGGGGCCATATTCGAATACAATATGGTGGTGCGCACTCACGATTCCAAGAAAACCTCGCAATTGGCGCAAGCTTTATTATCGCAACCACGAGTACGGAATTTTCGGCTCGATCCGCCCAGCAATTAGGTTACGCGGCGCTTAAGCCGCCAAATTGAACCTACCAAACCTTCATCGCAGCGATTCCGAAGACGGCTTTCACCATGAGCAAGCCGTCGATGACGACCAAGTAAAAAAGCAGGGTTCTTCGTTTCCGGAAAAGTCGAATAGTCCCAAGAAGGCAAAGGAAGGGGATCATCAAGAAAAATGTTTTCAATAGCCCGAAGTGATGTGCCAGGGCATAGGAAATGAAGGTCAATATCCCCAATAAAGTCAGTGGAGCGACGACGAATAAAAGCGTCGTCCGCAATCCAAATTTCACGATGAGAGTATTGAGCTGGGCGCGACTGTCCACAACATAATCCTTGATATCGAAAAGGATGGCGAGCATGGCGACGAACATGAGGTTTTTGCAAAACAGCATGATGCGGAAAAAATCGATTTTTAATTCCTGCCCATGAATCAGGTCGGAATACAGCACTGGATAAACATTGGCCATCCCAGCCCAGACTATGCCGATGGCGAAGGGCTTCAACCAGCCTATGCTTCTCAAATTGTGTCGCCGCGACAGAAAATTGACGCCATAATACATGGCTCCAATCGCGGGAAAAACC
>JAYUVP010000308.1:0-19189 GCA_043753995.1 Fibrobacterota bacterium
TTCGTTCTGAACTGCGTACCAGCCTGAAAAAACTGCGCTCCGCCACCACGGCCGATGGCGCCAAGGCCGAAATGCCGAATTTCTTCTCCCTGCTCGACAAAGCCGCCCGCAAGGGCCAAGGCGGGATTACCAAAAACTCCGCCAGCAATTACAAGCGCAAGATTCATCAGATGTTGAATAAGCTTGCGGTGAGCAAGTAAGTCGATAGCCCTAACGCCAACGGGGATGGGCCTCCCTGATTTGGCGTTTGCCCTGCAAATGCAGCCGTTGCCTCGAAAGAGGTAGCGGTTTTTTTTTGGACTTCCGTTTTTTGCCACCCGGCTTGTTGCCTGGGAATGTGAGATAATCGGCCCACATGAAGCCCCGCGTTTTAGTCATAGACGACGAAGTGTCCCTATGCAGTTTGCTCGAAGTTTTTTTTGAGCGCCGCGGTTTTATTGTCGACAAGGCCCATAGCTTGAAAACCGGCGTGGCCTTTTTGGATAAGCCCGAACCTGCCTTGGCCATGGTCGATTTATCCCTAGGGCAAGATTCCGGGCTCGATTTATTGCGCGGTTTATTGGGGCGCTTTCCGCATTTGCCGGTGGTGGTCATGACGGCCTATGGCACCGTGGAAAGAGCCGTGGAAGCGGTGAAGTTAGGTGCCTTTGATTTCATCCAAAAGCCCTTTGAAATGGTGTTCCTGGGCAAGGTCGTCGAAAAGGCCATGGCGACGCGTGCTCTCGAAAGCGAGAATCAAGACCTCAAGGAAAAACTGCGCCGCAAGGGCGGGGTGGAGATGGTGGGTCAAAGCGAGGCCATGATTAAGCTCAAGGGCTTAATCGCTGCCGTAGCCAGCTCCGAAAGCACCGTTCTCATCACGGGTGAATCCGGAACAGGTAAGGAAGTCGTCGCTAAATTGATTCATCATAAATCCCTGCGCATGGACAAGCCCTTTGTCGCAGTGAATTGCTCGGCACTTTCGGAGAACTTGCTAGAAAGTGAGCTTTTCGGTCATATGAAAGGCGCCTTCACCTCGGCCTATGCCGACAAAGTCGGCCTCTTTCAAGTCGCGCATGGGGGCACCCTTTTTCTCGATGAAATCGGCGATTTACCACTCAAGACCCAGGTCAAACTCTTACGCGTTTTACAAGAAAAAGAAATCACCCCAGTAGGGGGAACCGATTCGCGCAAAATCGATGCGCGCCTATTGGCGGCCACCAATGTCGACTTGGAAACGGCGGTGGCGCAAGGGCGCTTCCGCGAAGACCTGTATTATCGCCTCAATGTTTTGCGATTGCATACCCCTCGCCTGGCCGATCGCGGCGATGACGTGGTTTTGCTGGCCAACCACTTTTTACAAGCTAAAACCGGCGGTCGAAAATCCTTTTCTTCCTCGGCCCTGCAGAGCATGACTCATTTTCCGTGGCCGGGCAATGTGAGGCAATTGGAAAATGCCGTCGAGCGCGCCATAGCCTTTGCCCAGGGCGATATCATTGACGGCCTTGAACTAGAAACGCGCTCCCCCACGGCCATCGCCGCCAGTCAGGCCGCGATAAGCAATAGCGAGTCCGCCGGAGGGGTTTTAGAAGAAGAGGAAAGCCTTTTCGGCCAGGACCTCCCGCCCGGCCAGGTCCCGCCGCCCACCTTACTTGACCTGGAAAGGGCCTATATCCATTGGGTATTGACCCAGAATCAGTGGCAAAAGCCCAAGGTCGCCCGCGTCCTGGGGTTGGATATCTCCACGCTTTATAGGAAAATTGAGAAGTATGGGCTAAAGCCAAATTCCTGAAGAGGCCGTCTTTCATGATGATTCGAAGTTGGCGCGTCGGAGTCTATCTGGCTTCGCTGCTGGTGATGATAATCCCCAGGGCTTGGGGAGAAATGCCCGTTTCCGTATTGGACTGGAAACAGGCCATTCAAACCCGTTTGCAAATGGAAGCTCAGTGGCCCGGCACCCATAAGCTTTTTATCGGTCAAGAACCCGGCGATCGCCCCGCTTTAATCGAAGCCTTGGCCACGGACAAAAGCCTAGGCTTGCCGGGGGCCTGGGTACTTGTGGCTCGGGCTTTGGCCGAATCCTCCAAGGGAATGACTCCGCAAGGCGATGCCCTGGTGGCCCAGGCCAAGGACATGGGGCAGGGCCATCCGGGATTTCTTTTCGAAGGTGCCCAGATTCTCTTGCAAGCCGGCCACATGAATCAGGCCAGGGTTTGGGAGACGGCCTTGCAAAAAGAGTTGCTGACCTCCGGGTATTTGCGCGCACCTGCCTTCGCCAAGGTCGTCCTGGGCCAAGCTCGAAAGGCCATGAAGCAAAACCAAAAATTGCTGGCCGTTCAAAGAATCGACTTTGCCCAAAAATTGGATCCATTTTCACCCTGGAATGCCCTGGCCCGTTTGGAAATGAGCTTGGGGGCGGCCCCACCTTGGGCCTGGAATATCGGTGAGATTTGGCAAGGCCTGAGTGAAATCGCCAAGCTCCTGCGCTTTTATCACAATTCCTTACCTCTGCTCTACAATGCCGCGCATTGGCTTCGCCTCGCCCTGCAAGGTTTCGGACTTTTTCTGCTATTAGCCTTATTGCTGCGTCACTTTCAGGATAGCACCCACCTTTTAGCCGAACGACTGCCACGCGTGGTGGAAATCTCCTGGCGCTATTTGGCCATAGTCTTGGTGGCCGCCAGCGTTTGGGTTGCCGGGGTAGGCTTTCTTTATCTCTCCGCACCTTTGGCTCTTTTCCTTTGGAAAGCGGCACGGCCCTTCGAACGCAGTCGCCTGAAAGGAATTCTGGTCGGTTTGCTTTGCATCCCCTTCGGCTTGACCTTGGAGCATGCCCTCTTGCGGCATATGGATCCCAAAGAGGGCATGCACTATTATCATCGCGCCTTTGAAAGTGGCTTCGACGTCAATCTCACTCGCCAAGTCGAAACCTTTACGCCTGCTGTGGCCACGGATCCTTTTTACAAATCCATGGCCCTGTCTTTGCAATTCCGAAAACTGGGTAATACGGTGAAAGCGGAAAAAGCCATGCAGATTGCCAAGGCGCAGTCTCCTAGCCATGCCCTAATGCTCATGCAATCCGGTAACTTGAGCATGATGGTACAAGACTATTCCGGAGCAGAAAAGCAATATCTGGCCGCTTTGAAAGTGGCTCCCACCTGGGTTGAATCTTGGTTCAATGCTAGCCAGGCCGCGCTTTTTCTGAATCGCTCCGATGCCCATAAGATGCGCTTGGATAAGGCGGCCAGTGCCGACGCCGGCTACTTAACCCAATTTCTCCGCGAGAATGATGCTTTTTATGAAGTCACACCGCCGTTACGGCGGGCTATGGATCCCATGTTGCGTACCAATATGGCCTTAGCACCGGGCCTAGGCGAACTCGTCAGCCTTGGCTTTTTGCAAAAGGAATTGGCCAGCGGCTTGCTCACCGTTCCTGCTTGGGCCTTGCTGGCTTTGACTCTGGTTTGCATGATGGCTATTGCCCTGAGGCAAAAACATCATTCGCCTTATTTGACCGGCAAAAGCACCTTCCATTGCAAAATCTGCCGTAAGGTGATGTGTGTCCATTGTCGAAAAGGGGTGCATTGCGAGGCGTGTTTCAAATCTGTGGTGGGAGTCACCGATTTAAGGTTGCGGGAGGAATTGGTGCAGCGCTTAAGATCGCGCAGCGCGGCCTTGGAAAATGCCCTCTATCGCAGCTTGAATACGGTTTTGCCGGGACTGGGTGATTTGTATGTCGGGGCAAGCGGTTTTCCCGTGCTGTGGATGTTACTGTCCGTCAGCAGTTGGGCCTTACTGGTGCAAGTCAATCATCCCGTGATGGAATACCCCGTACAATCCCTGGGAATATTCGCCTATTTGGCATGGCTACCCCTGGCCGTGGTTTATGGCCTATACAATGCCTTCACCTATTTGCCCGGCGGCAAACGCTTAGTCGTCGGCGCCAAAAGCGAGGTATCGCTGTGATTCTTCAAGGTGATTTAAAGGATTTTTCCCTGGCAGATTTGCTGCAATTGCTTTTGCAGCAGCACAAGTCGGGCACTCTGATCTTGACGCACAACAAGGAAAAGGTGGAGATCACCCTTTCCCAGGGCAATATCATTGGCATCAAGGTGGGAGGAACAACCCCGGAAACGCGTATTCGGGACATGCTGGTGGAAAGCGGAAAAATCAGCCGCAAGGAAATGGAAGATCTGGAAGCCGTGTCCGTGAATATGAACCGGCCCTTGCTAGCCACGCTTTCGGCCAAAGGATATCTACCTGAAGAAGAAAGAGAGCGAGTCGTCACCGTCGCCTCGGAAGATATGGTTTTTGACCTCTTTCGCTGGACCGAGGGCCAATACGAATTCGGAGGCGGCCAAAAAGGTATGGCTCCTGGCCTGGGTCATTTGCGCATTAGCACCGAATTCGCATGCATGGAGGGAATGCGGCGCATCGATGAATGGCCGCGATTGCATGAACAAGTCCCCCATGATCGCATGGTTTTTCAACGTACCGATCGACCTTGCACGAGCGAAGACGTTTGGGAGCAAGGCGTGTTCGCCAGCATAGACGGTCGCTTGTCGGTTTCGGCCATAGCCAAAAGGCAACCCTTCGGGGATTTTCGTCTGCTTGAATGCTTGGTTAACTTATGGGATGCAGGTTGCATCGCGCCTCTCGAAGGCGCGGCGATGCATGTGGAGGTGGCCGCGGCCACCGATCCGCGAGTGGAAAGGGATCAGAAAACGGCCTTGGTGCTTGGTCTATCGGCCATGCTTCTCTTGACCGGCCTGATTTTTCGACTCGTGGCTACTTGGTTTTTGCAATCCACGGGTGTCGGCGCCATCAACACGCCGCAGACCCGGGCCGAAGCCGCTGCGCTGAGGGAAAATGCCGCCGTGATGGTGCTTGAACACCTATCACGCACCGGCGCCACCCCGAAGCGCCTTGGAGATTTGGTGCAAGAGGGGCAACTCGCAGGTTACGAGACGCGTGGCCCCGAAGGAGGACGGTTGGTGTATCAGAAACATGGGGATAAGGACTTTGTCCTGAAATGAAAACATGAGCCAGAATTCGGCATCTGCCGCCATCGGCGAAGTCCGCACCGCCGTGCAAGTGTTGCGCGAGGACGTGACTTGTCAGAGCTTCATTCAAGGCAGCTCCTCCCTGGCCTATGCCAGCGTCTTGATTCGTCGAGGCCAATATGAATTGGCCGGTCATGTATTGAAATCGCTGGAAAGCCGTAAGGCCGGTCGCTTTCGCGACATTGTCTTTTATTTACAGGCCCTCATCGACATCGAAACGGGTCTTTTCCCCCAGGTCAAGACGCGCTTGGTCTCCCGTCTCAAGGAGCAGCCTGCCGACATGGTGTCCTTGTCTTTATTGCAGGCATGTATCCAGGCAGAACTTTTGGCCTACCCTGATGGGGAAGGATCGTCCTTCGAATTTGCCTTTGAGCCCGAGGCTCCTCCGCAGCTCATGAAGAGCGAGCCCGCCCCTGCACCCGCTCCGCAATACCTCGAACCTTCGCCTATCGAGGCATCCGCGCCTTATCGTGCTCCGGAGCCGCCGCGCCAGCCGCCACCTAATAATATGGTCGCGAATGACACCCGCTCCTCTCGCCCTGGGCGCGAAGGCAGTGGGTCCACGGACGTGGACTTGAAGCCCTTTCAAACCGTGGTGAATGACGCGGGAACCAAGGCTTTCGCGGCCTGGGACAGCATGAATGGCGACATGCGCTGTGAGGTGCGAGAGGCCCAGTTGGAAGGCGTGGTGGGCGAATTGCCCCAGCTTTTGCCCAATTCCCTGGCCGTCGCCGTCGCGGGTTTGGATGCTGGGCGTACCATCAAAACCTGCTTTTCCTTTAACCACCTGACGGTGACCACCTTGCATCAGGGCCACTTCAATGTCGGCCTCATCACCGGCCCTTTGAACCAATCCCTCATCGCCGTGGTGCGCACCGAGACCCTTTTTGCTAAAAGGGCCGGGCAGCTCGCCGCGCAATCCGGGGAGCGTGATGGCGCGGCCTGAACTCGATCGGTCCCCCACCAATATCAATAAGCTGGGAGAAAGTCATGATTTCGACGATATACTCAGTTACTTGAGCCTGGTGAACGGCATTGACGGCGCCTTGCTTTTGGACGCCGAAGGTTGGGTTTTGGCTCGGGGAGAAGAGACCGATAGGAATTTAGAGATCGAAGGCCCCTATGTGCTGTATCATTTCCAGGAGTGCGCCCGGCAATTGGCCGGGTTGGGGTCGGCACCCATGGAAAATCAAGTAGCCTATTTAGGCGATCGCTTTTTTCTGGTGCAAAACCTGGAAAGGGCGGGGAGGTTCTTTTTGCTGGTCAGTGGAGCTAAGGGAAGTTACGATTTGTTTCGGATCCGGTGCGAGCGTGCGGCGCAATCCGTGTCACGCGTGTTACGTGAGCGCGGCTGGTTGAGAGGATAATGCATTGCTGACCCTCCTAGAACGCATAAACCAGATCAAAGGCGTCAAAGGCTCTAGTATCGTGAGCCATGACGGTTTGGAAATCGTATCGCATTTCCGCAGTCCTGTCCCTTCGGATTTCATCAGCGCCTTGATAGTTTCCATTCAGCAAGTGGCCAATCGCATCGTCGAGAAGATCGAAGCGGGTTCATTGACGCAGACCATGATTGAAGCCACCGAAGGCAAGTTCTTCGTGCAGGCCGTGGAATTGGGCTATTTGGTGGTGCTGGCCGACAGTCAAGCCAATACCGGACTCATTCGGGTGGAGATCGCCCAAGTGAGCCCCCACATCAAGTAACAGGTTAAGAGGCAACTGTGGCATCGATCAACTACGCGACTCGCGAAATAAGCTGCAAGATCGTGTATTACGGTCCCGGGCTCTCGGGCAAAACCACGAACTTGCAGATTATTCATCGCAAGATTCCTGACAAGGATAAGAGCGAAATGGTTTCGCTCGCGACCGAAACCGATCGCACCTTGTTCTTCGATTTTCTGCCCCTCGATTTGGGCAGCATCAAAGGTTTTGCGACCAAGTTTCAGCTCTATACCGTTCCTGGGCAAGTTTATTATAACGCCACCCGCAAGCTCGTTTTGCGCGGCGTCGACGGCGTCGTTTTCGTGGTCGATTCCCAAGCTGATAAGCTGCAAGAGAATTTGGAAAGCTTTCAGAATCTGCAAGAGAATTTGCGCGAATACGGTCACAGCATTGAAACCATTCCCGTGGTGCTTCAATTCAATAAGCGCGACTTGCCCAATATCTATCCCATCGATCAGCTTAATTCCCTGGTGAATAAGCATGGCATGGCTTATTACGAGGCCGTGGCCTCTACCGGTGTTGGCGTATTCACCACCCTGAAAGGCATTGGCAAGGCCGTCATCGACAAGTTCAATGCCAAGTATTCTGGCTTTCAAGGTTCGCGTCGACCCGCAGGCTCTCCCGCCTCGGCGCCTGGCGCCGTGCCTCCACCTCCGCAACGCGCTCCCGCAGCGCAAGCGCCACAGCCTCCCGCTCAGGGTGGCATGGGCGGCTTCAGCAAAGCCCCGGAAGCTCCTCGTTCTCAACCCGCGCCTATCAGTCAGGCCCAGGGACCGCAAGGCTCCGGCCATGGGCCCTTCCAAACTCCCTCGGCCAATCCCTTCCAGCCAAGTTCGCCCGGTGGCGGTTTCGGCAATGCCCCGGCGCCTTTTGGTAATAATCCAGGGAATAATCCCGGCAATAGGCCAGGCAATCCTCCGGGCCAATTCGTGCCACCCACCGGTGGACCCAAACCTTTCTCTGGCTTTGGAGCGCCTGCGCCTCAGCCCGGTCCGGGAATCGGTGCCATGCCGACCTTTGGTTCGGGCAATTCCCAACAGGGTTCTAATGCGGGCTCCTTCTCCGGGGCTCCCATGGCACCGGTGGGTGGCAATAATCCGCCCTCGCCTTTTGGCGCACCCTTTGGTGGGCCGGGGGCAGGCATGCAGCCTCCCCAGGGAGGACAAAATCCCGGTTTCCCCAATTTGGGATCCCCGAATTTAGGGCCGCAACAGCCCGGTCTTCCGCCGCAGCGTCCGCCCTTCGGCGGAGTTCAAGCCCCGAATATTCCCGTGGCACCGCATTTGGAAACCTTTGGGGGTCCGGGACGCGGGCCTATGAATGCCCCCTCGATTGGCGGCTTGCAAAGCGCACCGGGCAATCCTTTTGGCGGCGCCCCGCAGGCGCCTTCCCCCTTTGGTAATCCCATGACTCCACCCCCATCGCCTTTTGGCAATGCGGCCCCAACCTCGCCCTCTCCTTTTGGAGGTGGCGCGACCTTGGGTGGTGGTTTTGGTGGTCCCGCCAAGGCTCCGCCTGGACAATCTCCCTTTGGGGGCCAGCCCATGCCAGGCCCAGGACCTTCCCCTTTTGGCAATCCCGCCGGGCAAAACCCCTCACCTTATGGTGGCGCTCAACCAGGGGGGCCTTCTCCTTTTGGCGGTGCGCCAGGAGCCGGTCCCGCACCTTTCGGCAATCAGCAACCTATGGCCCAGCCTGGCGGTTTTGGAAATCCCGGCGGACCACGCCCCTTTCCGGCCCAAGGGGGTTCGCCCACAGGCATGCCTCCTCAGGCGCCTCCGCCTTTCGGTAATGCTCCAGGACCTAGGCCGGGCAATGCTTCGCCTTTTGGTGGTGGACAGCAAAATCCCTATCAAGCACCGAATCCTCCCAATCCCGCAGGTTATGGGGGCCCGTCCCCCATGCCGGGACCGCCGAACTTTGGCGCTCCTCAAGGCGGAAATCCTTCTCCGGGTCCCGCCTTTGGGAATCCCGCGCCGAATTCCATGACACCCATGCCTCCGGTGGGTGATGTTGGAAGCGGAGCTGACAATCACAGTGGCATCGTCTCGACTTATGAAGACATGCAGCGTGATGACAGCTTCAAGACGCGAAAATTGCCTTTGCCCGGCGAGAAGAAAAAGGGATTTTTCGACGGCTTATTTAAGAAGGACAAATAGCCCATGGGTGACTTTGTCCTCTTCAAAGAGGACGTGGAGAGGATTCAAAAAGTCCTCGCCCATGTCCTGACCGAAAGCGCCGCTTCCAATGCCTTGCTGATTCACAAAGACGGCAATTTGGTGGCGCAAGTGGGCTTTGCCTCGAATATGGATGTGACGGCCTTGGCGGCCTTGGCTGCCGGTAGTTTCGCGTCCACGCGCGCCATTGCCCATCTCATAGGCGAAACCGAATTCTCGGTGATGTTTCACCAGGGCGCCAAGGAAAACATCCACATCGCCTTGATGGATGAAGACGTCATTCTGCTTTTGGTTTTCGACGATCGCACCAATCTCGGCCTGGTCAAGGTTTCCACGGCGCATGCTAAGCAAAAGCTTGGCGAAGCCTTGCATTTAGTGAGACAGAATCAATTCGAAGGGCTCGATTATCCAGGCAATGTCGATGCTCATCAACAGGGCGGCGATGAAGTGCATGGGCATATTGACCGTTTATTTCCCGACAATACCTGAACACCTTTTTCAGTCGGTTATTTTCCGGGCCGCGGGCGCTGACGGCAACACGGCCCGCGACCTTTCCCCCCACCGCCGCTCGTAACATCGCCGTTACTTTGACCGACGCCGAACCTTGCCTGGGTCTCCTCGGCTGGGGCACGATACGCAGTGGCCAGAGTACACGTCTCGGGTAGGCTGTCGCGGGGCGAAAGCGGGCTGCGGGGGAAAACAGGTCAATATCGGTTTACCGCATTTCCCTGGTTCTTTGAAACACGCTTGTTATAATGAAAACAAGAACATTAGGCGGATAAAATGGATAGAGCCAAGGTTGAGCGCATTTTGCAAGCAGGCCGCGATCGCGGTGCCGATTTCGTGGAAGTCTTCGAAGAGGAAACCCGTAACGCGTCGGTGTCGTTCAAGGATCGCAAGGTCGAGTCGGCCACGGCGGGCACGGATTATGGCATCGGCCTGCGCCTGCTTTTCGGCGGGGAAGTGCTTTATGCGCATACGTCGAGCGACGACGAAGGACATCTCATTCGCCTCATCGACAGCTTGGCGGTGACGCGTGGAGGTTTTGTGACTCCCACGGGCTTGCCGGCGATACACTTGCAGGGCGTGGCCTTGCAGAATCGCCATGTCATCGCCGACGATCCGCGCAAAATCGGCCAAGAGAAAAAGCTCGACTTGCTCCGCGCCTCGGATGCTGCGGCTCGTGCCTATTCGGATAAAATCACCCAGGTGAATGCCCGCGCCGCGGATGTGGTGACCCAGGTGCTCATTGCCAATAGCGATGGCTTGTGGATCAATGACACCCGCACGCGTTGCCGTTATTCGGTGAGCGTGACGGCCGAAGACAAAGGCGAAATTTTCGTGGCCACCGAAAGCCCCGGAGCTATGCGCGGTTTCGAATTCTTTACCTCGCTCGACGTGGCGGCTTTGTCCAAAACGGCGGCGGAGCGCGCCGTGCTCATGCTCAAGGCGGGCTATGTGAAGGGCGGCAAAATGCCCGTGGTCATGGGCAGCGGTTTTGGCGGCGTGATCTTTCACGAGGCTTGCGGGCATTTGCTGGAAACCGATTCGGTGCGGCGTAAGGCCACGCCTTTCGCGGGCAAGGTGGGAGAGCGCATTGCCCACCCTTCCGTGACGGCCATTGACGATGGCACCATCGTGAATTCGTGGGGCTCCATCAATATTGACGATGAAGGCATGCCGGTGCAAAAGACCACCCTAATTGAAAATGGCGTGCTCAAGGCCTATATGAGCGATCGCGTGGGAGAGCGTGAAACCGGCGCGCCGCGCACGGGATCGGGTCGCCGCGAGAGCTATCAATATGCGCCCGTGGCGCGCATGCGCAATACCTATATCGCCGCCGGTGAAAGCAAGCTGGCCGATATGCTGGCTTCGGTGCAAGAAGGACTTTACGCCAAGAAAATGGGCGGAGGATCGGTGAATCCTGCCACGGGCGAATTCAATTTCGCCGTGGAGGAAGGCTGGCTGATACGCAATGGCAAAATCACCGAGCCCGTACGCGGCGCGACCCTTATCGGCAAAGGCCCGGAAATTCTTCCTTTGATTTCCATGGTGGGCGACGATCTTGAAATCGCTGCGGGCATGTGCGGCGCTGGCTCCGGTCACATACCGGTTACGGTGGGCCAACCCAGCATCAAGGTCGACAATATCCTGGTGGGAGGCCGGTAGTGAGCGAAGAAGCATTGCAGCCCGAACAGGCTCTCGAATTCCTCTGTCAGGAAACCAAACGCATTGGCGCGGACGCTTTCGATGCCTTGGCGGGGGAAAGCGAAAGCCTCGGCTTGGAATTATTCGAAGGCAAGGTAAAGAGCACGGAAATCAGCCATTCGCGTGGCCTGGGCGTGCGCTTATTCCGGGGTAAGCGTCCGGGCTTTGCTTTTACGGAGCGTTTTACGCCCGAGGCCATCACGCAAACCGTGCGTGATGCTTGGAGCCATACCCAGCTCACTGACGAAGTCGAGATCGAGCTTCCCGCGCCAGCGGAATTGCCTAAGATCGATTTGCGCAGCCAAGATCCCTCGCTGGCGAATGTGTCCATGGAGGACATGAAGCAATTCTGCCTCGACCTCGAAGCCAAGACCAAGGCGCTCGACGAGCGCATCGACAATATTCCCTATCTCGGCGCGGGCCGCAGCTCCGGACGAAGCTGGATTCGCAATCACCTAGGCGTGAACTATTCCTCGCACGGGGCTTCGATCTCGGCGGGAGTCGGCGTCACGGCCAAGCAAGGCGAGCAAAAAAAGATGGGCTCCTTTTCGCGAGGAGGCCGTCGCTTCGCTTTCGATGCCGCCGAAATCGCGCGACGCGCCGTCGAAAGAGCCGTGGAATTGCTCGGCGCCGAACCCCTGGAGTCGGGATCCTATCCCATTGTCTTCAGCCATCGCGTGGCTCCGCAGATTTTCAGCATGTTCGGCTCGCCTTTTTTTGCTGACGCCGTGCACAAAGGCCAATCGCGATTCGCGGGCAAGCTGGGCCAGCGCATCGCGCCCGCTTTTTTCAATTTGAGCAGCGAGCCCCATTTGCCGGAATGGCCGGGCTCGCACCTTTTCGATAGCGAGGGCGTGGTCACACGCCCGTTACCTGTAGTACGCGACGGAGTTTTGCAAACCTATTTGCATAATCTCGAATCGGCCCGCAAGGACGGCGTCGCTCCGACGGGGAATGGCTCGCGAGGTTATTCGGGTAAGGCGGGCACTGGCTTCGCGAATTATGTGATCCCTTGCGGAGAAAAGACTTTGCCGGATTTGCTTTCGGCTTACCCCCGTTGTTTTTATGTGATCAAGCTGGAAGGCGGATCGGGCTGCTCGGCGGTATCGGGCGAAATCTCCATCGGTGCCCAGGGCTTTTTAGTGGAGAATGGCCACATCGTGAGACCGGTCGATCGCGTCACTTTGAGCGGCAATTTCTTCGAGCTTTTGCAAAGCGTCGAAGCTTTTTCGAATTCTTGGTCCGACAGTTTTTCTTCGGTGAAGGTGCCTGATACCTTGGTGGGTGCGATGAGCGTGGCGGGGTAGGGCTTACCGGGCAATTCTGAGGGATAACGAGTCGTATTGTGAAATGCCTCCTGTGGGGATTCTTGGTTGGGGCCAGCCTTTTGTTGTCGGGTTGTGTATCGACCCTCGGAAACCCAGGCATCCGGACTCGCGCCTATCTATACGATGCTTACCATGCCTGGGAGACGGGGGAAAACCCCAAAGCGCTCCTGGCCATCCAAGCGGCTTTGGCCTCATCGGAGTGTGAAAAAGTTCCCAGTGACGTTCTGATTGAGGTCTACGATGACGCGGGCTTATATTTTTCATGTTGCAAAACGATTTGAAGCGTCCGCGAGATACCAAAGCGTGGCAGTCTTGCTATCTCGGAAAATCCAAGTTTCCGAAGCCATGAAGAAGTTTTATCAATCAAATCTTCGTCAGGCCCTGTCCAGTGCGGACATTTCCTTTGATACCCTCGGCGCTGACATACCCACCGAGCGCTTGCTAGAAATTCCAGGAGTTCGAGGAAATATTCACATTCAGAAATTCTACGGCTTGAAGGCAAGCCCGTGACGCCCTTGCTGCAAACCCTGGGGTTACGGGTGCGTTACCCTGGCGCCCAACGCGATGCCCTGGCTGGCATTGACCTGGCTTTGGAGCCTGGCACCTTGCTTGGCGTACTCGGGCCCAATGGCGCAGGCAAAACCACTTTATTGCGTTGTGCCCTCGGGTTATTGCGGCCCAGCCACGGTGAACTTCGCCTTTTCGGCGAACCCTGGAAAACCCCCACCGCTAGCGCCGAGCGCCGCCGCTTAGCCCGCATCGGTTTGCTCATCGAAAGCCCCGGGCTTTATCGCAAGCTATCTCCCAGGGAATATTTGGAATACTTCGCGGCTTTGCATGGTGTTGGCACGGCACGTGATCGCATCGAAAGCATAGCTCGGCAATTTGATTTTTCACTGGCGGTGAAAACCTGCGGCGAGCTTTCGCAAGGCAATCGTCAAAAGCTCCATCTGATGCGTTCGCTTCTAGCCAAGCCCGAATTGCTGCTATGGGACGAGCCCACCGATCATTTGGATCCCACGGCGCAAGCCGAAGCGCTCGCGGTCTTGTCTCAACATGTGCGCGAGCAGGGTGGCACGGCCTTGCTGGCTTCCCATCGTATCGAACACCTGGAGCGGGTATGCAGCCACGTGGCTATTCTCGTCGACGGGCAAGTACGCATGCAGGGCACGCTCAGGGATTTGCTGGGCCAATCCCGGGGCATGGACATAGCCTGGAGCGGGGACGAGTGGCCCGCCGAGGTATTGGCAAAACCCGAGTGGGCCCATCATGTGCGCCCTTTGGCGGCGGAGACCTTGCCTCTCGGCGCGCAAGGTGGCCTGCATTTAGATGCGGACCGGTTGAGCTCGGGACCAGACTTGGTCTCAGCCTTGAGCGCTCAGGGTTACCGTATCATGCATGTGACTCAGGTCCGACCCTCCCTGGAGTATTGGTATCATCAGGCGACTTCTACGAGGGGGAGGGGGGAGGCGGAAGCCCTGGGAGCTGAACCAATTCAGGAAAAAACTTCGTTCACCCTAACCCATGGTTTCGCTGGAGGTGGTTCAGCTATTCCACCGTCCAGCCTATCGGCACCGCTAAGCATGCCCGCTGAAATCGGCATCGTGTTGAGGCATGAATTGCGACTCATCGGTCGCGAACCCCGCTTCCTGATTCTGTTTCTGTCCACCTCGCTTTTTTTGGTGGGCGCGCAGGCGTTTTTGCTTTCCGATCACTTGCAGGGCGATGTGCAAGGTGCTTGGTTTTTAGCTCAACCTATTCTGTTTTTGCTGGCCGTGATGGCTCCGGGGCTATGCGTGCCCCTGGCCGCCGACAGTTTCGCAGGCGAACGCGAGCGTAATACCTTGGATTTGCTTTTATGCGCGCCTGTCCGGCCGCAATCGGTTTTCTGGGGCAAGGTGCTGGGGCTTTTGCCCTTTCCAATAGCATTCGGTTGGTTCGGCCAGGGATTATTGCTCGGCTTATTGAGCTGGCATGGCGTAAGTTTGACGCAACACGCTGCCGAGTTGGGCTTGGCTTTAGCGGTGACTCCTTGCATGGCCTTGCTCATCGCTTCGGTCGCGGCGTCCATATCGCTGCGCTCGGAAACGGTGCGTGCGGCCACCCAGGGGGTAACACCTTGGCTACTGGCCACTTTCATGGTATTGCCGTTTTTGAGCGGGACGATTTTGCGAAGCCCTTGGTTGGGCTTGGGTCTTTGCGGGTTTTGTTTGTTGGGTGCCTGGGCGGCATTGCGAATGACGCGGAAAGCTTGGATGAGTCGGTTGGGGTAAAGCGTTACTTTTTTTTGGGATCCCAACTCTAATCCTCCGTGGTCGGTTTTAGGCCGTATCCATCAAACATTAAAGAGGGTTTAAGTATGCGCAATCCGAAATTTTTGCGTCGAAAGGCTATTTCATTTTTTGCGGGAATCTTATTGCTTCTCGCCATGTCGGTCTCCGCGCAGGATTTATATACGGGGGTTTGGCGATCTGGAACGGGTGGCCACTACCTATGGTCGGGAGTGAGTTGGGCCGACTTCAATACCAAGTGGAGTCAATTGGGCGGACAAAATCTACGCCTCATCAATATCAAAACCTATACCGTGGGCGGAGTCCGCAAATGGTCGGGCGTTTGGCAAGGTGGCTCGGATGCCTACTCGCTAACGCCACTGCATTTGACCTGGTCGGCATTCAATACGTTTTGGACCAATGCCAGCAATCAGGGGCTCCGGCTTATCCAGGTGGAAACCTATGTGGATAATGGCGTCACGTATTTCATGGGCGTCTTCCGCGCGGGGACGGGTGGCTATTCGCTCACTCCGCTGAACCTGGATTGGTCAGCCTTCAATACATTCTGGGGCAATGCCAGCAGCCAGGGATTGCGCCTGATCAATATCGAATCCTATATGAACGGCAATACGCGATGCTTCCTAGGTGTCTTCCGTGCCGGCAGTGGTGGTTATGTGCTTTCGCCTTATGGCAAGGATTGGAATCAATTCACCGCTTATTGGAGCGATCTCGGCGCGGTCAATCAGCGCCTGATCGACATCGAGTCCTTCGTGGAAAATGGAAAACGAATTTATCTCGGCGTCTGGCGCGAAGGCTCAGACGGATATGTCCTTTGGGGCAGCGCAGACTGGGAAAGTTTTACCTCCAAGTGGGCGGAAAGCGCGGCAGCAGGATTGCGGCTGATCGACATGGAAACCCAAGCGGGCGGCTGCGATCCCAATTGCCTGAACAAGGTCCTCATGCCGGATAACCCCGCGACCGCATGGCGGGATGGGTACGATTACGGGATCACCGCCGGCTCCATTCATTGCGAGGGGAATCCCTCCTCTTGCCCGGCGGCGAATCCTGGCGACATGGTCTACTATCGCTGGCCGAACCTGAAGGTTGGATCCGAGTATTACTCGCGTAACTCGGTCTTATATAATGCCAAAGATCCCATCTTCACCTTGCCCTTCAAGATTCCCGCCACGGATCTGTGGCACAATTCGTGGATGTATGAGCCGGGAGCCTGGCATCACGCCATCGACTATCAGCGTCATGACAAGAAGACCTTCGAGATAGTTTCTTCCGCGCCGGGAAAGGTGATCCATATCGGTTGGGATTGGTGGTCGGGGAATACCATGGTGGTCAGCCATGCCGCCGGCGGCAAGCAGGATGCTTATCGCACCCTCTACATGCATCTGCAAAATGATCCCAATGACGATTGCGAAAGAGCCTGGACCAAGACCATTCCCAATTTCGATGCGGTAGCCAAGGCGAAATATTCGACCTACCTGAACAATACCGGTTGCCCGGAAGCCAAGGCCTTCCGCAATCCCAAGGCGGATTGGTGGGGCGTGGCATCGAAGAAAATCGACATGTCTTTGCTAGGGGCCAATGTGGCGGCCGGCCAAAGGATTGCCTATAGCGGCAGCACCGGCCCTGGCGGTTGCGGCTGCATGGACGGTGGAGCCGGTCCTAATACCCATCTGCATATCTTCTACGCACACAAGGATCCGGTCGATAGCAAATGGTATTTCATCGACCCTTACGGGATTTACTCCTACCCAACCTTTTATCCCGGCCCGGTCGATGGCGCTATCAATAAAGCCTGCGTCCGCTATCCCATCACCTGGAAGACCGGGAATCCGACTTATGCCCCGTAGAATGCCCCATTAAAACCGGATTTGCGCTTTCGGCCTACGCACCTGCAATCTTTGGATTGGGGTGCGTCAGGCCAATACCTTCCCTTATTTGTTGTCGTTTCTCCATCCTCCGCTGTTTCAAACAAATTTGGAATTTTGTCATATTATATACACTACTAGTAGTATCATAAAACCGTATTTATAATGACATAAATCATGAAATTTTGCTTATTATTTATATATGTTACACTACAGATTGAGTCTCGTAAGCTGCCTTCTCGCAGTGATTTCCTTCGGTTTTGCCGGCATTGCTTCGGCGCAGCCCTCCATTGACCTAAAAGGAAAGGTGATGGCCGGCGATAGTGGAGTCGGTGGCGCACGCGTATCCCTGCTTGTCGCCAAGGCTTCCGATACCACCGACGCTTCCGGGGCCTTCCGAATCCTTGCGGAACCGGCCTCGGTCTCGCGGCCTAAAGTCCGATCCAACCCAATGCCAATCGCAGACCCAGAGGTCGAGATCTTCGATGCTTCGGGGAGATTGCTTTTAATGAGTCGAGAGACTGGAAATCTTTCGACTCCTCCGTTGCGTCAAGTCGAAACTAATCGAGCCGCACCTCAAGTTTCACTCGCCAAATCCGCAGCCCTACTCGACACCTTGCTCATCACACGATCTGGATTCAAGGCCCGAAAGGTGCCGGTATCCAGCTATCGGATGGATCTAGACACTCTCAAATTACAGCCTGAAACCCAGGACTTCGAGATCAGAAAACTTACGGAACGGACTCTTCAATGCAGAGAAACCTCAGTCCCGTCCTTAGACCTCGACCTAGTCTGCGAAAGTGATAATGATTCCTTGCTCGCATCAGTCTATGTTCAATCCAAACCGGTGTCCTGCGGGGCCTTATCCGCAATTAATTATACCGTCGAAAGCGCCTGGATTAAGACTTCCGAAGGGATTCAACCGCTTTCTCAGGTGATTTACGACGGGGGAGGCAATCATCGGAATGACCGGATCACCTTTGCATGGAAGGGAAAATTTTTCAGCTTCTACCACTCTTCCTTCGGATTTGGTTGGCGTGCTTGCGCTTCGCCCGACTGCATGCAAATCTGCCAGGATAAAGAGTGCCGCACCATTTTATACGACGGTTGCCATCGCGCGACATGCGCCAGCCCGCCAGCTCTTAAGGTGAGATGTGCCAAGGTTAAGCTGGATGGAACCGTCCCCGCACGGCTCGATCCATGGGCGAAACAGGAGGGAGTTGCCAACTATCCTCTACTTCCTTGCGGTGGCGATCCTGTGTGCAAGTAATCCATTCCTGATTGGCATTTCGAAAGCGACCACAAGTTGACGGAGAATAGGTTGGAAATGCGATGATGAATCCACGCATGCGACTCCTGCTTGTGATTTTGATCGCTTCTCTGCTATCCTGCAACCGAAGCCCGTCAGGACCCGATCACCCCAAAAGCGATACGGTGAAAATCGTCATAGTTGACGAGAAGAATCAGACTCCTCCAACTTATTCGATTCATGTGACGCCCATAGGCGGAAGTACGGTTTCGGCCTGCTGTGTCGATGGGGTCAGTCCAAGTCCCGGCATGACTCCGGAGCCGGACGGCTTTAGGGTATCGACCGAGGCGGATTCGCTTTCGATTGTGATCAAAGCGAGTGGGTTTCGCACCGCGCGGGCGGAGTATTCCAGGAAAGCAAACGGGACGAATCCGCTTCGTGTCCAACTCCAAAGGCTCGATAGCGCCTTCGCCTCACAGGATTTCGCCACGGGATTCACTCCGGAAGGTGGACGCGAGCGGTTTATCTCCATGGCCGTCAAAGGTTCAGGGGAAACCGGAACCACCTATACCGTCAAATTTTTCATCGATCGATTGGATAGCGTACCGGTGGTGTATTTTCAAAATACTGTTCGTCATCCTTTGCACTATAACTTCGTTCGCGACGTACTCGGCCGTCCCTGGACTCTCAGCGAATTCGAGGAGAGAACCTATGGCGGCGGTATTCGGTCAGCTATAGCAGGAAATATTGTTTGGCGGAGTCATTTTACAGCACCAGGGGATTCGACCACAGGTCGAATCGACGCTCCCATGACTTTGGAATTCTTTCCCTCCGACGAATTGACGCCTGAACAGGCGCTGGTTGCAGGCAATCTCATCGAGGAGCGCATTCAATTTCCGGGAAGCTGCGGCAAGGAAAATCGGATTTATTACTTGCCACCCACTACGGCCCATGAAACGGCACTCGGAAACCGGGAAAAAGATTTCAAGGCCAATGGCATGCGCTGGATGACGCGTGAATCCCTTTATCGCGGTATCACCATGCAATTGCTCAATACCGGGGAAGCCTATGGTAAGCTCCGCCTCCTCTCGCCCGAAAACCTGATCACTTCGCCTGTGTCCTATCGTGATATCGCCATTCTTTCCCGGCTACCGAATGAAATGCCTCTTGTCGGCGGAACGATTACGGAGGAATTGCAGACACCGCTTTCCCATGTCAATGTGGCCGCGAGAAGCAGAAAGACGCCGAACTTGGCGCTCCTCAAAGCCTCGGCGCAGCCAGGTATTACCGCACTGCTCGACAGCCTAGTC
>JAYUVP010000309.1:0-19692 GCA_043753995.1 Fibrobacterota bacterium
CCTACCCCCACCGCCCCAAGGGGCACCACTTACTCGTACTTGAATTTTTCACTTGGAATATCGGACAAATATTCGATGAGCTCCCATTCAATATTAAAGTTATCGAAGAAATACAACCTTTTGCGATACTGCTCTTTGGGTGTTTCAATGCTTCGCTTATAACCCGCTTTCACTAAATTCGCTTCGATTTCACTGATATTATTAACAACTAGCGCAATGTGGTTTACGCCAAAATTTTTATACGCCACCCGAGGGTATTCTGGCTTTGCGCCCAAATGCGCCTCTTGCAAAGCAAAGTAAAACTCATCATTACCAATATGAACCCAACGATAACTGCCTTCAGGCTTCGCGTCCTTTCTCACCTTAAAATCTGGCGCAACGATTAAAATGAATTTTATGGCTTCATCGATATCGGGAACCGTCAAATTTGCATGTTCAATTCGTGTCATTTAAAAACTCCGCGCGGGATAACTTTGATGAATAACTTAGAAAGTGCGATTTATTCTGAAGCCTGAAGAATGCAGTACCTCCGAAGTTAACTCAACTCCCCGCCCAACCACCTTAGCCAGTCACTGCGACCATCGAATACCGGCGGCTTAGCGCCTCCCAGCGATTGACCCATTTCTCCCAACTTATTCAGCGCACGCGCACCTGCGCCTGTCGGAACCAAGGCCACTTTCACCGGGCGGAGCTGTCCCAAATTCCGGGCCCAAGCATAATGCGGGTTTTCGCATAAGCCTTGCTCCAAGCGTTGCGCCGCCGCTTCGCCTTTGATTTGCGATTGGTCGAGCAAGAGCCGATATCCCTTGCCGTCCTGAGCTGGTATCAGCATGCGCCAGGCGGTGGCAGGCAAAAGATCATGGAGTTTATCCAGGCATTGCATGACATGGATCTCATTCAGCTTTTCGCCGCATAAATCGACTATGCCTCCTCGTCGGCCGAGAAAGCGAATGGAAGGCGTCGCCTCCACTCTACTTTGTACCTCGACCATGTCGCCGGTTCGCAATCGCCATAAGCCGCCCGAGGTGGTGAGCACGACTTCATAGCTAGACCCGATTTCCAGCTGATGGGCACCGAGTACATCGCCGCTCTCGGTAAGAAATTCCAGGAAGTGGGAGGTAACAGCCAGGGGACGGTGGCCTTTCCAAGGCAAACTGATAATGCCTTCGGTGGCCACCAAGCCCTTGGGTATGAGCTTGACTCCCGGTAGCCGAGAAATCAAGGCCTGGGCCGGGCCCGCCGAAGCGGCATCGCTCCAGGCGCTGAGGACTTTGAGTTGGGGCCATAGCGCTTGGGGTCGAGGTCCGGAATTGCGCAAAGCCCGGGCGCGCTTCGCATCCCCTCGGCGCAGGGGTAGCGGTCCTGTTTCCTGGCCTTCGGAAAGCGAATGCAAAAGCGAGTCCCATTGCTCTTCCAAGTGATCGAGCAGGAGTTCGAAAAAAGAGGGGTGCCAAATCGAGACGAATCTTAAATCGGGTCGGCGCAACAAATATGAAAGCGTGCGCTGTCGAAAATCAAAAGTGGTTTTTTCGGTGGCGACGCTTGGGGGTACGGCCTGCATGCGGGAAATCAGCGCGGCCATGGGACCGAAATAGACCGTATCGTCTTCAAACCCCACCGGAAAGCCGGAAAGAATGTTTTGCGCAAAGGTACTGGGCGGGCTTATGGACCAATAGCTGCACCCATTGGCGAGATCGGGCTCGTCTTGCAAAAGTCCGGTCAGCCACGGCTGCAAGGCCGCCTGAAATTCGGCCAAGAGGGCCCGGCCGGTGGGCACTAGCTTACAGGCTTGGGTCGATCCCGAGGTGGGGATTAGCCGAAGCACGGGGTCGCGGGTTAAAATGCCTTGCTGGCCCGCTTCGACTCGATTTCTCCAGGGCGAAAGTTCGTCCCAGTTGCGCAAGGGCAACTTGTCTTTGAATTCTGACAAGGATGTGACCGAAGTCAAATCATGATCCTTGGAAAACACCGAGCCTTCGGCGAGGCGCAAAACCTGATGCAGCCTTTCCCTTTGCGCGGCCTCGGGATACTTCAGGGCTTGCCTGAAGCGACGCGTTCCGCTTCGAGCCGTCCATTTCCAAAGTCCGTGGGCGACCCTAGAGCCGATTTCAAAACTCATTTGTCGCACCAAGCCCAAGCGAGAACTAGACTGGCTCTATCAGTCATGGTTGGCTATTCAAATAGCCCGACAAGTAGCGCCAACCCGCGCGGGTGAGATTTGCCGGATCGATTTGCACCAGGCTGGGCAATTCGTCTCCTTGCCGCCATTGCGGGTTTTGCGCTTCATACCAGCGAAGGTCGGAATGATTCGATCGTGTGGCAGGCAAGGTGTCGAGCGGAGGTCGCAATTTCTGGGGATGCGGTAAGCGGATCAAGCCCGTGCTTTGATCCAGGCCATTCGGCCATCTTTGCTCGCAAAGGTTATGCATCCAGAGTTTCACGTTTTCGTCGGCGGTGCCCTGGGGATGTGGAATAAAAGATTTGAAAAAAGTGGGCAAGACTCCCCAGGTGCGCGGGCCCGAGGTGATGAGCAACCACCAAAAACTTTGTCTTTGTGATTTTCTATGCATGTCCCAGGCGGATTGAATAAGGGTGCGGCCCAGGGCCGAACTGCCCCAATGCTTGGGATCAATGATGGTATCGCCCGAGCAAAGCACGGAGGCGCTACGGCCCTGCCAATCGAGTTCGGGTCTGAGGGTGAAGGTGGAAAACCCTGCCAGGGCATCGTCCTGAAAAAGCAAGACCACCCGATCTTTACCTTGCAAATCAAGGTGGAAAACATCACGGCTTACATTGAGAAAGCAAAGTTGTAATAAGGCGAACATTGGATCACGATGAGCATCCCCGAGTTCGGACGGAGCGAGGCAAATGCCTTTCATAGCCGCGAAACCTCGGGCCGGCAATCGATCAATTGCGGTGGAGCGAGGTCGGGATCATGCACGGCATAAACCAAGCTGCGCGTCACCCAAGCGCGTAAATGGTTTTTGAGCCACGCGGCGTCGGGATGCTCGGAGGGTACGCCCCAATGCACCAAGTCGGCACCTAAGGCCGCAGCGGCGGTGCGAATTTCACCGATGAATGCATTGAGCGCCTCGCGATCGCGGGCCTTCCATTCCGCGTCCACGACAAAGGCCTCGCGCAATTCGGATCCCGGCGCGGGCAATTGGGGGCGACCCATGAGCTTGAATATGGGATTTATACCCTGTCGCAATAGGCCCAGCTTCGGGGCATAGCTGGCCACCAAAGTTTTTCTTCCTTCAAGGCATTCCACCAAGCAGGCGCAGTTAGCGGCCGAGACGCTCATCTTGGTCGCTAGATTGGGTCTCGATTTTTTCACCCCCGCTTTAAAGCTATAGGTTAACATTCGAGCTACGGGGGTATAGCGCGGCATGCCGGAAAGCCCAGCTTCCAAAAGACGGCGGGCGGCATGGTTGTCTTCCAGGATCGCCGTCAATTGCCAGGGCGGATCCCCTTCCGCAGGAATCGAACGCAGTAGGCGATACATTTCCATGACGCTACGCCTCGGCAATAAATGGCAGGCCGATCTTAAACCGGTCAGCACGCCCACCCAATGCACTTGCGAATTCCAACGATGGCGAGCGCGCGTGCGCACGCCCATGCCCATCAATTGATCGCCGCGCATGGCAATGACAGCGAGATCGGTAGGCCGCAGGGACTGAATCAGGGAAAGGCGAATCGCGCCTTGCATGGGCTTGGCCTGCAAATGTCGAATCGCCTCCATATCGTTAGGCTGCGCGAAGCGAATTTCCCAGGCGCTCACCTATCCACCTCCAAGTATTCCCCTCGCCAATCCTCTCGCCCCAGGGGAAGCCCGCTGCGCCGGTCGATGTCGAAATGATGCAAAGCATTGATGCCCAGGTATTGCCCCATCATCCAGGCTTGTTGACGCAAGGCGGGATTATTCGCCAGCCTGCGAATAATGGAAGACCAGGAATAAAAGGATTGCCGCGCCTGGAGGCAAAGTTTTTCCAATTCAACGGGCGACATATTGGCCGGTTGAAAAGGAAGTTGATTGTATCGATAGTTCGGATCCAACCACCAGGCTTCGTGGAAGAGGCGCCCTTCGCGCTTGAGGCGATCGAAGAGCGGTGTGCCGGGAAAGGGCGTGATATGATTGAATGCCGCAATGAAAAGCCCCGAAGATTTTGCGAACTCAAGGCTGGTAGCAAAGGTTTCGACGGTGTCGCCGTCATAACCGAAAATGAAGGTGCCGTAAACACGCAAGCCATGTTTTCGGAATTGCGCCAAGGCCGCGCGAGGCCCGCCCTTGGCGAGGTTAAAGCCTTTATTCATGCCTTTGAGGCTGGTTTCGGAAAGGCTTTCGAAGCCCACTAAGACGCCTTGGCAACCGCTTTCGCGCATGAGGCGAAGCAATTCGTCATCCCAGGCCGCATCGATGGCGGTTTGGGTCACCCAGCGCAGCTTGTGAGGGATGAGGGCGCGCATCAATTCTTTGGCGGCCTCGGGATTCGAACACAAATTATCGTCGATGAAAAAAACCAGCCTGTCCTTGTGCCGCGTTTTCAACACTTCGTCGACCACGTCTCCGATGGGACGATGATCATGGCCTTTGTGAAAGGATTGTATGGCACAAAAATCACAGCGAAACTTGCAGCCTCGGGAAAACTCGACCAAGGTCATCGGCATATAGCGCTTGCCTTCTAAAATGCTGCGATCGGTGCGCACTTTCGACAAGTCATAATGCCCCTGCCAGCGATAGCGTCTTTTCAGAGTGCGGGCACGAATATCATCGAGAATTTCTGGGATCAGAGGTTCGGCTTGGCCAATCACAATGGCATCGGCATAGCGCGCCACTTCGTCGGCGCAAAGCGTGGCATGATAGCCGCCCATGATGACGGGAATCTTTCGGCGGCGGTATTCCGAGGCGATTTGCCAGGCACGCCTCGCGGTATAGGTTTCCACGGAAAGAAAAACGGCGTCGGTGGGTGCATCGAAATCGATGTCTTCGAGGCGATCGTCGTAAAAGCTTCGCTTCACATCGGCGGGCAATAGGGCCGCCAAGGTGGCGACTGGAAGCGGCTGCAAACTCCAAGTGGGGAAATATTTTTTCTGCCCGATGCGTCGCCCCACGCAGGGATGAACGAGAGTGATATGCATTTAAATCATGCCTGAATCGCAAGTGTAAAAGCGGCTTAAGTTTTTTGCGTAAAAACGATATCCGAAATTGGTGAGCAAGGCCACATGCCAAGGCGCGGCGGTATGCCTCAAGCGCGTCGCCATGGAGCTCCAGGAATAAGCGAGTCTCCAGGCTTCTCCCGTGCCGGTTTGCAATTCTTGCACCGTCATTTTGGCGGGCTGAAAAACCACATGCTGAGCGTCATAGAGATTCCAGTCCCGGGTCAAAATGCGGCCTTCCGATTCCAGCCGACGAAACAGCGAGGTGCCCGGAAAAGGCGTCGAAATCGCGAAGCGGGGCAAATCGATTTTCGCCTCGATGGCGAATCGCGCGGTCTTTTCGAAAACCGTGATGTCGTCATGATCATTGCCGAAGACAAAGCATCCCTGCAAGGCGATCTTTCTTTCGTGAAGCTTTTCGACGACACGAGCATAATCTTCGGGCCGATTGAAGCCCTTGCGCGTGGTTTTGAGCGCTTCCTCGGAAATGCTTTCCAAGCCCATCAAAAGCCCACGACAGCCGGATTCGGCGGCGAGATCGAGCAAGGGCAAATCATTGCAAAGCAAGGTGGTGGAGAGTCCATACCACTGGATTCGCAAGGGGATTAAGGCGGTGAAAAGCGATCGTGCCCAGGCCTTGTCGGCAATCAAGTTGAGATCGATGAAAAGCGCCTTGCGCGTTTTCATGCGGCGCATGTCTTCAACGATTTCTTCGGGAGGCTTGAGAAAAGGCTTACGTCCCCATGCGCTCGGCACCACGCAAAACTCGCAATCGTGTATGCAACCACGCGAAGCTTCGTAGACATGCTCGGTCAAGTATTTCCATTTGGGTAAAACCGAACGCTTCGGCAGGGGCTGGCCGCCGATTTCGAGATTGGGAATTTGATCGTAGCGCGGGGCCATTTTCCCTTGAGCGAAATCACGCAATAGACGCGGCCAAGATTCCTCGGCATAGCCCACCACAATGGCATCGGCATGGGGCGCCGCGTCTTCGGGTATGAGCGTCACATGCGGTCCGCCCAGCACGATTTTTTTTCCTTGCCGGCGAAAGCGGGCGGCCAGTTCATAGGTGCGCGCCGCATTGCCTGTGATCACCGTCATGCCAATGAGATCCGCGGACAATTGCTCGGGCACATCTTGTATGCCTTCGTCCCAGCACTCGAAGCGAATACCCAATTCCTTGGGAGCCAAGGCCACCAGAGTCGGCAAGGTCAATGGCTTATAGCGCAAGCCTTTGCCGAATATGCCGCCGCGATGCCTATAGAGCGGGCCTTTGGGGCTGACCAGGGCCACTTGAAAACCGACTTGAGGAGACGTCACGATAGGCCGATCTTTTTTTCAACGAATAGGTTGCGGGGGCGCATAAACATTGGGCCTTGGGCCTTTCCAAAGCGACAAGTATTGCCGCCAATAAGGGATGGGCGCCGAGGTGCTCGCGGCGAATTTGGGAAGATGGCGCCAGGGGGTTTCGGGATGCATATGATGCACTTGATCCCATTCGCCGCGCAGGAGTAGCCAGCTCATCAGTGGGCTCACTTTCAAATTCCAAGCCCCGGTCATCACATCACGTGGTGAAAAAGCATGGGTCACGTATTGCCGTGTCGACCAATTGAACCAGCAACAGGCATAGACGATTAAAACAGGCAGCCATCGCAGGGAGAAAACCTTCCAGGCGACAAACCAATAGAGAATTCCGAAGAGGACTTCGGTGCGGATCTTGCGAATATCCTCGGCTTGAAACTGATTGTCGGCGAATAAAATGGAGGAGGATTTGGCATGGGCAAAGGGTCGTGCTTGGAAAAACCAAGGCGCAAAAGCCATCAAGAAGGAGCCCATCGGAATAATCGGCGGATAAATGCCGGTCAATATGCTATACCACTGAGCTCGCTTAATGAGCAGGTTGTCGCTGGGATAGTAATAGTCGAACATTTCATGATCGGTGCGATTGCTGTTGTGATGGACTTTGTGAACGATGGTGAGAAAGGTATGAGAAACGGGAAACAGAAGGCCACTTAAGGTCCCGAAAAAACGATTTGCCCACGAGGTAGCATGTAGGCTACCGTGGGCGGCTTCATGCATCAGAGCATAGTTGGTCAAATACCCGAAGGAAACAACCATACCGATGGGAATGGCCCAGACCCAGCCCAGCTGCGAAGCGAGGGCCAAGGACGCTAGCATGGCGCCTTGAAGAGCCAAGACCAGAATCACATTGAGGCGATTGGGTATGCTCATGGCTTACGCCTTTCCTATTTGCACGACATCTCCCATCCTTATTATGAATCCTTCTTTTGACGCGCGGGTAAGGCCGAAATGTAATGGCAGAGTTGATAAAGCAAGGCGCTCAAATTCGGCGAGCGGGCAAAGTGATCGCATCCCCAGACGGGATAAACATGCCCGGGATAATTCACGGCATCGAGCAGGCTTATGGTTCCGTCGGTGGGGCCATGCTTGGATAAAGCGAGGAAGCGGTGGGCCAGCACGGGCTGGGCATGGGACAATAGGGGAAAGCCCAATAGGTGAATGAGGTGCAAGTTTTTTGCAAAATGAGGCTTTTGCCGCCAAAAGCCATGCTTGGGCGACAATTCCAAAATCAACTGATAATCCACGCTGCCCAGACGACAAATCAGGCGAAGAAAAATCCGCTTCCAAAGGGTATTGGTGCGATGCTCCGCCAATATCGAGCCTGAAAAGATGCCTGAGAAATTCACCCACCCCTGGAGAGAATCGGGCCAGGACTCCAGCGACAATTCCTGCAAAGCCGCGCGTACTTCCGCCGAGCCCTTGCTTAGGGAAACGAGCCAGACCTTTTCATGCTTTTCTTCGCGCAAGGCTGTTTTGATGATTTCCTTATTCGTTGAAATCGAGCCGCGCCCCTGAGTTCGAATCATGCTCACTTCGTATCCATTGTTCTCGAATATGGTCCGTATCAACTGACCATCGGAACCGACTTCGGGGTATTCGGAATAAAACATGCCGGGTAGGATCAAGACCTTGATCTTTTTGCTTTCCGGGCTTGCTTGCTGAGGCATGGCGTCGAGGGCGCGAATGAAATCACCATGCCGTGATTGTTGCAAATGGTGATACAAGATGCATGTTGCCAAATCCGTATTTTTGCCAGTCAGCGCTTTCAAGGTTTCTTCAATGGATGATTTGCTTTCGGTAAGGGCCAGCTTAGCGGCTTGATGCAGAGCGACCTCGTCTATGGGAGGCCCGGGAAATCTTTTGGACTTGAGCAAGAAATCAAACTTCATTGGCCACGGCAATCTTGGGTAGGGCGTGATAAAAGGCCCAAAAACGCATGGCTACATCGTCTTGCCCGGGTATGAGCACTCCAGGACGAGGTATCATGCCCGTTAACAAGGGAATATCCGGCCTTAAAAAGGCAGTGGCCATCCTTCGCCCGATTTCCAAAGTCAGGCGGTGGCGCTTTTTCGGTTTGGGGTTTTGGGCATCCGCGACTTGAAAGGCCGTGATATACAAATGGCAACTGGCAGGACCAGTACTTTCCACCGCAATCACCGCGCCGATGCCGGTTTTTTCGTTTCGCATGATGAGCAGGGAAGCACCCCAACAATCCATGGTCACTCGCAGGGTACCCCGCGTCAAAAACTTCATTATCTTGTCTTGCCATCGCCGTGGCAAAATGCGCGATTCCATCTCCATCGACAAATGATTCGCATTCAGCGAGGAAATCTTGGGGACACCCACCAAGACCCGATTATGCACACGGGGGAAATGCGCCAAATCGAAGGTGTTCATCGCGGGCATCATCCAATTCAGAGGCAAGCTCATTTTGCGCGCCGAGCTGAACTGGTCCTTGCCCGTGAGCAGCCCGCTTGGCAATTCATAAGTGGGCGTCTTGGCGGGAAAGACGAAAATCATGCCCGCCCATTCCCTGATCGCCAAGGTATGCAGGGCCGCCTGCTCAGCCAGGGGTGCCGGTATGGCGGCCTGGCATTGGCCGTCCTTGCTGAAGCCCCAGCCATGCAAAGGGCAAGTCATTTGATTCCCGCGCACGCAACCTTGCTTCAGGTCGGCTCCCATATGACTGCAATAGCGCGCAATCAGACCGACTTCGCTATCCGCCCCTCGAAACAGCACCCAAGGCCGGTCTAAAAATTTCACCTCACGGTGCCGCCCCTTCTTTAACGAAGCGGATGTGGCGATCACGAACCACGATTGCGGCAGGGGTGGGCCTGGTAAACCCAACGGGGGCCGCGGGGGAATGGTTATAGAATTGGCCTGCGACATCAAACCTTTTTGGTGAAAGTATTTGCGGACATGATTTAGACGAAAGCGAATAAGAAAAAGATAGGCTGCCTCCGACCGAGGGCATGACATCACTCCTTGACAAGCCCCGACATTGGCAGACTATTGGCAGACTTTGGCGGTTGTATTTGTGACTTTTCGCTAAATCAGAACGCCATTTCCTCATTTTCCCACGCTTTTCGCCCCAAATTTTCCTGGTACGGGAATTGCCCTATCTCTCCTTAATGCGGAGCGCGAACCAAATCGCGGCCCGCTGAGCACTGAGCCCGGTCCGACCGGCCATTTGCGATGGGGACGACTCCTCGATCACAGGTTATTACCTGCGATTTGAAGGCTCGTCAGGAAGCGAATGGTCGTTTGTATTGGAGGTGTTATATGACTCCGGAACAGAAGTCATTGGTTTTGCAATCCTGGAAGAAACTGTCGCCAACCAAGGTCGAGGCGGCTGCGAATTTATTTTACGCCAAACTTTTTGAGCTCGATCCAAGCTTCAAATTGCTTTTTAAAAATGACATGGGGGAGCAAAAGCGCAAGCTCATGCATACCCTCGGCTTTGCCATCATGAATTTGAATAGCCTGGAGACCTTGGTTCCGGTATTGCGGTTATTGGGCAAAAGGCATGGTGGTTATGGCGTCAAGGACGAGCACTATGAAGCTGTTGGGGTGGCATTATTGTGGGCCTTGGAACAAGGTCTTGGCATCGACTTCACGCCGGATGTGAAGCAAGCCTGGGCTGCGGTTTACCAAACCTTGGCCACGGTGATGAAATTGGCGGCCCAGGAAGCCGCACCGACACCTAGGGTGGCGGCTTAAAACAATCCCGCCAATTCCTGCTTACCACCCCCGTGATAGGGCCGAAGTACCCGCATTACATGGGTGAGTTCGAAGACCTCAAGATAGGTGAGGACGGTGGGACGACTCAGGCCACTGACCTTGGCGAGATTCACCGCCTCCATCCTACCGCCACTTTGGCGCAGTAAGGTTTCCACCAATTTCAAAAAGCCCGTGCGCTTTTCAACGCGAAATAGTCTTTGCTTTAAATCTGTGACGCCAAAATCCTGCCTCTCGGTGATTAATCTCATCCAATACCAATTCTTTTGTTTTCAAGCCGGAGAAGAAGCTTTCTGGGTCCTCCAAAAGAGTTGCTGTCGATGGCAAATCGCAATTCAAAAACCGGGCTTCCCGAAAGGCCTTCGCCAAGGCATAATCTGAAAGCGGCCATCGGGTCGCCAGAGACTAAGGATGGAAGTTCTTGGGCGAGCCCCCAAAGACCGCATCCGGGCTATGGTCGAAGTGCCAAACAAGACATCATAGGCAAAATGGGTGGACATATTGAGGAGGGTGTCCAAGCGGGGATCGTCCTCGGGCATCCCATGGCCCATGCCAGGGAAGAGTTTTAGCTCCGACCGAACCCCGGCCCGCACCAGGACCCGATGCGCGCAGGCGCTACCGAAGGTGGTAAACTGAGGGTCTCCCAAAGAGTAGCCTAGGTCGTAGGGCACCACTTCGTCCTCGGTGCCGTGAAAGTGAAGTGCCGGGAGTCGACCATCTTGCAGCCAGGTGGAATCACCCACGCCACCCCAGCAATTCACGATGCCCGTGATGGCAGAGGAAACTCCGGTGTTACCCCCCGTTCCTTCGATGCCGCCGATGTCAAGGGTGTCCAGGTAAGCCGGTACTTCGTCCGCATCCAAGTAAGCGTATTGCAAAGCAATGAACCCCCCTGCCGAGGTGCCACCCAAGAGAATGCGGGCCTCGTCAATGCGATAATCGACTTTCTTCGACCGCAAGAAGCGCACCGCGGCTTTGGCGTCCTGCACGGCCCGAATCATTTGGGCTCCAATATCGGCCTTATTGGGAAGCGAGGACCTCACTCGGTATTCCGGAGAGGCCGTGACATAGCCCCTCAGGGCGAAGTAGCGGCATAGCCCGACGATATCGTCATCTGCCTTGGACCCCCCGGAGAAACCGCCGCCATGAATCCAAATGAAAAGCGGACGGGCCGAGGCCGTGTCTCCTTGAGGCTGGTAAATATCCATCAGCAAGTTTTGCGTGGCACCGGTATGGGTTTTGGCGGCACCGTATTGAATGTTAGAGGCTACCGAGACCTGGTGGAAAACAGCGTCTTTGTAACGAGCCTGGCCGAGAGCCAAGATCGGAATCAGGCAAAGGACGGTTGAGATGCGAAGCGACATGAAAACTCCCGTAAGGCGTCCGGCGCAAAGGCTCCTTGCGCCTTACGAACTCAGAACATAGTGTTGTTGTTCGCTGACTTCTCGGGAACGTCTTGGACCACATCCCAATGCTCAACGATTTTACCGTCTTGAACCCGGAAAATATCGATCACAGCCTGGCCTCTATCGTCTTTGTTGGAGGTCGCATGCACATGCAACCACACTATATCGCCTTCAACGGCCGTCCGAACTATTTTTGCGCGTGCATCCGGATTGCTTTTAAAAAATCCGGCGAAAAAATCCGTGACGGCCTTTCGCCCGTCCGGCACCATGGGATTGTGCTGCTTATAGCCCTCAGCAAGAAATTTTTCCGCGGCGGCCATTTCATGCTTATTAAAGAAAGCGTCGTAAAACTCAATGACGAGCTTTCGATTTGCCTCTGACGCTTTCGGTCCTACTGGCTGGTCCTTGGCCGCAGACACGGTCACGCTCATGGCGAGAATCATGGCCGCATGGGCCAAATAAGAAGAGGCACGGGATGCCAATTTCAATTTCACTTTATCTCCTGTGGAAAACCCTGGTTTTAAGTCCGCTTAAAGTACCAAGAGAATGCGGGTGGAAATTTCCGTACCCCATCGCATCTTCATCCAATATCTTCCGAGCGGAATGGGTTGGGCCCATCGCAAAACCCAATAGGGGCGCCGAGAATTCTCGTTGACGGTAATGGATGGCCCTGGCAAAAGCCCACCCATAGAGTCAAAAATTCTGATTTCTAGTTTCAATGTTGAGTCCAACCCAGTTCGGTCGATTTCTAATTCCTGTTTTCGCAGAGAAAGCAGATGCGGCGATTTTCTTTCGCTCGCAACAGGCACGTGGGGTCGGGAGTCCCGGGAGAGGCTTTGTATCCAATCCCGCATTAAGGCCAAGGCTTTTTCGTCCACTTGGGTTCGTCCCATCGGAGGCATGGCATAGCTTCCCACCGAGGCCAGGCGGAGATAGACCTCCGAGTTTTGAACATAGCCGGGTTGGATGTGATATAACTTGCGCCCGTCCGGACTTAACCGAGAGCTCGGGCCGAATAGGGCGGTACGATTGAGCGGCGTGGAGTAACGGAGATCCATGCCCCCATTGCTAATGCCCCCCGGCTGATGGCATTGGGAGCAATTCGCGTCTAAGTAAGAACGGGCGCGCTGTTCCAAAGGCCGGGTCACATCGAAGGGATATGGCTTCGAATTGAGGAGGGTATAATCCGGGAAATACGACGGTCCCGTGCGCGAGAGATAGCTACCGGGCTGGGCAGAAACCGGCCAACTAGGTAGGCTCAATAGAATGGGGAGAAGGCCCCACCATGGGTTTCCACAACTCATTTCCAATTTGAAACTAGACAATTGGATTCGCTGAATCATTTTTAATTCTCGGCCCTTTTGACCAGAACCCCGCACCTTAAGACCTTTAGCAGCCATGGAGCCCAGCACATGACGCCAATTCCCCCCGCGATACGCCCTTCGTCCTTGCTGTCCCTACAGGCACGCCTGCGCCGCGACTTGGCGCAATCGCCCTTAGCGGCCTCTTTGCGCGATTTGGCGCAGGCGGGCGAGCTTTGGCGGTCGGGCCGTCCGCTGAATGCCGAAGAAATCGCCACGCTTCAGTCCCAAGGCAATGCTGCGGAGTCTTGGGACTTGGTACGCGCCAAGGGTGAAGGATCTTGGGCTGGCGTGCGCGGCATGCGCTTCGAGGGCCGCATCCTTTTGGCGCCTCCCGCAGGGGACCTGGGTGATAGCCAGGGACGAACCTGGCCTTCTCTCTTGCGCGATAGTACGGTGCGCAATTGCGTTTTGGGTCGTTGCCATCTCGATCAAGTCGGCCGCATGGAAAATGCCGTGATTGAAAACGGGGCCATCCTTTCCCAAGTCGAACGCATCACCTGTGCGCCCAAACGCCGCTTCGCCCTAGGTCAAAAAATTTCGGTAGGCGATGAAACCGGCAGCCGCTCGCTTTGGTTTTGGGATGGACTCGATCTCGAAGCTTGCGAATGGGCCGCTTCGCTTCGTCCCGAAGAACAAAAACAGTTTCAATCCGATATCGATACCTTGATCACCGAACTTAGCAGCGATTTCGCCTATGTCGCTTCAGGCGCGGTCCTGATTGCCGTTCGGCAAATACGCGACAGCTGGATAGGCCCGGGAGCCTATGTCGAAGGCGCTTCCCTGCTGAGCGGCAGCGCCTTGCTCAGCAGCATGGACTTTCCTTGCATGCTTGGCGCCGACGCCCGCGTGGTCGACAGCCATGTGCAAACCGGGGCCCATGTCGACGGCGCCGCCTCAGTATTGCGTTCACTATTACTTGAAGCCTCGGGCGTCGGCGAATCGGGCCAGGTTGCCGACTCGGTACTGGGCTCCAATACCCATGCCGCCAAAGGCGAAATCACTTCTTCCTTGGTCGGCCCCTTCGTGGGCTTTCATCATCAGGCCTTGCTCATCGCCGCCCTATGGCCCGAGGGTCGCGGCAATGTGGCCTATGGCGCCAATGTCGGCAGCAATCATACCGGGAAAAAGGCCGATCAGGAAATCCGTCCCGGCGAAGGCATGTTTTTCGGACTCGGATGCACGGTGAAATTTCCCGCCAACTTCTCGAACGCCCCCTATTCGCTCATTGCCTCCGGGGTCACGACCCTACCGCAACGCCTAGGTTACCCCTTCTCCCTCATTCAGGGAAGCAGCCTCCCTACCTCCCCTGAAACCCAAGGGCTGAATGAAATTCGTCCCGGATTTATGTGGCAACAAAACCTGTATGCCCTGGCGCGCAACAGTTACAAATATCTTGATCGTGATCAATGCCGCACGGCGCGGGCCCCGCTTTCGTCGCATTCCGTCGTGAGAGACGGCTTTTTCGGGGGTCGTCTTTTCACACCCGACCTCATCGCCAAGGTCGCTCATGCTTATACCGAGCTCCGCCGACTCAGCGCGCGCCAACGTAACGAAGGCACGCCGAATGGTTCAAACAAAAGCGGAGAGGCACCGGCAGGTTACACTTCCCGAGAATTGCCGGGCCTAGGCAAGAACGTCTTGCGCCGCGAAGAATTACCCACGGCCGAAAAAGCTTATGCCGCGTTTTTGAAATGCGCTCTCTTGCGCTGGGGAGCCGAGCCTCTCGCTTGGAACGATGCCGCCTTTTTGCAGGAACATATCAGCTCCGCCTGGCAAGCCCTGGAATTACCCTGGCCTCAAAGCCTGAATGCAAACGCAGCGATGCCCCAACCCGAATTGCGCGGCGAATGGCTACAAGCCTTTGGCACCCAGTTAACCGCTTGGTTACCCCTGCTCGATGGGCTTCCCGAGGCGGCCGCCGCAAGCCTTCAGCGCGATCACAAGCGCGGCGCCCTCATCATGGATGACTATGCCGACTTTCACGGATCGGCCGCCGAGGATGCCATCCTCTTAAGGCTTGGCAAGGCCGTGCATTTACTGAAAGCTCAGTTGAGCGAAGGCTTGAACTGAGGCAAGGGAGGCCTTAGCCTCCACTGCATGTCATGCGGGCACGCAGCTCGGTAACAAAGTCAAGGTTGGCTTGAGAGTGCGTGAATACGGCAAAGACAAGGTCTCCCGGGTTCGTCACAAGCGAATAAGTGATTTTAGCACCCTCGAATCGTGACGTCAGGAAATAAAGTCCCGCCTTGGTGATTTTCAAATCAGCCTGTATTGGCGTGCCATCGCATAAAGTCTTTGCGCTCACTCCTTCGATGGGCGCGTCGAAATAAACTGCGTTGACTTGCGCATTTTCGCTGGCGCTATAAAATCCGAAAGATTCCACTACACTGTCAGGGAAAATCGGTTCATCGTCAGGGGCGTCGATAAAGGTTCCAATGCGCATCATGCGCACCGAGGCAGGTGACAGGGATTTAAAAGGTTGGGAATCCGAATAAATTGCCGGACTTCCAAGATGGCCGCCCAAAATGAGCGAATCCCAATTCACGCGCAAGACGGCATTGGATGCCATGCGTCGCACGAATTCATCCTCATTTTGAACAAAGCCACCGAACTTACCGGGTATGCTATTTAGCCTGACCACGAGACTTTCAGGCAAATCCGCACGCATGTCGGCCTTCATGCTACTAGTGCTGAAATGCATATGCTTGAAAGTGAAATTCGTCACCGTAGTTGGCTCAATCGTTGCTGGGATTTCAACTGGGACTTCGGTGGAATTACAGCCGAATAGGCCGAGACCGAGGAGCGCGATGGCGAGGGTGGGTAGATGCTTCATGTTTAGCCTCACTTATTTCACACCCAGAAGCGACTTCGACCGACGGCCAATAGGACTTCTGCTTTTACCAATACCGGAGACCTGCTTAACCCTGAGATTGCCAATCTTCGCTTGCATGCATCAAGCATATGTCATCTATGACATATTCACAAGCTGAACTTTTTTCGAATTTCAAGGGAATTGCGGGTGGGGTAGCGGAGGCCGACCGCGCCTGCGGGGATAGCCGGGCCGCAGCGAGGGGCGGGGTCGCGTCCGCAAGCGGCCTCGCCCCACAAAGCATGGTTTGAAATTGAAGTCCTAAGGCCAAGGACGCTTTTCAGTCGACGCCAAGGCCCCTGAGCAAGACGGTGCGGCGATGTGGAGCAAGGCGATGCTCGCAGAGATAAATGCCTTGCCAGGTGCCCAAGGCGAGAGCGCCATCATCGACGGGGATTTGCAGGCTCACCCCGGTGATTATGCTGCGCATATGGGATGGCGAATCGTCTTCCCCTTCGAGGGTGTGCTTCATCCAAGGCGCGCCTTCGGGTGCGACTCGACGGAGAAACTCTTCTAAATCCTGCTTGGCCGTGGGATCATAATTTTCGCTGATGCATAGCGAGGCGCTGGTGTGTTGCAAGTAAAGAAAGCACATGCCTTCCTGCAGGCCCCATTGTCGCAAGATCGCTTGTACATGGGATGTGATGTCATGCAAGCCCTGGCGGCGCGTGGCGATTTCGAGGCTGCTTTTGAACCAATTCTTGGGCATGCGATCTCCGGAAAGGAGTAAAGGTAGGAGGATGGGGATGGGCGCAAGGGGGGGCAAATTGCCCCCACCCTATGGGGGTAGGATGCGATTTCGCTTGCCCGGTTACGCAGCTAATCTTCCAGAGCAAATACCAAGGTGACATGTTCCTCGGTTTCTAAGGCCGAGGGTTCGATGTCTAAACTTGATTCTGCCAGGGAATCCCTGGAATTGACAAACATTTTGCCTTCATCATTTCGAAAGCGAACTTCGGCCCAGCCGTATTCGATATACTGAATATTGCCCAGCCTGATCCCGGCAGAGGAGGCTAGCACGGCAGCATTGGATTTCGCGTCTTCGACGGCCAAGGCCATCGCGCGCTTGCGCAGAGCATCCTTATCCTTTACGGAAAAAAAGAATTTCACTGCGGCATTGCTTTGTCCTTGAGCGACGCACTTTAAAGCCTGATTCAAAAGTTCCTTCTCCATCGCGAGTTCAATATTCAGGGAATGAGATGCCATGTACCCTGTGAAAACTCGGTGCTTCTCGAGGTATTCCCAATTCTCTTGGATATTGAAATTACTGGTCTTGAGCTCGGCGCGGGAAAGCTTGGTGGCTTCAATGTTTTGGCGCAGCCCTTCCACCTGCCGATTAAGGAGGTTGACGCAATTTCCATAGTCCCGGTGCTTGGCTTCAACATCAAAAGAAAGGATGGCTAAATCAGGTTGGGCTTGAAGGCGCCCTTTCCCTTGGACTTTAAGTGTTCTCATGTGCGGAACATTCCTATACTTTTCGCTGGGTTGAAATTGATTTTATGCAAAGGCGGGTTGCCAACTTGAATAGATCGCGCTCGAAACGCGGCCATAACTCAAGCGTCATGAAAGTAAACCCTGAAAAGGGTCAAAAATCGACCCTAAATCATTCCATCACTTCTCGACACCTGGTGTTTCGATGCCTATTGTAATATTAGTGACTGGTTAATCATTTTTCCATTACATCGCTCATTAGATTTTGGAAAGAAGGAAAGGTTGGTGGTGTATTGGGCTGGAGGGAAGGGGTGTGCTAGTTGGTCACTCCGTTAAGAGCGGTCGCTTCGCCTGCCAGCGGGGAGGCAAATGGCCGCCGCCATTGGACTTGCGTAATTTGTCGTGCTGTGATATGTTTGTATTTCCCGGTGTACCCTGCCCAACGCGCCCGGCATTCCTCGGAGAGGCTTCGCCTCGTGTCGGGTTCGCAGCAGGATCGCTATCATCCCGGTACGCTTTGCTTCAGGGGTTAAGTTGGGGCTGAGACCCAATTTCTCTGCGGCACTACCGGGATGTGGGATTCTATCGGGAAGAAGTCAGTAATTTTTGCGATCGATTGGGATATTTATCACAATACAGACAGGTAACTCGACGCCCGTTTTAATTCCTGGCCAGCAACCGAACGTAACCACCACCCATATTCGCTTTTTTTGGGGCCTTGGTCTTAAAAAACACAGAATAATTAGGGTATTTCCCAATATCTAATTGGAATTGATTCCAAAGTGGGACCGGCCATGCGCACCTTGCGTGACACGCACTACCGACTGATTTCCCATTCTACTCCGACCCATAGGCGTCATCTCTTCGAGAGCTTCAGTACTTCAAGGCGGCTCGCCGGACTCATCGGCCCAAGAGGAACGGGTAAGACAACCCTTATGCTGCAATGGATTCGGGAAAAGGAAAACCCCGATCTTTGCATGTATGCCTCGCTGGATCACATTTATTTCTCTGTGCATTCCCTGCTTGATTTCGTCCGTGACATGCATCAATTAGAGGGTCGAAATCTTTTCTTCTTGGATGAGGCGCATAAATATCCCGGCTGGAATCGGGAATTGAAAAATATTTATGACTCATTTCCTGATATTCGCATTGTGTTTTCGGGAAGCTCTAGTTTGGACTTGCTTAAAGGGCAATATGATTTATCCAGACGTGGCATGATTTATCGGCTGAATGGACTCTCCTTTCGTGAATTCATTCTCTTCAAGACGGGAGCAGCTCCCAAGGCGTTTTCTTTCGACGATTTGATAAAAGGTACGATGGAAATTTCGCGAGAGCTTTCCGCCTTTCCTCGAATTCGAGGATTGTTCCAAGAATTTTTAAGCACTGGATATTATCCATTTTATTTCGAAGACCCAGAGACTTATCGTGCGCGTATTCTCAATACGATTGAAAAAACCATATTCGAGGACATCGCCAATTTTTATTCCATGAACACCAACATGCTGCACGTATTCAAGCGCCTATTGGCCTATCTAGCATCGGTACCTCCAGGCGAAATGAGCGTGAATACTTTGGCTAGAAATTTGGAAATCGATCATAAAACGGTTAGTAGCTATCTGCAAATGATGCAAGAAACATCTTTGATTCACAGTTTGGCTTTGGAAAAAGAAGGAAAGGCAGGACTACGCACTTCGGAAAAGGTCTTGCTCGAAAATCCAAACCTCTATTTTGCCATTGCCAAAGAAACAGGCTTAGAGCCCAGTATAGGCATACTGCGAGAAACCTTTTTTATCAATGCCTTGCGAGGAGTGGGTATTCCCGTTCACTACAGCAAAGGAGGCGATTATCGAGCCAAGGGCAAGATTTTTGAAATCGGTGGGCCCAGTAAAACAGCGAGACAACTCAGTGGAGCAAAAAATGGAATTCTAGTGAAGGACGGTCCACTGATGGCAGCTCCAGGGGAGATTCCACTTTATTTGTTCGGGTTTTTTAGGGTGAACAGTTAAAATCGATTTTAATGCCTGCTTATATGGCTTTTTAAAGTTTCCTTTGGAGTGAGTACACCAGCAGAAACGAGCAGATTCCTGCATTTTTGTTTTGGGTCGGTCGAAAGCTTTTTAACAAATTATTTGAAGTCGACTCTTATGAGCCCATCCAGCCGGCCACGGCGACTTTCCAGTTCTCAGCCCCAAGCCTAACATACAGTTTATCGTTGCCGCTCGCAAGCCGAGGTGAATGCATTCTGATCGGTAAAAGCTAAAGCAGCCTATCGAGCAATGCCGGTTCATACTCGCAAAGAGGGCGATAATTCCCTGCATTGTGTAAATGCTGAAGGGGTTGTTTCAACTCACGCCCTCGCGAAGAG
>JAYUVP010000310.1:0-29880 GCA_043753995.1 Fibrobacterota bacterium
GTATGACTTTGACGATATCTTTATTTATTGCTCAGAATTGATTTTTAAATCCTATTTGGCGGCGACGGGAGATTCGCTTGGCCAAACGACACGATTAAGCGAATTGAATTGGAAGCCCTATACTGAGACGATCAAGAAGCTGAATGAAGGTGAAGTCCCCCTCGACCGGAAAATAATCACACCGATCGATTTGACGAAGTCACCCAAGCTTATCAAGGTCTTTGATAATGGGCTTTAAATCCCTTTACAGCGTATCACGCACTATGCGCAATGGCATAACGATGAAGAAATAACCTGGTTCTTCGGCCACCGGTTCGACGATGATAGCACCGAGGGGATTATTGAATTTCAAGCGCACTTCTTCGCTGGCGCACATGCGCAGCACTTCGAGCAGGTATTGGGCATTGGCGCCCAGCTCGATGTCTTCGCCCTCATAACTCAGGGGCAAGCCTTCCTCGGAGTCGCCGCCGAGATCGGGATTGCGCGCCGACACAACCAGGTTACCGTCCTGATGAAAGCCGAGAACGGTCAGGCGAGTCTTGGTATTGGCCATGGTCGAAACGCGGCGCACCACCGAGGCGAGATGTTCGCGATTCACGGTAGCGGTTTTCGAGAATTGCTTGGGAATGACATTCTCGTAATTGGGATAAGGCCCTTCGATGAGCTTGGTATAAAGCACCACAGCACCCGTGGCGAAGCGGGCGTGAGCCATCCCGATTTCGACTTCAATGAGCTGCTCGGGGTCCTCGGACATGCGCATGACTTGCTGCAAGGCCTTGGGGGGCAAAATCACGCCATTGCGGGCGCCGAGTCCCGGCATGGAAACAAAGGCCTTGCCCAGGCGATGTCCGTCGGTGGCCACCATTTCGAGGCGGTCTTTTTTGAATTCAGTATAAACGCCCGTTAAAGCCAGACGGCTGAATTCAGTCGATACAGCGAAACCGGTTTTGTCGGAGAGAAATTTCAATTCCTTGAGCGGCACATTTTGACGCGAGGTTTCGCCCACCTCGGGCAAGGCGGGATATTCTGCAGGATCATAGCCCGTGAGATTGGCCTGAAAACCTGACTCGGAGCGAATGGTCAGCACCAAGTCTTCCGAGGAAAAAATCACCGGCATGTCGGGCAATTCCTTCACCACTTCGAGCAACTTGCGCGCATTGATGATGAGGGTGCCGTTTTTATGGCCGTCAACGCTGAGACGCTGCACCACCGCCATGTCGAGATCGGTGGCGCGAATTTCGAGCGCGCCTTCCTTGAGGTCGAGATAGAGATTGTAAAGCACCTGCAAGGTGGTCTTATTGGGAATGGCCGAACAAGCCATTTGCAGGGCATCGAGCAACACAGCCTTGGGCGCTTCGAACTTCATGGCGTGATTCCCGCGCGCACAGCGCTAGGTTAAAGAAGGGTCTAGTTAGGCAAAGATAGTTGGCGGGGGCCGTTGAAAATGCGGAATAGCCAAAACAAAGCGGGCAAAATGACGGCCGCCCCTACGAAGAGGGCCCAAGCCAAATAATGCAGAACGACGGCGGGTGCCGCGGCATTGAAAAGGGTCAAGGATGGGCCCTCGCCCAAGGCAAAAAGCACGGGATATTGCACTAAAAACCAAGCTGACACGATGGCCATGCCCTGTAAGCCTGCCAAGACCCGCAGGCTCCAAGCCAAGCGACGGCGCGGAATGGTTTGTGGCTTGGCCGCCGAACGCAATAGGCGCTCCAAAAGGGGGAGGCTAAGGGCCGAGGACGCCACCCCGCCCAAGGCCAGGGGATTGTGCCAAAACAGACTGAGCAAAGGGCGACCGTCGATGTGGGCGGCCGCAAAGACGCAAGACCCCAGGGGTATGGCTAAAAACAAAAAGGTGCGGGCCCGGCGCGCAAAGGCCGTGCGCACGGCGGCTTCGGGGTTTTCGCCTACGAGATAAACCGAGGCTAAAAAGGCGAATAAGGCCACGGTGAAGGCGCCCAGAAGCAAGCCATAAGGGTGTAGCCAAGGCGCGACATAGCCCTGATAAAAGGATTCGGGATGCAGATGAATGCGGCCCGCCGACATACCTGCCACCGTGACGCCCATCCAAAAAGGCGTCCACACACTGGAGAGGCGAAATATCCAATTGTACCAAGCCCGCGATCCATCGCGCACGGCGTCATAATGACGGAAGGTGAAGGAGGTGCCGCGTGCTACGATTCCCAGTAACATGGCCGTGACGGGTAAATGCAAGGAAACCGATAAGCGCGCATAGACAGGCGGAAAACCCATGAAGAGTATGACCACCGCCAGGATGAGCCAAATGTGATTGGCTTCCCAAACTGGCCCCAGGGTTTTTTCCAAGCTGCGGCGAGCAAGGGCATGACGAGGGCCACGCAAGGTGATTTCCACCACGCCCGCACCATAATCGGCGCCGCCGAGCAAGGCATAGCTTAGCAGGGAAAATCCGAGAAAGACGGTGCATGTCCAAAAGGCCAAGGCATCAGACATGGGTGCCCTTCCCTGCGGGCTTGGCATCCAGCTCGACGGTATTGGCCGAGGCATAGGTAGCCTTGAGGGTACGTATATGCCGCGCCATGAGCCAGGTCACCACAAAGGCCAAGATCAAATACACGACGGCATAAATCGAAAAAGGCACCCATAGGCCCGGCATAGGCGTGAGCGCGTCACGGGTGCGCAGGATGCCGTGAATAATCCAGGGCTGACGGCCCACCTCGGTGACAATCCAGCCAGCTTCCAGAGCGGCATATCCCAGGGGAGCGCTGACGATAAGGGCCGCCAGGTAACGCCGATGATACAGCCAGGGACGGCGCCATTTCCAAAAGACGAGGGCCAAAAGCCCGAGGCCGGCCAGCCAGGTGCCCAAGCCCACCATGACTTGAAAGGCGAGATGCACGGGTAAAACCGGCGGCCAATTCTCGCGGGGAAATTCATTCAATCCGGGAACCTTGGCCTTGAAATCTCCGGTGGCCAAAAAGCTGAGCATGCCAGGAAGACGTAACCCATAAGCTACGGTCCCGCTTTCCTCGTCGGGCCAACCCCCGAGGAGTAAGGGCGCTTTTTCCTGGGTTTCGAAATGCGCTTCCATGGCAGCGAGCTTGACGGGCTGATGCCGTGCCGCTTGCTTGGCGCTGAGGTCACCGCTGAGCGGCTGCAATAAAGCCGCCACCGCCCCGAAGGCCAAGGCAATGCGCAAAGCAGCGCGATGAAAAGCATTGCCGGGGTCGCGCCACAAAAGCCAAGCATGCACGCCTGCCACCGCGAAACCCGTGCTGACGAAGGCGGCCAAAAGCATGTGCAGCACTTGCAATTTCCAAGCGGGATTGAACATGGCCGCGAAGGGATCGATGTTCACGAAACGCCCGTCCACCAAGTCAAAACCCGCCGGACTATTCATCCAAGCATTGGCGCATACCACGAAAGCACCCGAAAGCAAGCCCGTAATGCCGACCACCAAGCCGGTGATCCAATGCCACCAGGGGGACAGGCGATCCCAGCCATAAAGAAAAATCCCCAGGGCTATGGCCTCCAGAAAAAAGGCCGAACCCTCCCATGAAAAAGGCATGCCAATGACGCCGCCTGCTTTTTCCATAAAGCCCGGCCACAGCAAACCCAATTCAAAAGAAAGTACGGTGCCGCTCACCGCCCCCGTGGCGAAAAAAATCGCCACGCCCCGCGACCAGGCCTTGGTCAAGTCGCGATAAACGTCCTTGCCCGTGCGTATCCACAGCCAATGCGCCACAGCCATGAAAAAAGGCATGGCCATGCCGATGCAAGCGAAGACAATGTGAAAGCCCAAGGAGAGAGCCATTTGCATTCTAGCGGCTAGCAGATCGCTCATGGGCTAAAGGTAAGATGGAATGGAAAATGGTGGACCAACCTCAAAGTTATTGCTGGCCTGATCTCAATTGATTTTTATCAAAGACCCGTCCCCGAGTAACAATCGTTCCAACGCCACTCAGCTAATCTCTACAGTACAGAGAGAGTAGGAAATGGCCGAAGAAAACATCCTCACGCCTTCACCCCCAGTCCAGTCCCAGGGAAATACTCCGTATGCGTTTCACCGGAGCGACCGAAGTACAACACGCGCTTTCCGGGAAAAGACACCAGATATCCCGCGCACCCAGCCTCAATCACCTTGGCGCAAAAGCCCTTGTAGGTATAACCCGGCGCCTTGGTCTGGGCTTCCCGGATGGCCTCCTTCACAATTGCGGCGTCGAAAGATTCGGCCATGGGATTCGAGGTGCGATGAATTTCAATCACATGGCAGCTACCATCAGGTAAGTAGAAGCTCTGGGTCGAGTTTCGGAAATCAACCAGGTAGCCGTCCAGCCCTCCTTCCATGAGCATGCGCACGATTTGTCCGAAATCCTTGGATCCGGTGGCAGCCCCTTCGCAGGCTTCACGTGCGAGTTCTTTCCAATTCGTATTCATTTGCCTTTGTCCTTTTTTGGTTTTGTTTTGCTTGGGCGGAAATAAATTCCCATCAGTGGATGGGGAGGGAAATGAGGCCATGCTTCTCGACTATTTCTTGCAAGGTTTTCACCAGCGCCGAACGTTCGTCGGGCGTGAGGTGGTCGAAGAATTCAGCATCATTGCGATCCGCCAAGGCGGCCAGCTTGGGGACCATGGCCCGGCCTGCGGCCGTGAGACGCAATACCTGGGCACGACGGTCCGCTCGATCCGCATCACGCACAATCAGGGACTTTTCAATTAGCCTATCTGCCAGCTTGGTCACCGTACCTCGGGTCGCGCCCATGAAATCAGCCAACCGACTCGGGGCAATGGTTCCCGCACCCAGCATTTGGCGTAGCATCACCCATTCGGCCACGGTCACTCCATGGGCCTCCACTTTGCGGGCGAAGGCCTGGGAAACGTGATTAGACACGAAACGCAGCCAGTATCCTAAATGGGCAGTCAAATCGGAAGCGGTTGGTTTAGCAGTCATTTTGATCTTTCATTGCCTAGGAAACTAAAACTAAATGGTTTCCTAGGCAACTACATTTGATTGCGCCTCACTAACTTGGTCCAAGCACGTCTATTTTTAGAGTCGATTCATTCCAAACCCAAGGGAAGCCATGGCCACGAAAATCACAGTTGAAACCTTAGTCCAGGCTCCATTAGCCAAGGTGTGGGCAGCCTACACCACGCCCAGCGATATTAAGCAATGGAATACGGCCTCAGAGGACTGGCACACCACAAAAGCTACCGTGGACTTGCGCGTGGGAGGCGTCTTTTCCTCTCGCATGGAAGCTAAGGACGGTAGCTTCGGCTTTGATTTCGCCGGAACTTATACCCAGGTTTTGCCTCAGGAATTGCTGGAGTATTCGTTTGGGGATAGAAACGCATCGGTCGAGTTCGTGGCTGGTGCGGAAGGCGTGACCGTCCGTATTGCTTTTGATGCCGAGTCCGAAAATCCTATCGAGATGCAAAAACAAGGCTGGCAAGCCATCTTGAATAATTTCGCCAAGTTCGTGGAAGCAAAGGCGTAAGACCCACCTTTAGAAGTAACCTTTAAACATGCCTCATTCGGAGAATGCCCGGTTTCTGCGCGAGAGCCTCATCGAGCGCGTTCGGCGCATGACGCCGGTGGAAAGGTTGCGCGCCTTCGTCCAACATTCTCAACTCATGAAACGACTTAGCGATATAGGCAAACAGGACCGCGAAAAAAATCAAGGCAAGCCGAAATCCAATGAATAATTCAGGCCCTGTGCCAAGTTCTTTGCATTTGTTGCATCAAGTCGGCCTTGTCCTTGAAGCGGAAAGTATTCGTTGGGGAGCCATAGGTGCCGTGGCATTGGCCTATCATGGTGTCATTCGCGCCAGCCTGGATGCCGATGCTATCATCACTTTGAAAAACAGCCAGACGGACTTGGATTCCTTGGCCGAAAAATTCCGCGTCGCCGGCTTGTCGGTGGATCTTCGCATGGGTGAGGAGGGCGACCCCATTGGATTTGTCCTTCGAGTCACGGATAACTTGAATAACCAAGTGGACTTGATCGGTGGTTTGCGCCGCTCCGACCCCGAACTCTTTGATCGCTTACTTTCCATCGACTTCGATGGCTTACCACTATTTATGGCTTCCGCCGAAGATTTATTGGCCTTAAAATTGTTTGCAGGTGGGCCACAAGATCTTGCTGATGCACGCAGCTTGATTGAAATATTGGGTGAACAGACCGACTTGGCCCTGCTCCGACGCGTGTGTGAGCGATTCGGAAAAAGCGTGTCCGCTTTATGCGAAAAAATTCTCGCTGAAGGTAAAGCGCCTTAAACATTATCGTGCCAGAGGGGATTTCCCATCCAGCGCAATTGGCCTCCGCGTGAATTTTCGCCCGACTACCATGTCGCGCATCCTCCAGGCCGCTTCGGCGCGATGGGCACCCAAACGCAATGCTCGGGGCATAGGCGAAATCAAGCCCGTTCCCGCCGAAGCGTCCGTGCAGGTGAAATTGGAAAACACGGTCTTGCCCACCTTGACTGAATCATGGGCCAAAGAAAAAAGCGCAATATGCGAATTGGCTGCCGTGAGCTGGGCACTTTTATTGGCTACAACAACGGTCCAAGAATCGGTGGCCTTTTCCTTATACCAAGCCGAAAATAATTTGTTCTGTTTCGCCAAGCGAATCCATACCGGATAGCTAGAAACGCCTTTCGCGAAATTGCTATCGAGCGTGCCTGCCGTTCCCTTGGTATCCGAGAAAAACACCCTGCCGCTTTTCGGCGTCACGTCTAGGGCCACATAGCCGCCTTGGCTTAGATTATCCAGGTCATTGGCGACCACGAAACCCGCCTGTGACCATTCGTGAATATTGTCTTGCGATTCGATAGAAATGCTCATGTCGAAGTCGCCTTCGACGCCTTTGCGCCGCAAGGCCACATACTCATTCACCGTGTTATAAATATCACGTCCGGCAGCCGCAAGGGTGAGCTTGCCATTCGCCACGGTCCCGGTGCCTGTCTTTTTGGGCGTCTTGTCGATCAAATCGAAGGTCGAACCCCAAGCCGAGCCTGCAAAAGCGTCGGAGCAATCCCCCGCGAGCGACGGGAGAGTCGCCGAAGTGAAAACCAGGGCAAAAAACAGCCGGGCGCGAAGCGATAATGCAGGGAATTGTCTCATGCTTAATAAGCTAGGATTTCAGTCGACTTTCGCAGGGAGAGCCGGCCATGAATACCAATGAAAAAACAACTTCCAATACAGGCCGATGGCCTACCGGCATGTCTTTTCTGCTTTATTGTGCAGGCATTTCCTTGGTGCTATTGGTTGGATATGTCATTTTCAGCGGTAAGGGCTTCCACTTTTCCGCCAATGGTGAAGGCGTCGCCTTTCGCTCTGCTTTGAATCAAGGCGGCGAAGAGACCAATTCCGCCAAGCGCGAAGAAAAGAGCGCTGAGTTTCAGGAAAAATTCGAACAAATTAAGCGAGTCGCCAATTCTGAAAATGCCGACGCCATTTCCGAAGAACCTGTGGCGCCCACCCCCAAGCGGAGCAAAAAAAATGTTGCGGCCCCAATCCCCAACGAAGAAGATGGCTTTGCTCCGGAACCAGAAGAAGCGGTTTTATTCAATGGCCGATGGACGGGAAACGGTTCGTACTATGTGCTGGAGCAACACGGCTCCGTGGTCGCCTTGATGGAAATGACCAATGGCATTGTGACCTCCTATGCCCAAGGCACCGCCGATGGACAGCAAGCCCAATTGATGGCGACCAATATTTCCGGACTCACCTTTCCAGTACAAATCGTATTCGAAGGCCATCGCCTCAAGCTCACCGCCAATGGGAGCCAATTTTATTTGGATAGAGGCTGAACCTTAGTTTTGACTTTTCTTCCCGTGGCTTGAAAACCATTCCATTCGATTGAGAAGCGCTTGCGATCGCGGGAAATCTGTTTTGGAAAGGCCACCGGTGTCACGGTGCTATTCAAAACATATTGCATGCCGCCCCAGAGATGCCCGAGAAAATTGGCATCGGCATAGCTAGCGGTGGTATGCCCCATGGATGTAACCCAGGACCGCCCACCCATATAGGTCGCATACCAACTCACGGGATGATCGGTACCGGCCTTGCCACCGGGATAAGACGATTCGTCGAGAGTGAGCAAGACATGCACCTTGGGATTGGTCGAATTGCGCGGATTGACTTTGTAGTTGTAAATCTCATCCGTGCGTTTCCACGACTTCGGCAAATGCGCGGTGGAGGGGTCGGTGGAATCCTCAACTACTATGGTTTGATTCGTCGTCTGCTGGCCGCCTAAGCTCCCGAAATAAGCCCCCGCTATAATCTTGCCGTAAAAAGCCCAATTCATTTCCGCGTCCAGCGAAGCATGAAGGACGAGGGCCCCGCCGCCGGCCTGAAAAAACCTTTCGAAGGCGGCCTGTTGATCCGCATTCAAGAAATCACCCGTGGTCTTATGAAAAACCACGGCCTTGTATTTGGCCAAGGCCGTGTCGGAAAATTTCGATCCACTTTCGGACGTGTCGACAAGCAAACCCTTGCCTTCAAAAAAGGTTTTCAAAGAGGTCCGGGTTTGAACAATATTGTCTTCGCGAACGGTTTGGGTTTTGGTGAAAATCAAAATGCGATCAGCGGCGCTTACGGCCAGGGCGGACCCGAGCCCGAGGGTGGCAAGACATAATTTCGACATGGTTCGAGTCACTCTCTTTGGGGACAATCTCGACATAACCTAGGCTTTTTGGCGGTTTTCGCAGGGAGAATTCCGGCTACGCTTGGCCCCCCTGGCGCACTTGGCTACCTTTAGCCCTCCCCCATTAGCCGACCGAGTTTCGCCCATGATGATTGAACCCAAAGTCCGCGGATTTCTGTGCACCACCACCCATCCCCTGGGCTGTGCCGAAAACGTGAAACAGCAAATCGCCTATGTGAAAGGCCGGGGAGCCATTGCGGGGGGCCCGAAAAAGGCCCTCGTCATCGGCTGCTCCGCCGGCTTTGGACTCGCTTCACGCATCAGCGCTGCCTTCGGATCGGGCGCAGCCACCTTCGGTGTCGCCTTTGAGCGTCCTGCCGAAAGAGGTCGCACCGCCTCGCCTGGCTGGTATAATAGCGTGGCCTTTGACCATCAAGCGCAGGCCGCCGGACTTTATGCCAAAAGCATTATGGGCGATGCCTTCTCCGAAGAGGTCAAGCAGCAGGCTTTCGACGCCATTGCCGCCGACATGGGTCCCATCGATCTTTTCATTTACAGCCTGGCTTCCCCACGGCGCACCCGCCCCAGCGACGGCATCACCTATAAGAGCGCGCTCAAAACCATCGGCGCCTCGCACACCAATAAGACCCTCGAATTCAATTCGGGCGTGGTGAGCATGCACACCCTTGAGCCCGCCATAGACGAGGAAATCGCCCACACCATCATGGTCATGGGCGGCGAAGATTGGGCGCTTTGGGTCGACGGCCTGCAAAAACGTGGGCTGCTCGCTCCCGGTTTCGTCACCGTGGCCTATAGCTATCACGGCCCCATCATCACCGAAACCATTTATCGCAAGGGCACTATTGGCCGCGCCAAGGACGATCTTGAGCGTACCGCCAAGGATCTGGACGTCAAGCTCAGCGCCGACGCAAAGATCAAAGGACACGCCTTTGTCTCGGTGAACAAAGCCCTCGTTACCCAGGCCAGCTCAGCCATTCCCTATATGCCCCTTTACATCAGCCTGCTTTACAAGGTGATGAAAGAGAAAAAGTGCCACGAAGGTTGCATCGAACAAATTGATCGCCTCTTCCGTGACAAGCTTTACGGAAACAAACCCGTGCCCGTCGATGAAACCGGACGCGTGCGTGTCGACGATTGGGAATTCCGCGCCGACGTGCAAAGCGAAGTACAAGCCCTCTGGCAGCAAGTCACCACCGAAAACGTCGCGCAACTCGCTGACCTCGAAGGCTATCGCACCGAATTCCTCAAGCTATATGGCTTCAAGGTCGATGGCGTCGATTATAGCGCCGAAGTGCCCGACAGCGCGATTTGATTTTTTGAATCTCGGGGGCGGCTCTTCCGCCCCCCGTCTCGGCCCGCCTTATTCTCGGGGCCCGGTCGGCCTCGCCTTCCCCACCGGCGTTCCCTTGGGAAAAGCGAATGCCTAAGGCTTTCGCCAACCTAGGATAGTCAAGTCGTCGATAAGCATATTCGACCGGGTAACTGCGGCATTGTCTTCCTTACTCAATTGCAAAAATAAACCCGTGACCCGATTGAGACTGAAAGGCATCGGATCGGTCGACCAAGCTGGTTGGGCGAACTCTCCTGGATTGACGCCCACCCGCAGGTATACCGTGAATTTCTTCCACTCCGTGGTGATAGAAACCATAGACTGATAATAAGCTTCACTGAGAATGTTATTCGTTTGAACTATAAAACGCAGATTCAAATTCGTATCGGCCTTGGCATAAAAAGTGAATGCGGTAGCGCCGGTTAAATTCACTACGCTGTCGGCAATAGGTTTCAAGGGCGTGTAATAGCCTACATAATTCCCAAATGTACAGCCCGTACCGCAAGTCGGGTTCACATTGCCAAAGCGAAAATTCAAGAGCAGGGCTCCAGTCGTTCCGGCATTTCCGACGCCCCAGCTACTGGCAGTGATCGTTGTAGGCCGGGTCGTTGTGTCCCCGCTGAGTACCCGCGAATTGCCGCCACCTTGGGAATCGTCAACAAAGGACCAATATCCACCGAGGGAATTGAGCGTGCTGCGCTTTTCAAAATCCGAAACAATCTCGTCACTCGCCGTATCGCGCTGCACGGTCAGGGTATAAGTCAAGGTGTTACCCGCCTCGGCGAGACTGATGACACGAATCTGCGTTGTAGCTCCAGTCAAGACAATCGAATCCGTGGCGGTATTCTTGGCGAAAGCATTGCCGTTCAGGGTCAACTTGGTCGTGGTCGCCTGAGCCGCGACGGAGATCGTCACGGAGTTAGTCCGGTAAGGCGCCTGCACGGTATAGTTGTAAATAGTATCACGAAATGAAGGCGATACCGGTCCCAGAGAAGTGAGCAAGGATTGCAAAAGGGCACTGCTGTTCGCGGCCCTAGTGACACTGATGAGGTAATTCTGGTGTATGTTGGTGTCTTGTGCCGTCACCACGACGTCAAGGAGATTGACCCCGACATTCAGGTTAATGGCAGCTGTCGTATTTCCCGAGGTTAGGGGGGTGCCCTTGACCTTGAGAGTCGCCTTAGAATTCGAGGCAACCGAGGCATTGACTTTCACGGAAGTCACGCTGTTCGCGACGCTTGCCGAATAGATATAGCGATTGGCCCGAAATGCGGTGTCAAAGTCAATGCCGACCAAGGACAATTCGCTCAAAGCCGCCGAGGTGGAAGGCGAAACGGTCACCCGTACCGAATCGATCGCGAATAAGCCATCGTCGTCGATGGCGCGCAGGACATAATCGAAGGTGCCGGGCGTTGCCGCCGCGAATTGCGTGTCCGGCGAAGCCAGACGATAGATGCCACCTATGCGCCACTCGGTTCGCACAATATCCCCAAGATCGTCCGAGGCCTGGCCGCGCAATCGGATCACGCCTCCCACGGGGACTATGGTATCGACGCCAGCATAGACCTTGGGCGAATCGATCACGACTTTCACATGAGCCGAAGCGGCATTGGCGATGCGGCCCACCGAATCCTCGAGACGCGCGCGCACGGTGATTTCCTTGGGGACTGGAAAGCGCAAACCTTGTTTGAAAACCCTCACGCCTGCCGCTACGGGTTGTGGCGTCCCGAAGGTGCCGGTGCCCAAATCCCAGGCCATGGTCGCCAAGCCAGACGTACCAGGTGTTCCCGTGGTGACCCATGTCAGAGTATCACCAATCGTGACCGTGGTATCATTGGGGCGAAGCGCCGAAAGGATGGGATCACTGACGGCAAGCAAGGTGAGGGTCAAGGTATCGACGGCGGCTTGACCATCGTCGTCAGTGGCACGAAAAACACAAATGATTGGTCCCGTAGAATCGGGCGCAGTGAAAGTCAATTGCCCCAAAGTGTCCGCATCTTGGAAACCCTGATTGCCGATTTTCCATTCGCGTTTGACGATGCGCCCCAGAGTGTCTTCGGCTTGCCCCCGCAAACTCACTTGGGAAAGTTTTCTGTTTCCAAGATCGGGGCCCGCATTCGCCTTCGGGAAGTCCTGACGTATCGAAATCCGTAAGGTGTCAAAAATCACCATGCCCCAGGCATCGGAAATACGCAGCTTCACCAAGTACTCGCCCGCGAGCGCATAGCGATATCCTCCGACGAGGGGAGCTACGGTATCCAGCAAGAGGCCCGCCTCATCAAAGCGCCCGTCCCCTTGATAATCCCAGGCAAAAGCTTTCAGAGGCTTTCCCCGCCCCTCGGCAAGAGCGGAAAAGGCCACCGAATCACCGATGGTTTGCGCCGCCACAGCCTTGATGCGCAAGAAGGGCAGCGCCAAATCCTTGTCTTCCACAAGGCTAACGGTGCGACTGCTTCCATCATATTGCCGAACCTGATAATGAATGAGGCCGCCCTGGGCGAATCCCCGCAAGATTAAGGTCGTGGGCCCGCCGGCATACTCGTCGGCAAGAATGCGTACGGTGTCCTCGCCCGCCGCACGCGCGCCTTCGTGAACCAAGGAGGTGTCTCCGGGTTGCCGAACCCAGGTCACGGTGAGACTGTCGGCGTCATTCCAAGAATTGTCTAGAATCACGGCAAAATAAACCTTGCCGGGTGTTTCCGTGGTTTGGCAACCAAATAGCCACAAAAGGCCTAGAATCAAGTAAACCCGTTTCATGGCGCCTTCGCTTTCGAATCCACAGGGTAAATCACATCGGCTCCCGTTTTTTCGGTGGGTTCAGCGAGCACTAGATAGGCCGTGGTGCCCACGGCAATAAGCCCCGCCCCGGCTAGCGGCCACAGCCACCAACCATTCCCAGATTTTTTCGGTGCCATTTTAGGCGAAGAGGTATTCTCTTTCGAAGCCGATTTTGACGCCGGAGCCGCAACACTATTGGCCGGTAGCGGCGGCTCCGCCGCAGAGACGACGGTGGGAGCAGCACTGGACTTTGCCTGGGGAGAGGCCGAAACGGCGGGGCGCGTCTCAAACTCCTCCTTCACCTTGGTGAAAATGCGATCAATTTCGTCGCTGATAATCATGTCCACAAGCTTGGCATTGGGGTCAAGTGCCAACAGTTGATACATGTGGTATTTACCCTTCTCGCGCGTGTCAGGATTCGCCGAATAAATCACCGAAAGATGTTTTTGGATGAATAAACTATCGCTTCGAGAATAGGCGTTCTGACCTTTTTGAAAGGCGAGCATTTTAGCCTCGGCTTTCTCGAATTCGCCGTCGGTATAGAGCGAGTGAATCGCGTCTTGATTCAGCCCCTTCGGGTTGGACGCAGCGAAAACCGTGGGGAGGGCACCCATCACCAAAATGACCCCTAAAACGCGAAAAAGCATCACAACCTGCATATTCACCTACCTGAGATTTCGGTCTCGTTCTTCAACAAAGCTAAGACCTTTTACCGCCTAGTCATTTGAAAATGAATCCTTGTTTCTCAGAGATGCCCACGGTTATGGGAGGATAGGAAGATCGGGGGCGGTTCTACCGCCCCCCGGTTCGGCCTGCCTTATTCTTAGGGACCGGTCGGCCTCGCCTTCCCCACCGGCGATTCCCTGCAAGCGATAGCCCATGTTCTAGCGCTACCTGAATTCTGCCAAGATCCCATCAGGCCGAATGAGTTTGGCAATATTCGCGTATGGAATAAGAATGTCCTCTGGGTCTCCCACCATTTCGGCACGGAAAAGTATTCCGTCATGCATGAGGGCAAAACCATTTTTCACCAAGTTATCCGCAGTGACGGCTGCGGCGATTTTTCCTGTCGTTTGGGTTCGCAAGCAAAGAGGAATATGGCCAAGGTGGCCACGATGGAAATCGGGAATACAAGGTGGCGCATGGTTCCCATGAAAGCTAGGCGGGGGGTTGAGGAATGGCGAAGAATTTAGGCAAGTCATCCCATTGGCTTTGATTCGTCACACGGGTATTTGGATGAATGTTAACCTTTAACCGAGGTGTGTTCTCTATGCCCATAAACTCTAGGCCATCCCATCGCCTGCACTCGCCCCACCTCGCCTTGCGCCTTGCACTGGCTGGCTTGCTGATGAGTGGCTGCCAAAAAACCGAAGAACCCGAGATCGCCCCTGAGGCGAAAGGGGCATTGTATCAATGCCTTGACAAGGAACCAGGCCTGGCCAAGAGCGCATCCACCCAAGCCGACTCCACGGGGAGTGCATCAACCGACCCTATCCAGACGGATGGCGATTCGGCACGCGATACCGCGCGGCGTATTGTTATCCAAGACCTGAGGGGTTTTCCTCCCGTTCGTGGGATGGAACCCATCCCAGTGAAAAGCTCGATGAATGACTCGCGCACGACTTCTTCGCCAGTCCTTTCGTCGCCCTCCAATTCAAATATCGGTTGGATAGAACCCGTGAATTTGGGCAGTGCGCCAGTTTTGCCATCGCCTTGTCTGGCCTTGGTTTCGGTGGCAACCGCCACGAGCTACCATGCCAAAAACGTGCTGCTAAATAGCCAATGCCAGGTGGTGCGCGAGTTTGAATACGATTACGCCACCGGCGATTCGCTCAAGACCATGGTGACCTATATCGCTTGGGATTTGAAAGATTCCCAGCAGCATTATGTCGCTGCGGGATCGTATTACTGGAATATCGAAGTGACGGCAGGTGAGGCCAAAATGCTATATCGCCAACGTCCCAACGTGATGCGCAGCGAGGCCTGTCCACTGCAATAACGCGCGAAAGGGGGCGGGCGGCTGACGTTTCCGTCTCCGCCCTTGGCGCACGCCGAAAGGATTGGCCCTGCCAAGAATCAGGCTTTCCCAGGCTTAAGCCAACAAAGAATCGTCCTTATACAATTCGCGTATCACCACGTCCCAACAATTGCGATCGAAATCGTGATTGCCATTCCAATAGCGATTTTGCAACCGGAAGCCGATAAGCGACAAGCGATGCAAGGTGGAAAACTCCTCGGCGCCTAAAACCAGATTGCGCGGCGTGCGCACCTTGAGATTGGCAAGTTCAATGCCATGCGGCGTGGGAGCCCGCCCAGATCCATCGGCAAAATCCGATGCCAAAATATCTTCGGGGTGAAAGACATTGAGCCATGTCGCTGGTGCCTCGCCCCAGGATTGACGATTGGTGTAATAGCGCGGCCAAATCGCGCGCACGAAATCATAAGGACAACCAATCGTGACTAGGCCAGTCACGGTGCGATAGCGCTGCTCGGGTAAAGAGCGAGGGAAAAGCGCGTCGATGGCCAGCAAACTGCCAAAGCCCTGGGCGAAGAGATGCACTTGGCGATAGGCCATGCCCTTGCCGCCCTTTTCCACAATCGATTCAAGCAAGGCCGAGAGCTGGCCGACCAAGGGACCTTGATCTAAGCCCGTTTGAATATAGCGCGCGGCGAAAGTGAGCTTTTCGGCATTGCGGGTAAAGGTGCGCTTAATGTCGCCCTTGATTAAAAGGCTGGCGGCGGCACCAATCACAATCAAGGCTTCCAGCAGTCGAGCCAGGAGATGGAAATCAATGGGCAATGTTTGGAAAACACGCCCCGAAGTATTCGGCACAGCCGGTAATTTTGGCCAGGCGAAATGAGCATCCGGCCCGGCCATGAGGACAGAATTGACGCCCCAGTCCACCACCGAAACACCGACCTTGCCCAAATAGCTGCCGGTTTGCATCACATGATGAAAGGCCATGGCCAAAATCAATAGTGCGAATAAGGCACCGAGTGCGCCGAATACCGTGGCCAAACCGATTTGCACCTTGTGACGTAACCGCAGGGATTGGCCAAAAATCAAGGCCTGCAATAGGCGCAGCGAAACCGAAAAACCGAGGCCGGCCACACGAAATACCTGGGTTGCGGCCGAGCGCCGGCTGCGGTCCTGCTCGTGAAACTGGGTATAGTCGAGCAAATACAAGTCGGCGATGGGCGCCTCTTTAAAGCCATCTTTGCGCACCAGAGTCGCCACTTCGACAAGTCCTGATTTTTGCCTTTCCTGACGAATCTCCTTCACTTCGAAGCTGCTTTCGCCGGTCAAGGCCTGCTTGTCGCAGGCCGCCGCAATGCGTCGCGCCATGGCCTCAAAAGCCGCCAAGGGCGAACTTTCGCCCATACCCGGTAAAAACACAATGGCGTCGCGGGTCTTATCCAGCGAACGTTTTTCCGTGGGCACGGGCTTTTCTTCCAATGCGGGAGCTTGAACTTCCGCCGAACGACCCGTAGTCCAATCCTTGGATTCTTCCACCTTAACATAAGGTGAAGGACCCTTGTCTTTATCGGTACGAATAGCCGCCTCCCTGCTTTTGGCGCTAAGACCTCAAAAGCCAGAATACGGCATGGTATGGGAAATTCGCAAGGAACTCAGAAGGCTAAAAACAGAATCAAATATCGAAATCAGAATAAAATCGCCACTTGAAGTTTTACATCCATTATTTCCGATGAAGGACACGCAAATTTCGGCCCAAATTTCGGAATGCACGCGGTCGATGCTACGGCTCATTCCCAAGGATTGGTAGCCCAGCTTCTGCGCTTTGTGCTGAAACTCGCCATCAAAATGTCCCGCGAAGTGGGTTGCGCCGGAGTCGTGGTAGATGCAAAACCGAGCGCTATAGATTTCTATGCGAACTACGGCTTCACCCGACCCCTAGCGTGGTTTTTCAGCGATTCGGCGCGAGTATCAAATCCTCGTACTGCTTGATCAATAGATCACGACTTTCGGAACCTTCGCCCAAATACCCGAGGCAATGGGCTATCGATTCAATAGTCGCGAGGCCCGCGTCTTTCGCTTGCCCACGCTTCGAAGCCTTGGGAATATTCAAGGCTATGCGATTCACGCGCAAAAGCCATGAGTTGCGCCACCATAGGGCATGGGCCTGCTTCCACGAACCATCCAAGATGATAATGCCTTCGAGCGAAGAGGCATCGGCGAGTGGCTCTTCCTTGCGATTGAAAAGATTGAAGGGCTTTTCCAGGGGATGATTGCCCTTGAGATAAAGCGCGGCCCATTTGCGCGGCTCGGTTTCAATGCCCGAGGCTTTTTTGATATTCGGCCAAGACAAGCCCACGCGTAAGACGCTATTGGGCAAGGCCATGTGGGCCAGCATGGCGGAATTCCACAGCTTGAGCTTTTCTTGGGGATGCTGTAGGATAAGCACGCGTGTACGCGTCGTGACGGTTTGCACCTTGCCGCACATGCATTGATCCTTGGGACGCAAGCATTCGGCGCAAGCCTGGGTTTTATCGATTTTCTGATTTTGATTCATAGGATTGTCGAGCAGGTCGGATCGCTTCAAGCGGCCTTGGGCTTCCCGTCTATGCCATTCCAGTTATTGGCTGTGCCAATTTCGGCGCCATTCATGCGCGCATACAAGAAAAGCTGCATGCGGTATGCCGTGATGTATTTCAAGGTATCCGACATCAAGGCCTTGCCCAAGGGTGCCCGCTTACCAAAGAAGACCCCGATTTCTTTTTCGAAATCGTCATCGCTCAAGGAGGCGAATGCTTTTTCAATGCGGGCCTTTTCGTCGCGCATGGCTTGGGGAAATTGAGCTACATCGAATTGCTTCGCGGCCGCCGAACGCTCCTGCATCCCAGCCTTCGGCTTTTCCTCGGACCAGCCCCCAGCAATCCACAATTCCACCGAGGCGCTTCCGATATAGGACAAGTATTGCAGCAATTCGCGCGTCGAGCGCATTTTCTCCTGGGGTCGCCAGTCAAGCAAACCCTCGGGCAATTTGCCGAAGAGATGCTCTAGCACGTGATATTCATGTACCAGGCTTTCGAGCAGAGTTTGTTTGAAGTTTTGCATTGGGACCCCTGCAAGTGAAGCGATGGGGCTGGCATTGCTGCCCTTGCCCAAGGCCGGTGAAGATCAAAAAAGGCGCCCCGTTGTCGAGACGCCTTGCCTATCACTAAGTCAAGCCTCAGGCCTTTGCGGCTGCAACCGGCTTGGCCACAGCGGCCTTGGCGATATCGCGTAGCGCTTCGGCGGTGGGACGGCCATAGGTCACGGGCTCCATGACGGGCTCAGATTTTTGAGCTAAGCCGTCCTTGTTCACGTAGGTGCCGCTTTGCTCATAGGCCGTCAAGGTGGGAATAGCCACGCTCACGTTACCGTTACGCAGAAGTTTCCCATCGCCGAAGTCGAGCAGAATCACGTTCTCGGCCTTGGCCAAGATTTCGGCCAATTCCGGCGTCGCTTCGGAGCCGGGAATGCCATGAACCAAAAGCACGGTGCCCAGCTTACCAGTGTTGGCAACTGCAGCCAGGGCCTTCAGCGAAGCCTCGGGCTCAACGCCGAGAGCAGCGACCAAGCCATTGCGATTGGGATTCTTGTCGCCGGAAATGGTGAAGCCCGGAAAGACTTGATCCTCGCCCTTGGCCTTGGCATAACCATGCAGGGGCAGACCAAAGGCTTCGGAGGTTTGCTTAGCGGCGGCAATCGCTTCATTCGAAGCCCAAGCCGAAACCACCACCGCGCTATTGCCCTTGCGCAAAAGCTCGCCCGCACGCAGCACAGCGTCTTTATAAACCGCGTCGCGATCGTCAATCTTGGGCTTGTGCAGGCGCTTCTCATAGACATAGTCGAAGCTGAGGCGGCCATGATCGCACATCCACGATTTGTTCACCGCGTCATTTTGGCGCGGGACAATACGCTTGATCTTTTCCTTGGCGTCGAGATCGACGCGGGTATTGCAGCCCACGGCGCATTCGACGCATTGCGAAGGCTTGTCATGCAAATGCCAGACGCGACTCTGATAGAGAAAGTCCGAGGAGACCAAGGCGCCTACCGGACAAATGTCCACCACATTCATGGACAAGGGATTGTCGAGCACCTGGCCAGGGAACAAGGCGATTTCGCTGCGATCGCCGCGATAAATCACATTGAGTTCGCCTTGTCCGCTCACTTCACTGGTGAAGCGCACGCAACGCGTGCAGACGATGCAACGCGAACCCCAGTATTTCACGTGAGGGCCGAAAGTGGCCTTGCTCTTGACCACTTTCTCTTCGTGAAAGCGGCCATGATCGCGGCCATGATCGAAGCTGTAATCTTGGAGCTTGCATTCCCCTGCTTGATCGCATTCGGGGCAATCCAGCGGATGATTGATGAGCAAGAATTCCATCACGCCCTTGCGGGCTTCTTCGACGTCCTTGCCGGAGGTGGTGACTTCCATGCCTTCGGCCACGGGTTGGGCGCAGGCCACCACTGGGCGCGGCGCGCCCTTGAGGCCCACCATGCAAATGCGGCAATTGCCCGCGATGGAAAGATTTTCGTGATAGCAATAATGGGGAATTTCAATGCCGTTTTCCTGGGCGGCCTTGATGACGGTCCATTCGGCGGGAACGGTGAGGTCGCGCCCGTCGATCTTGATTTTCACTTCCTTGCCCATGTCAAATCCGATCCATTCCTAGGCCGACCTCAAGCACCGAGGGAGCCGTATGCGTTCGCGTGGCCTCTTTGGCCGGGGCTGTCATCTCATCGCGGAAACTGCGCGACTTTTCTTCGAGAGCCTTATCATGCAGCTTCTTTTCGAATTCACCACGGAAGTGCTGCAAAAACCCTTGCATGGGCATAGCGGCCGCGTCGGCGAGCACGCAAATGGTGCGTCCACGCATGTTCTTGCAAACATCGCCGATCAATTCGAGGTCGCCTTGGCGACCATGGCCATGGGCCACGCGATGCGCCAGTTTTTCCAGCCAACCCGTACCTTCACGGCAAGGCGTGCATTGGCCGCAGCTCTCGTGATGATAAAAGCGCATGGTATTGTAAATGGTGTCCACGAGATCGACATCTTCGTTCAGCACCGTGATGCCGCCCGAACCGAGCATCGATCCCAAGCCGGCCAAGGACTCATAGTCGAGCGTGCACTTGCCCACCATTTCTGGAGTCAAGACGGGCGCGGACAAGCCACCAGGAATGACGGCCTTCATCTTTTTACCGCCGCGAAGTCCGCCGCCATAATCGTTGATGAAGGAATCCATGGTAATGCCCAGCGGCACTTCATAGACACCGGGCTTATTGACTTGGCCCGACAAGCAGAAAATCTTATAGCCGGGGCTCTTTTCCGTGCCCCATTGTTTATGCCAAGCCGCGCCATTCTTCACGATATGCGAGATGTTGGCGATGGTCTCGACATTGTTCACGATGGTGGGGCATTTGAATAGGCCCGACACCGCCGGGAAAGGCGGCTTGATCTTGGGATAGCCGCGTCCGCCTTCGATAGACGAAAGCATGCCCGTCTCTTCGCCGCAGATATAGGCGCCTGCGCCGCGCATCACGGTGATGGTGATGTCGAAGTCTTTGCCGAAAGGGTTTTTGCCGCACAGGCCCTTGGCCTTGGCCTCGCGCACCGCTGCTTCTAGGCGCTCATAGCCTAGAATGAATTCGCCGCGCAAATAGACAAAAGCATGATGGCTCTGAATCGCCCAGCACGTGATGATGATGCCTTCTATGAGCTGATGCGGATCTTTTTCGAGAATGTGCCGGTCTTTGAAAGTACCGGGCTCACTCTCGTCGGCATTCACCGCGAGATAGGCGGGCTTGCCCGTGCCCTTGGCCAGAAAGCTCCACTTTTTGCCGGTGGGGAAACCCGCACCGCCGCGTCCGCGCAAGCCCGAGTCGTCCACCAGCTTGACCAGGGTCGCCGGGTCGGTGACACCGACATGCTCGCGAGCCACGGCATAACCGCCGCGCGCCAAATAATGGTCGAGAGTGTGCGAACCCTCTTCGTGAATGTGCGCCAGAATAACCGGCTTGAAAGGCACCACCGGCTTGGGCTCAGGTACAGGAGCGGCGGGCGCCGCTTGAGGGGCAGGTGCGTCAGCCATGTTTCGTACTCTCGTGCGGGTTCAAAGGTTTCAGGCCGGAGTCGGCAACAGGAGAGGAGAACGGCGTATGTAACGGGCGCGGTACGGTAGTCGTACGGTTACCCTCGCCATCCTTGAAATAAGGATCTTTATCGTCGAAATGACGAGCACCTTCTTCGCGCTCGCCTGCAAAGGTGTAATGCGAAGGCATCACTTCGACGCGTGCGTCCATTTTCACTGCAGCCTTGCCCTGATAGTCGGAAGCCTTCTTGCCCTCTTGGGCCAGCAGCTTATCGATATAGGTCGTGAGCTGCTCGCCCTTCATTTTGCAGAAATGCTCACTATCCTTTTGCACCACCGGAGGGCGATCGCAATCGGCCAAGCACTCGACTTTCTCGCAGGAGAAAAGCCCGTCACCGGTTCTTTCCCCAGCCTTGATGCCGAGCTTTTCGTGAATGGCCTTCAGCGCCTCATCGGTATTGCCGTCCAGCGCGCACATCAAGGTGGCGCAAATCATGAAACGGTGCTTGCCGTGAAAAGGCCGCTTATAATGGGTGTAAAAGGTGACCATGCCTTGCACATGGGCCACCGGCACCTCGCATAAATCCGCGGCGATTTGCATGGCTTCGTCGGTGACCGAGGCGAATTCTTCCTCGACCAGGCGAATCACCATCATCAACATCGAACGCTTATTGGGGTATTCCCCCAGCATTTCAAGAAACCGGTCCTTGCGCGGTCCGGTGAGACGCCCGAGGGCCGCTTGCGCGCGCGCTTCGGGAGAGGGCATAACTAGGCTCATGGATGGGGGCAAAAGGTACTTCCCCAGGGGGACAAAACGGAGTCATAGGCAGGGGGTGGATAGAGCCGGTCTCAAAACTTATTTGTCGCACCAAGCCCGAGCGAGAACGAGTTCAGCGCGAAGCCCGAAGCAGCGATATTGGCCCGAAATATCGCGATGGAGGGCGACAAAGCTGGGCGAAGTTCGCAGCCGGGCGACTGCAAAAGGAGTTTTGAGATCGGCTCTTAGGTCACCCGTCGGCGAAGGGCGAGCGAAAAAGTCGGAGACAAGGCGCGTGAGGGCGCGCTATTCGGAGATATAACGCAACCGAGCGCAACGCAGTATCCGACTTTTGCAGCCGGCCGAAGCCAGGAAGGACCTTATCCACCCCCTGCTTTCGGAGTATCGGGGGCTCCCGCCACCACCCCGAGGCCCACCTGCCGCCCCCCGGTTCGGCCTGCAATTTCGCCACTTTGCGGCGAGCCCTTGTCGGCCTCCCCGCCCCCGGGGAACTTTTGCTTGCCGAATTGTCTTGCATGCCCCCAAACCCATTTGGGCGGAGCAACACGGGGCGTGTTGTGAGTCAAAACGGGGGAAGAGAAGAAAAAAGCGGGCGGGCAAGAAATTTTCCAAAGACAACAAAATCCCTCAAGTCGAATTGGCCATGTAGAAAAGGCGCATCTCAAAAGCATCCGTAGCGCAGAGGATGCGTACCCGTCGGTCGGAATTGGATCGGTTATTAGATCCCGAGAATTCCTCTTTATTCAATACTTTTACTTTTCCAATATTTTTTTCAGGTTAACCAGCATGGCTTCCCACATGCTCTCGGAATGCTTCTGGCCTTTTTCCGTTGAATTATTGTCCTGAGATAGTTCGAGAATCGTGGTTTCCTTTGTTTCGGTTATCTCAAATGTCATAGTATGATAATTTTCTGGTAGGTCCGGAAGTCCAGCCAGGGGGCTGAAGTGAGTGTATTGGAGAAGGCTGCCTGGAAGCGCTTTAAGAATAACGCCTTTGTCTTCGTATTGCTTTCCCTCCCACAAGCCTTTCCAAGTGATTGGATCTCCTTCCGCCCAACTTGAATTGACTTCCGTTCCAAACATAAATTGTTTGATTATTTCGGGATTGACCAATGCATTCCATAACTCAGTTGCAGTAACATCGATAGAAATTGATGATTTAGCGATATAGTCATTTTCCATAAAAGGCCTCCTTTGATTTTCAGGCCACAAGACAAGCTAATACAAATAACTTGCAATTCGGCCTTTCCTGCCGCTACATTCCAATTGCTTTCAATCTCAATTAGATATTTCGATCCTTTCTACAAAAATCATCTACAAATTAATTCTCACGTTCCAATACGGAGAATGGGAAAGGCAATAATTAACCCCTTGATCATCAATAGACTCACATTCAATAAAATATCGGCCATTATGAATTTTTTAAAAAGGCTTAACATCGATTTGATGTGATTCATGCGTCAAGACCTTTGATTTGAAAGTCCAATGGCACCACCCTACCCCTATTTCGCTTTCGCGCGAAAGGATTTGCGACCCACGAAATCCCGAGGCATCCTACTCGCATCCACCCATATCCCCGTAGCCGAGCAGCTACGCAGCAATGCGCGGCGAGCCTTCAAAACAGGACGCGCCGAGAGGTTATTGCCTCTTACCGGGGAAGCCAAGATGAGGCTAGAATTGCCGACCACATAAACCTTGCCTCCTGAAAAGGCAGCACTGCGAAGCGCCCCAAAGTAGGGCAAGAGGATGGGGCTCCAGGATTCGCCAGCATCTTGAGTTTCCCAATGCAAGTCCTGGCCCATGGCCAAGCCTATTTGGGCATCGGAAAAGGTCACAGCATAAAATGAGCCTTGGCCTTGCCCGGAAGCAGTGCGTGGTGACCAAGTTCGGCCGCCATCCACGGTCTTGAGCAGGCTAGCCTTGCCGCCCGCGACAAAACCGGTGGTAGCATTTAAAAAATGCACCGCGGTCAAGAGATCCTTGGTCCCGGCCTCCATTGTCATCCAATTCATTCCGGCATCGAGGGTCTTCAGCAAGGCTCCCGAGTCACCGACAGCATATCCGGTATTTTCGTCCGAAAAATGAACGGCTCGTAACGCTTGCGAAGTTCCTGAAATTCGTGGGTTCCACGTTTTTCCCCCGTCCATGCTGCGGAAAATGGATCCGCCATTTCCAACGGCAATTCCGATTTCGGGTGTGGCAAACCACAAAGCTCGCAGAGGTTGACTATTACTAAGGATCGGCTGGGTCCAGGTGACGCCGCCATCTTCGGTGCGCAGCAAGTGGAGGGAGTCGGTGCCGACGAGAAAACCCAAGCGTGAGGTAATGAAATAAACACCGGAAAAGTTTTCGTAGCCACCGGGTGTAGGAATGGATTCCCATTGATTTCCACCATTGGAAGTTTTAACGACTTGCCCTGCAATGCCCACGGCGAATCCCGTATCGACGCTCGGGAAATGGACGGAATGAAATTCATAGGGATTCGCAACCGAAAAACATTCCAACCAGTCTTTGCTTTCGCCAGTGCGAAGAATTTGCGAATGGGTACCGCCTGCAAAACCAAGGCGATGACCTTCCGGACTGAGGCCACCCATGCGAAAGGTGTTCATATTTCTCACATTATTGAATTTGCGCACGGTCCAGGTTTGTCCACCGTCCACAGTTTCAGCCAAACCATCCTTCCCCAGGGACCAACCGGTATCCGGATGCGTAAATCGCATGTCCATCCAGTAGGAGCTGGGGGGCGCGGGTATCGAATCCCAAGTGATACCACCGTCTCGGGTTTTAAGGCAGAAGCGTTGACTTGAGGTGGGGCCGATTCGAAAGCCAAGTGAATATCCGGTGCGGGCATCGGCAAATCGCATGGCGAGTATGCTGTCATGATAGAGTGTGGCTTCGGGCATGCCGATGCGGGCATCTTGCCAACTTTCGCCGCCATTGCGCGTCATCGTCACGTAATAATCCGCTTTCGGAATAGATGGCAGCCGCAGGGCAAAACCCGTGTCGCGATGAATAAAGTGAAGACCGGTGATGGCTCCTTTGGCGCTTTGAGTAGGGACGGTTAAGGGGATCCAGCTGACTCCCCCGTCGGTACTTTTCCAAATGCCGGGCTTTCCCGTGGATCCCGATACATAGGCTGCTTCCCGTGTCGGATAGGCAATAGAACCGAAATACGTGGTGGTTGGAAATGTCGTCGCCGTCCAACTTTCTCCCCCATCGTCGGTGCGCAAAAGTCCGGTACTGAAAGCGACCAAGCCATGTTCAGGGTCAGCGAAATCTACGGCATGAAAGTCGGTCGTTGCCGATATCCCTGGGGTTAATAACTGGGACCAATTTTTCCCAGCATTGCGCGAACGGAGAAGAAGCTTGTTATCGCCCACCGCCAAAATTTGCTGCGGCGAAGCCATGTCCAAGTCAAGAATATTCCCGCTGAATTGACCGCGCTGCACATCCCAAGAAGCCGTCCATGCTTGCGACAATTCCGCCAGACAAACCATCACCGACAAAACAGAAAGAAGTGAATTTGTGACTTGCATGGCAGTAAAAGTACGACCGTCACTAGGGCGGTAACGCGAAATCAAGCGCATGAGACATTGCATAAAAAGCGCCGTTTCGATGCCTTGTCAATACTTAGCTAATTGGCTAAGTATTTTCCATGCAAGCGCAATTGACCCTAGACCCAACCTTTCGTGCCTTGGCCGACCCTACCCGGCTGGCCATGATTGAGAGGCTTTGCCATGGCGCCGCATCGATGACCGAGCTGGCCGGACCGCTGACGATGAAATTGCCTTCGGTCGCCAAACACCTCGACATTCTCGAATTCGCAGGCCTCGTGAGGTCGGAAAAAAACGGACGCGTCCGCACCTATTCCGTCGTGCCCGAAAAGCTTCGCGTGGCGGAAAACTGGCTTCAAAAGCAACGCCGGGTTTGGGAGCGTCGACTCGATCGTCTGGATGCCTATCTCGAAATCATGAAGGAGTGAAAACCATGAAGCCCACCCTCAATCCCGAACTCGACCTCGTCCTGGAACGTCACACCAAGGCTTCGCCTGAAAAGGTCTGGAAAGCCTGGACCACACCGGAGCACCTCAAACAATGGTTTTGCCCTCGGCCATGGACAGTCACCCATTGCGCGCTTGATTTGCGGCCTGGCGGCAAATTCGAATTCACCATGCGTTCGCCAGAGGGTCAGGAGTTTCCAAATACGGGCTGCATCCTGGATGTGGAAGAGAATCGCCGTCTCGTTTGGACCGATGCCTTACAACCTGGTTACCGCCCTTCGGCCGAGCCTTTTTTCACAGCCATGATTTTCATCGAGCCCGATGGCAAAGGCGGTACGAATTACACGGCCTATGCCGTGCACCGGGATCCGGAGAGCAAGAAAAAGCATGAGGACATGGGCTTTCACCAAGGCTGGGGCACGGTATTCGATCAAATGGTGGAATTCATCGAGCAGAATTTGAAATGAGGTAAGGGGGTAGGAATGGCGCGAAGTTTGGGTAGCCAGACTCTGCGCCAAACTTATTGTCTAAGCCCACCCCTGGCGTCAAAAGATCGCAAGTCCCCTGCTCCGACGGAGAGGGCGGTATTCATGCGATACAACAAAACTGGTTCCAAGAAAGCCCCAGCATCGCCCAGTTGCGCATGAACCATGGGTCCTCGACCTTGCCGAAAGCGAGCGAGCCGAGGCGCTAAGGTGACCGCCGGTACGACCGGGCCTAGGTTGAAATTCATGCCATCATACCAGGCCAGACGATTGGGGACGGCGGTGGTGATTTTCGTGAGGTGAGTCGCAGAAATACGATCTCGCTTATGCCTTGCCACCAGCCAGCAAAGAAAAGTTTCGGAGTGGTCTTCACGGGTTGGGTTGTCGCGAGCATAGGTCGAAATGAATTCGCCGTCGGCCTTCACAGCATTGGCCCATGACGTGTTGTAATAGATGGGATCGAAAGCCGCATGGGTGGCTTCGTGTATCATGGTTTCGGTGACAATACCTTGCTTTTCATAACTCAAACCTTGGACATGATGAATGGTCAGCGGATTGCCACCTCCCCAGGGATTGTCGCCATTATGTAGAACCGCGCCGCTTAATCCCGCGCGCGTGCAATACGGCATCTGGCCTATATTGCGGGCATATTTTTCCGCCAATAGCGTCGCCGAATCTTGGGGGAATTCGGGATTCACCCAAATCGTCCACGCAGCGGCACCGTCCTTAAAACTCACCGTATAGGCATAGGCATTGATCGAGATATTGCCATTGGGACGGCGATCGTAAACGCTTTTTTGTTGCCTTCCCGCATAGGTGACGCTGGCCAGCGCGGTGGGATCGGCATCGGTGAATGAATTTGGAAAATCGAAAATGGTGCCCGAATAGGGCGGCTCCGCCCAAGCCGGAGCGAAGGAGGAGAGCATGACCGTTGCGAAAACAGCAACCCCGAAGAGACCAAATATTTTCCGCAGCCTATCCTCCTACTTTTTCCGAAAGCCCTTAGGGTAGCGTTTAGGCAAGCCCCATTTCATTTCTCTAAGTTACCGAAACCCGGCTCCCACCGCCGGGGAAAGCTCATCTCGGACCCACCAGGAAGCCGTTGCCGCGGAGAATGGATTTTCTCTCCGCCTCAAACTTTGTCGACACTGGACCCAGCCAAACGGTTACGGATTTCGGTGCGAATCGTGGCATTGTCCCAGCCGGCGTCATTCTTGCGGCTGAGCGCATCGGAGCTGCGGAAAAGCGCTTCCGTTTCCGAGATCTTATCACGCAAACGCTCGAAATAACCTTTATCGCCGACATGCTTAGCGAGCTCGCGTAAGGTTTTTTCATTTGCTTTGCGGAATAAGGTGACTGCGCGATGCGCCTGATAGGCGCGGTGACCCACCAGCCTCAAGGCCAATTCTCCCATTTCCAGCGACGAACCGAAGGTTTCGCGAAAGACATGCTCGTAACCGTCGTTGAGAAAGGCATAACTCTCTTTCGGTCCAGGCGTACGAAGCATGATTTTTAAATGCGGATAATGATGACGCGCTTCATCGGCTATGGCTTTTGTTTTTTCGACATCATCGATGGCGATGATGAGCACCTTGGCTTTCTCGGCTCCTGCGGCATGCAATAAATCCGGGCGCGCCGCATCACCGTACCAGGCATGTAACCCCACTTTGCGCAGCGCATCGACGGTGTCGGGGTTCGAGTCGAGCACGGCCGTGCGAACTCCATTGGCCCGCAGCAAGCGCAAGATCGAATTGCCGACGCGGCCGGCACCAGCCACGATGGCCTCGACTTCGCCTACTTCGGGAGCATCCATTTCTCGCCCGCTTTGTCGCTGCTGCATGCGCGGCAAAACCATTTTTTCATAAGCCAATAAGGCCATGGGTGTCATGGCCATGGATATTGCCACCACGCTGGTGAGGGTGGCTCGCAAATCGCCCGGCAAAAGACCCAAACCTGCGGTGAGCCCAATCAGCACGAAGGCAAATTCACCTACCTGGCATAAACCAAAGGCCAAGAGCAAGGTGTCGACTCTCGAAAGTCGAAACGCTTTGCCAATGGCTAAGAGCACCAAAGCCTTCAACACCATGATGGCGGCAACGCCGCCTAGAACCAGCAAGGGGTTGCTGGCCAAATGCTTGAGGTCAATTCCCGCGCCTACCGAGATGAAAAAAACGCCCATCAATAATCCTTTGAAGGGCTCAATGTCATTTTCGAGTTCGTGGCGGTATTCACTGTCGGCGAGCACCACTCCGCCCAAGAATGCACCCAAGGCAGGACTCAATCCGACTTGAGTCATCAAGAGGCTCACGCCAACCACCAGCAAAAGGGCGAAGGCCGTGAACACTTCACGCAATTTTGATCCGGCTATGAAGCGGAAAATGGGACGCGAAGCAAAACGGCCAATCACGACGACACCGACCACGGCGCCAATCATGACTAGGGCTTGAACCCATCCAGGTAAGCTTGCCAGGCCTGCGGCCCCAGAGGCATGCCCTCCCGATTCGCCATGCGCGGCCTGGTTGGCTTGGTGTAAGGAGGCCGTGGCGAGCAAGGGAAAAAGAGCCAACATGGGAATGACGGCCAAATCCTGAAAAAGCAGGATCGAAAAGGCATTCTGGCCCCCACTGCTTTTCAGCCAACCCTTTTCGGCCATGGATTGCAAGGCAATGGCCGTGCTCGACATCGCCAAAATGCAGCCCACGACCAAGGCGGTTTGCCAAGGCTGTTTCACAAGCAAAAACCCCAGCCCCACCACTAGGACCGTGCCCAATAGTTGGCTGCCGCCCAATCCCAAAATGGGAGTTTTCAATCGCAGCAATAAGGCCGGCCGCAATTCGAGCCCCACCAGAAAAAGCATCATCACCACGCCGAATTCGGCGAAGTGCATCACATCCTGGCTGGACTCTCCCAGCAATCCAAGGACATGCGGACCCAATAGAACTCCGGCCACCAAATAGCCCAGCACCGAACCCAACCCGGCCCGCTTCGCCAGGGGAACAGCCACCACTATAGCCAACAAATAAACGAACCCAATCGCCATCGGCCCTTGCATCATCGCCCTCCCAAGATCACATCGATGGATTCGGCCCCACAGGCCTGCTCGAGATCAACATCACCTGTTTGCAAACGGGTGAGTACTTCGTGATAGCGTCGGCAGGGCTCAACCATGTCCTGCGGCGAATCAATGAGATGAGTGGCATGCACGACAAAAGGGGCGAGGTAAATCATGCCGCATAAAAATGCCGTTTGATCGAAAGGGGCTAGCAGTTGGCGCATGGTGAATCGGTTATGGCCTTCGGAATGGTAGACCTTACCCGGCGCGCCGGTGGTGGTGGCATGCATATACCACTTGCCATGCAAAGACTTGCCTTCGCGGCCATAGGCAAAGCCATGCTCTAAAACCAGGTCAATCCATTGCTTCACAATGGGAGGGGCGGCATACCAATAAAAGGGGTGTTGCATGATGATGATGTCGTGATCGAGCAAGGCCTTTTGCTCTCGGGCGACATCGATGTCGAAGTCAGGGTATTCTTCATAGAGATCGCGCACGGTGACATCCAGCAAAGCTTGCGCCACCTTAACCAAATGGGTTTGTACGCGACTCTTTTCAAAAGAAGGATGCGCAAAAAGCAAATAAATCTTGAGTCTTTGGGCTGGCATATCGGCAAAATTAACCGCGCGCCGGGAATCGAAGCAAGTATTCGGAAAAGATCGAAGTAGAGCCGGTCTCAAAACTCATTTGTCGCACCAAGCCCGAGCGAGAACGAG
>JAYUVP010000311.1:0-3801 GCA_043753995.1 Fibrobacterota bacterium
ATATTCCGAATGCCTGTCGGCTCAAGACGCGTCAGCGCCAAATCCAAAAGTCGTCGGCAGGAAGCGCTTAATGCTTCCTGCATGGTGGTGTCGTCTTGGTCATACCTTCCATAATGGATGTGATCGCTGCCATCCCCCATGACATGGCGATAGAGACTCCTCCCTGCAGGAGTGGAATACTGATCTAAAATGCGCTGCTGTTGCGGGGCAATCATTTCGAAGCCTCTTGGGGAATGCAAATCCTGGCGAATACGCTTTCATCCAGCTTTAGGATGGCGTCGCCGCGATAAAAGGTCTTGACGCAAGTGCAAATGACTTCGGTTACCGGTTCGGTGCCAGAATAAGCGGGCAGGGATTCGCTTGCGAGGGGGGAAATGTCGGGAACGTGGTCCTCCCCCGGAAAATGCGGCCAACGAAAAAGAATTCGGAACCACCAGCGGGATTGGAAGCGATGGATCCCTTGGAAAAAGGCGACCAGGGGTGCGAAGGAGTCGCTTATCCGCGAGTCGTTTGTCTTGGGATACATGCAGCCAAGGTCGGCCTCGGGAGAATCCATCAAGCGATAAAGTGGATCGCGATCTTGGAGAGAAACACTCAAGCCCCAAACCCCAGTACGGGCGATGACGCGATCGGCGGCGAGCTGAGGGTCAAGATCCCAGTTCCGATTCAATATCATCAAATGGGTATGCATATCGGTCATAAAGGTGTCATAAGGGGAAAAGCGAGTGACGGGAAAATCATAGTGCCGTCCCGTGACGGTTTTAACGCGATAAGAATACATGCGCATATAAGGCCCATCCCACCAGGACATAAGATGATCGGCGGGGTCGGCGGCCCAGCCCCACCCACCCGGGGCGCCATGGCGGGTATATTCACGGAAGATGTGCCGCCGCAAAAGCAGAACCCAAACCGAAGAAACCAGGATGCAGCCTCCCCCGACCAAGGCATAATCCGATTTGGACGATTGGGATGAAATCGTGACGTATAGAAAAATCATTAGTAAATGGCTAATAGCATAATGATATCCGGCAAGGCCAGTGAACAGCCATACTGCGAGATGAAAGGCCAGGGTTGCCGCGAGAATCATTAGGGCTAAGGGTGAATCCGCTAAAATGAACAGCCAACTGATCTCGATTAGGCAGGCAGCGGCACAGAGCGGCACACGAAAGTGGGTTACCCATCGGGCCAGGCGTAAAATGCTTTCCATCCGAATCCATTGCGCACACCATCCCCGTAAATACGCATTGACCAGCAAGCATTGCAGGCGGTTCTCTCGAAACCACGAATACCAATGTTTGCCTAGAGCAGATTTCGCCACCGCCTGTTGGACATAACCGGCGGCTTGCCCACATAGCACCAAGGCGAAGAACAAGGCTTCAGCCTCGACAATACCCATCGGTGCGGCGTCAATGCCACTGAGCCCGGCCAGTGTTAGCAAACCAGCCAGAGCCATGCACAAGGAGCTTCGCATGAACTCGAAGCCCAGCAAATTGGAATAGCCGGGATTGAGAGCCCAACCGGAAACGGTGTATTGCAGGCAGCAACATGCCAAAAGCAATGGATACAGGAAGGCGGGCGAAAAGCCTAAGCCCACCCAAAGCAAAACTATCAAGCACCGATCGAAGAGGAAAAAGCGCCCGAGGTCGACGGCCCCAAAGCGGCCCACGGCACCCAGGCACAAGGCACCGGCGGCCACCCAAATGAAAACACGGACATGCGGAAGGCTTTGCCAATCGAGGCTCGCGGTCAAGACGACGATGGGGATATGCGCCAGCCATGGCCAGGGTCTCGCAAGAAAGGTGGCCAGAGCGCCCCAGGGATGGAATTTCCGTGCGATGCCGTTTTTCCATGTGCTCTGATAGAGCAGAATGGAAATCACTCGACCGAGGAAGAAGGCTATTACAAAAGCCAATGCATCCACATCAGGTTCGAAGCGATTCGGATTGATGCCACCGATGCACAACCAATCCCAGCCCCTCGCAGGAGGCAATCAGTCCCGCGCCATGGGCCTCAGGCAAGCATGCCTCCACCACCAGCCTCTCGCCATCCGCACTGCTGTAGAGCCGCAAGCCGGAGACATTGCGAGTCAAAAGCTGGGCATAGTCGGGGCCACCCTGACCGAAATCCGCAGCGCCGCGTGCGGGCGGCACCAAATTAAGCGAAAGAAGATTTTCACCTGGGCCATTCCAAAACACAACTCGTCCCGCGGCCTCGGCCGACTTAAGACGCCCATAGGCATCCTTGATTTCGGCAAAGCCGGTGCGCGTGATGGTGCGTTTCAGGTTTTGATAGCACCCTTGCGTATTGCCGGGCTCCAAGGGGACATGGGTATAGCAACCCGCATTGCCGGTATAGTTTCGAGGGACATGGCCCAGCCCGCGAGCATTGCACCATAGCGCCAAAGTTCGCCGTCCAAGCTGTCGTGCCGCCACTTCCTGGCACAGATGTGCGGCCAAGTAAAGACGAGCCTCGGTCGAGGATTTATCGGCCATGCTTCGTCGCAACTCGGCAAGCGATAGGGAAAATACGGTGGGAGTGGAAGAAGCCAAGGTGTCCGCTCCTTCCGCCATGGCCAGGGAAAGCTGTGGTACTTCCACATAATGCGGAGGCAAGCCCGCGGCTGCGGGCAGGATGTCAGGGAAGGTATGACGTCGATCATGGACCACATCCGGCGCGCTTCCCCCTCGCATCGCGGCAATCATATGCGCCAGGAAAAGAGCCAAACCGGAACCGTCCATAACCATATGCGAAACCATCACCCCCAGAACGCACCCTTCGCTTTCCGGCAACCAGGTAAGGCGCAATTGGAGCAAGGGTGATTGCAAAGCCTGCATGGGCGTGCGCGCGGAGGCCGCAGCCGAAGGCGCAAAGCGCGCGAACAAGGTTGCCTGATTCTGGTCTTCCAAGGGTTGGGACAACGGTTCGCCGGAGCGAATCCACTCTAACTGTAATTCGCGATCACTCGGCACCAATTCCGCCCGGAGCGGCTGTAGGTTCAGGTCGATGCGGGCACTCAAATGGGGGAAGGCCTGCAATGCCTTTTTCATGGCCTCGCGCAATGCGATGGGATCGAGGCGGCGCTTATATCCCAAAAGCAAAACCATGCTGACGGGCAGCACGTCATCGAGGCAAAGGCGCAAGGGCTGAAAGGGATGCGAAGGAACAGTCAGTATTTCATCGGGCTGCACGGGATTAAAAGTTACAACGGATCCTGTTTAACCCATGTCTAGGGGGGCGTTGCGGGGGGGGCGCACCACCCCCGCAGAGGGGGGCAGCGAAGGACCCGCATCGCGGGGCCGAAGCGAGGGGGGAGACCTCACCCCAACCGAGAGCGAAATCATCTAATTTGATAGACCAGTATGACTGAAGAAAAAATTCGAAAGATTCAAAGCGCGTGGAACTTATTGAGCTATGAAAATCTTGATGCCTTAAAGGAAATTTATTCGGACGATATTCTATTTGAAGACCCTATTTCAACCGGCCGTGGAATTGAAAATTTAAAGTCGCATTTTTCCCGGCTATTCCAAAGCCTTTCCCAAATCACCTATGTCTATGGAAGATCGACTTGTTCAGCGGAAACCATAGTCATAGAATGGACCATGAGGGCGCAGGCTCGGTCTTCGAAGAAGGCATTTGAATTACCTGGAATATCATGGCTGCAAATTAATCTTGATACTGGGAAAATTGAGAAGTCGAGGGAATACTATGATTTGGGAAAAGGAATTTACGAGCGAAATCCAATCCTAGGATATATCATTCAGAGGATTAAGCGGTATGTGCAGCGGGCAAGTTTCACCTCCC
>JAYUVP010000312.1:0-14790 GCA_043753995.1 Fibrobacterota bacterium
GCTTTGAAAATCCAGCCCGTAAACGCTCAAGGTGCGCCATCTTCTGAGTCAGGTAATACCGGGGCATTGGCTGTGTATCTAGACAATGATGATTATAGTGGCGCAACTGTGGCCATGGGTGCCGGACACAATATTGATTTAAGCGGATTGCGCAATGGCACCGCGGGATTGACTTTTTGGGCCAAGGGCGGCCCAGGCACTAAGGCCATTTATTTGGGTCTTTTAGATGATGAAAGTGATGGCAAAAAGGTTCAAACCAAATTGTCCATCAGCGACTTCGGCGTCATCGATACGAGTTGGCGTTATTTTCAAATTCCCCTGAAGCGATTCCTGCCCATCGGCAGGTTTTGGGATGGAAAGAAAAAGGCCGAATTGACGGACAATGTCGATTGGAAGGCCATCAACGAACTCCGTTTTTCGAATAATAAAGGTGAGAACAAGCCGGATGCTGGCCAGCCGGTGGCTTTCTATACCGATGAAATTCGCATTATCGAAGCCATTCCCGGTTATGTCGACCCCGATGCCTTCTGGGCCGCATTCAAAAGTAGCGAGCCTGATTTAACCTTGCACGACTTCGAGTCGGCGGCCGATCAAAAGTGGGAAGTGGCCAAGGGTGAGAAATCTGAAATCGCCGCCGTGGTGATTGCTCCTAAGGGAGATGCACAGGGCAAGGGCAAGCATGCGTTGAATGTGACCTATAGGCTAGCAGATTGGTGCGATGCCATGTATGACTATAAAAAGAACAGCACACCAGCCAAGAATCGTGATTGGACCAAGCATTGGGGCTTGCGATTCAGTTTTTATACCGATAAGGCTTTTCAAGGCATTACGGTTCAAGTCAATGACGCTGGCAATGAAATTTTTGTCACCAATGTTGGGGGAGTCAAAGGCTGGAATGATATCCTTGTCCCTTTTAAATCTTTCGCAAAATTCCCTTATTATCAACCCCCGGATGCTGAGCAAAACGGCACTTTCGACATCAAGGGGATTGCCAAAGTCGACTTTAAGCCTGCCGGGGACGGTACTCGCGGAAGTTACATGATCGACAATGTGCAACTCACCAATTTGCGTGAATTGCCCAAGGTTGTCGTGGCCTCGCATCGCAATGCCGTTGTTCGTGGTGATGTGGGCAAAATAATTACGGCTTCCATCAATCCAGGCATATTCGGTATTAATTCTGCCTTGTGGGACGGTGACTTACTGGATACACGCACTGAAACCTTGGTGAAGGCAGTGAATCATGGCGTATTGCGGTATCCTGGTGGCTTAAGAGCCGACGAAGATCATTGGGAGCAGGTTTTAAACAAAAAAGACCATATGGTCGACATAGACGAGTTTCTTGATTTTTGCAAGAAAACCAATACCGAACCGATGATCACGGTGAACTTTGGCACCGGCACGCCTGAAGAAGCCGCGGCGTGGGTAAAACATGTGAATGTCGTGAAAAAGGCAAAGGTCCGTTATTGGGAAGTTGGAAATGAGCTCTATGGCAATTGGCATCCCCAATTCACTACCGGCGATGTCTATGGCAAAAAGACTGCGGACTTCATCAAGGCTATGAAAGCTGTCGATCCAACCATTGAGGTTTCCGTGGTTTGGGTGATGGACGGTGAATGGAATAAGCAAGTACTCGAAGCCACTAAAGAAATCGCTGACGCGGTCATTGTGCATCATTATCCGCAGCATTCGGGAGAAGAGAATGACGCAGCCCTACTTTCCGCACCACAAAGCCTCGATGAGATTTTGCCATCTGTTAAAAACCAAATTAAGGAATTCGGGAAGCCAGGTAAGAAGTATGGTATTTGGCTCACCGAATGGAATAGCGTTGATTTCAAGCCCGGTCCGCAAACCCTGAGCTTGGTCAATGGGCTATTCGTGGCCGATTATCTGGGTATGCTTGCCAAGCACAATATTGAGCATGCCGACTATTGGGACATTCACAATGACATCACCGACCAAGGTGGTGATTATGGTTATCTCAGCCGCAATGGCGCCCCGGATGGTGACATTGTGCCACGCCCCAGCTATCACGCCTTTGCCATGGCCTCCAAAGCCTTGCGCGGCCAATTGCTGGACTGCTCGTCCAATGATGATAATGTCACTTGCTATATGGCGAAAAAGCCTGACGGCAAAGTGTCCTTGCTTTTTATCAATAAGAGCCCCAAAACCGAAGTTACGGCCTCGCTGCAAATCAAGGGTTTAAAGGCTGGTGATAGCTGGACCTTGGATAGGTTGGATGAGACCAATAGCAAGTCCGGTCCGGTCTCTGAGGCATTTACGGGTACCAACATTGCTTTGAAGAGCTATAGCATTACCTTGCTGCAGCAGAAATAAATGCCTTGCCGGGAGGCGAATTTCCCGGCTACATGTATTCTGTATTCAATTCTTTAAGACTTGCGCTAATTAAAAAACACCTGAAAAGCAAAATGCCCTTCGGTTAACCAAAGGGCTTTTGTTGATTGAACTTATTCTAGCGCGTTGGCGGCCGAATCCATCGGGGGCCGAACGCCGGAACACCAAGCATCAAATGATTACGCGAATCAACTGATGCCCTTGGGTTCTCTCACCAGCGGTTGTTGCCGCGGGGACGATCTTCCTTGGGCCGTGCCTCGTTAACGTTAATCTTGCGACCTTTCAAATCCTTGCCGTTCAAACTCTGGATAGCGGAGCGAGCTTCGGAATCATTGGGCATTTCAACGAAAGCGAAACCGCGCGAACGGCCAGTTTCACGATCCATCATCACCTTGGCCGAGGAAACTTGGCCGAGGCTGCTGAACATACCTTCTAGATCACTTTGGGTAACTTCAAATGACAAATTTCCAACAAACAGATTCATACAACGTCCTTTGCGTTGAAGGGTTTCCCTTGGATACCCCACATCGAGGACCATTAGGGAGCAGAAAGCTAGATATTTGTAGTCGATTTGCCCTTGCATTGGGCAGAATTGTATTCCTAAACGAAGTTTTCCTATAAAAATCTGTTTCATGGCCCTTAAAACCCCGGAATTCGTGGTCTGTTTAACGAGAACGAGATGATTTCACCGACCCCGGACCGGTTGGCCTTGGCTGGATTCGACATGGAAAGTGGGGCCGAAGTCGGCGTCGAAATGCATTTAATGCCTCCAGGAACCACTCCACTACTCCTTTGGCCTGGGGAGCCTTTGGGCAAATCACCCGAACAATGGGCTCATTTGCCTCGTCGTGATTCTCGTCGCACCTTACTTGGAGGCGATAGTCACTGGGGTGTTACACGGGACGTTTCCAAAGATCAAGGGAATGCTTTCACTTCATTGCCGAATGCCGGGAAATTAGGCCTCACCGAGCATTTAATGGCCGCTTGGCTTTTTTTTCCTCGCATGCCTATTGCCATTCATTGCCCGCAGGGATCCCTTCCCCTATTGGATGGGAGCGCCAAACCCTATTCCGAATCTCTGTCCCAATTGGCGGTCACCGCCGGCTATGAGGCCGATGCCCCCGAAGAGTATGAATCGGGCTTGCGATTCAAGTGGGAATGGGAGGGAGGCTTTTTATGGGCCGAGCCGAGCGAATGTTTTTCAGCCACCTACGAAATCATTCGGGGTGAGTATCGGGCGCGTTACTCCATGTCTTCGGCCTCCGAAGCTTTTGAACAGGTTTTGCCAGCAAGAACCTTTATTTTCTCCGATGACTATATCGCTTTGCGCTCACAGGGTCGTTTAATAGGCGCGAATGCGAATGCCGGTTTGCTGCTTGCGGAGTCGAATGCGGCGGCGGGGCGGGCCCGACAACTCTTGAATGATTTAGTTGCCTCGGAAAACCAGGAAAAGGGTTTGCTGCATCCTGCGCAATACCGATTCCCGGATGAAGCCGCCAGGCACAAGATGCTAGATTTACTCGGTGATTTGGCCATTTTCGGCTTGCGGCTACCGCGTTTGCGGTTGCATTTGCGCAATGCGGGTCACCACCACCACCATCGCCTTTTGGAGGCCTTGATTCATGAGCGAGCCCACCCCTGAGGCATCGGCCTTAACCTTGGATTATGCCGGCATTCTTCAAATCTTGCCGCATCGGTACCCTTTCCTTTTCATTGATGGCGTGACACGAATCGACAAAGGCCTGCGCATCGAAGCCTTCAAGAATGTGTCTTTCAATGACGGCTTTTTTTCCGGCCATTTTCCAGCCGATCCCGTCATGCCTGGGGTTCTACAAATCGAAGCCATGGCCCAGGCTTGTTGCATTCTTATCGCCCTTTCCTTTCCCGATGAAGCCGTCGGAAAGCGCCCTGCCTTTGCTGGCATTGAAGAGGCGCGATTTCGACGTCCTGTGCGCCCAGGGGATCAACTTCGACTCATTGCTGATCTCGAAAAGTATCGCCGCGGATTCGCCATACTTAAAGCCAGGGCAGAAGTCGGCGGCGAATTAGCCGCCGAGGCGACCATCAAAGCCACCATGGTTTGATCCTCCTAGTTCTGCCCGGCGAATGCCCTTGTCTTCCTTGATTCATCCTTCGGCTTTTATTGACCCCGGGGCCGAAGTGGGGGAGGGATGCTCTATTGGCGCCTATGCCTGTATACAAGCTGGCGCGGTGCTTGGTCGGGGCTGCGTGATTGGTCCCTTTGCCCAGGTCCGCCAAGGGGTAACCCTCGAAGCGGAGGTAGTCCTAGATACTGGCGTTGTGGTAGGCGGAGATCCTCAGGATTTGAAATATCGCGGAGAAAGCACTCGCGTGCGCATTGGCTCGGGAACCCGCTTGCGTGAATATGTCACGGTCAATCGTGGTACGGGACAAGGCGGCGAAACCATTATCGGGCGCCAATGCCTCATTATGGCCTATGCCCATGTGGCCCATGATTGCCGTCTGGGCGATGGTGTGATTGTCGCGAATGGGGTGCAAATGGGTGGGCATGTGCGATTAGGCCGTGGGGCTGTGATTTCAGGAATGACAGGCCTACATCAATTCGTTTGCATAGGCGCCGGGGCCTTTATTGGTGGAAACCTGCGTGTGGACAAAGATGTTTTGCCCGGCCTAAAGGCTATGGGGGAACCCTTGCGGTGGGGTGGACTCAACACCTTGGGCTGGGAGCGGCTTGGCTATGGTCGACCCGTTCTAGCTATGGTCGAGCGCTTTTATCGGGCTATCAGACAAGAGGGCGTTGAACAATGGCCTGACCTTTGGGCGCGGACGACCAAGGATGGCAACTTAGACCAGGCAATAGGATTTGAGCTGAAGAAAGAGTTTGAAGATTTTTTTGCCCATACTCGCAGGGGCCTAGTATTACGCCTTCCCGTGCAGGGGGATTTGGCCGTAGACTAAAGACTATTCGGAGGCGATTGAAGTGGATTAGGCCGGGATACGAGCCATCAAGTTCAGCTCTTCTTCAATGAGGGGCAAAATCTGCTGTTTGAGTCGCTCGAAGCAATAAACTTGCTGAAACATGGAGGTGCTGCGATGATCGGCGGCCTTTTGATGAATCCATGTGGCAATTGATGCGCGTCGTTCTTCGGCGCAATGGCAAGGCCCGATTTCTTTCTCGATGATTGAGCTTTGACGAGTCATGTAATCACGCAAATCAAAGGGCATGTTATTCTGAAGAATAAAGACCTTGACCATGAGTTCGAGCGGGGAAGGGCCTTCGACTCGTTGAAAATCAGCGATGAATTGCAGGAGTTTGGCGCGATTGGAACGAATATAAGGCAATAAGGCTTGCTTCAGATTATCGAGCTCACCTGAGTCGAAAGCCTTTTCCAAATCTTTAACGATATCAGAGGCCAAATATCCCCCCTCACGTAGAATTGGTCGGCAAAGCTAGCACGCTCGTTCGATAATACCAAGAAGCTGTACACCTTGTCTTGATTGAACATCAAGATATGGAAATGTTTGGAATAGGAAATAGAGCTTTTGTCACGAAAAGAATGAGATTGTCAAGAATTTCGGCGCTTTTCAGTAAAATAAGAGTCAAGTCGAAATCGGAATAAATTCAATCCATCGTAGAGTTTTGAGCGGAGCTAATGAAGCATAAAAAAACGGAGAGCCAGCTAAGGCTCTCCGTGGAGGTAACTGCCGCGTGACCTAGGCCCGAGGGCGGCCAAGGAGCGAATTATTTCTTCTTGGCAACCTTTTTCACAGCTGGCTTTTTACCGGCTTTGGCCTTCGCTTTAGGCGCGGCTTTTCCGGCCTTTGCTACAGCCTTGGCCGCCTTTTTTTCCTCGATGGCAGCTTGTGCTGCGGCCAAGCGGGCAATAGGCACGCGATAAGGCGAGCAGGACACATAATTCAAGCCCACGCTATGGCAGAACTTCACGGAAGCAGGCTCACCGCCATGCTCGCCGCAAATGCCGACCTTGAGCTTGGAATTGGCTCCACGGCCACGTTCGACGCCATACTTGACCAATTGGCCGACGCCAGCTTGATCGAGAACCTGGAATGGATCTTCTGGCAAGATCTTCTGGTCGACATAGGTCGGCAAGAAAACGCCGCTATCGTCGCGGCTATAGCCAAAAGTCATCTGGGTCAAATCATTGGTGCCGAAGCTGAAGAAGTCTGCTTCGAGGGCCAATTGATCGGCCAAGAGAGCGGCGCGAGGAATTTCGATCATGGTTCCGATCAAGTATTCCATTTTCTTGCCACTCTTCTTGAGGACGCTGGCAATTACAGTCTTGGCATTTTCCTTGAGAATGGTCAATTCCTTAATGGTTCCCACGAGGGGAATCATGATTTCAGGAATGACTTTCACGCCCTTCTTGCCAACATTCACGGCAGCCTCAATAATGGCTTGCACCTGCATGTCGTAAATCTCGGGATAAGTAATGCCTAAGCGGCAGCCGCGATGGCCAAGCATGGGATTGAGCTCATGCAGGGAAGACACCTTGGCGGCCACTTCTTCGCTGGAAATGTCCATGGCATGCGCCATTTCTTTTTGCTCAGCTTCGGTGTGGGGAAGGAATTCATGCAAGGGGGGATCGAGCAAGCGCACGGTCACCGGATAGCCCTTCATGGTGGTGAAGAGACCTTCGAAGTCTTCGCGCTGAATGGGGAGCAACTTGGCCAAAGCGGCTTTGCGGCCATTCAAATCCTTAGCGAGAATCATTTCGCGGAAATAAGTCAGGCGATTGCCTTCGAAGAACATGTGCTCGGTACGGCAAAGGCCGATACCGGTAGCGCCGAACTTCACCGCGACAGCCGCGTCCTTGGGAACGTCGGCATTCGCGCGCACGCCCAAGGTCTTGAGTTCATCGACCCATTTCATGAAGGTGCCGAATTCGCCGGTGAGGGAAGCCTCGACGGTGTCGACCTTGCCGAGCATCACTTCGCCGGTGCTGCCATTGATGGAAATCCAGTCGCCTTCACCGAGGGTGAGGCTACCGACCTTGACGCGCTTGGCGTCGGCATCGATTTGCAGGCTGGAACAACCGGCCACGCAGGTTTTGCCCATGCCACGCGCCACCACGGCAGCGTGCGAGGTCATGCCACCGCGACCGGTGAGAATGCCTTGGGCCGAAATCATGCCTTCGATGTCTTCCGGCGAGGTTTCTTGGCGAACCAAGATGGTCTTCTTGCCTTCGCTATTCCAATGCACGGCGTCACGAGCGGTGAACACCACTTGGCCGGTAGCGGCACCGGGTGAGGCGGGCAAACCGGTGGCGAACACTTCTTTCGTGGCCTTCGGATCAAAGCTGGGATGCAGCAATTGATTGAGCGAATTGGGCTCGACGCGCATGATGGCCTCTTCTTTCGAAATGAGGCCTTCCTTCACCATTTCCACGGCAGTGCGGACGGCGGCAGCGGCGGTGCGCTTGCCATTGCGGGTTTGCAGCATGAAGAGGCGATTGTGTTCGATGGTGAACTCAATGTCCTGCATGTCACGATAATGCTTTTCGAGCTTGTCGAAAATCGCCGTCAGCTCTTTATAAGCCTTGGGCATGACTTCTTCGAGAGCCACTTCGTCTTTGGACTTCTTGGCTTTTTTCGAAATGGGCTGGGGCGTGCGTATGCCAGCCACCACATCTTCGCCTTGGGCATTGATGAGGTATTCGCCGTAATACAAGCGTTCGCCAGTCGAAGGATTGCGGGTAAAGGCCACGCCTGTAGCGCAATCTTCACCGGCATTGCCGAAAACCATGGCTTGCACGCTGACGGCCGTTCCCCATTCTTCGGGAATGCGATACGTCTTGCGATAAACAATGGCGCGATCGCTCATCCACGAGGAAAAGACGGCACCGATGGCGCCCCAGAGTTGGTCTTGGGGATTTTCGGGGAAGGGCTTGCCTGTGGCCTTCAAGGTGATTTGCTTGAAGGTATGCACCAGAGCCTTGAGCTGTTCCGCCGTGAGGCCGGTGTCTTCGCTGACGCCAGCATGGTGCTTGGCCTCTTCGAGAGCTTTCTCAAAATGATCGGTGTGGACATTGAGCACGACGTCGCTGTACATCATGACGAAGCGGCGATAGCTGTCATAGGCGAAACGGGCATCGCCCGAAACCTTGACGAGGCCGCCAATGGTCTTGTCATTGAGGCCGAGATTGAGCACGGTGTCCATCATGCCGGGCATGGAGACGCGGGCGCCCGAACGCACCGACAAAAGCAAAGGGTTCTTGGGATCGTTGAAACCCTTGCCCAATTCCTTTTCGATTTGGGCCAGCTTTTCGAGGACTTGCTCCTTCATCACGGAGGGGTATTTGCGGCCATTGGCGTAATAAGCCGTGCAAACTTCCGTGGTGATGGTGAAGCCCGGAGGCACCGGCAAGCCAGCCTTGGCCATGTCCGCGAGATTGGCACCTTTGCCACCTAGCAAGTTCTTTTGGCTCGCATCCCCTTCGGTTTTGCCTTTTCCGAAGTAATAGACGTATTTCTCGGCTTTCGCCATAAACAAGCTCCTTGTTCCCAATTCGATCTTTTGCGATCAGCTGATGGTTTTTTGTGTTTAAAAATGGGAGACGCGAAATCTAACAAGGCCGCGCGGGGACGTAATGGGAATGGGCCTGAAATCCGGCCCTTGAGGGCCGAAGTGTACTGACTAATCGTAAAGATCTTAGACGGGTCTAAGGCGTATCACGCCCGAATCGAGGGGACCGCGAATTTGTCGCCCGGTCACCTTGCCGCCGATGGAAAGGTTGAACAGGGTGCGTTCCAGTTCTAGACCCAATGGAAAAAGAATTTCCGTTTCGAGATGGGTGTGAGCGCGGAGCCGAGACAGGAAATGCATCATCAAGGCGTGCAAGTTGCTGCTTTCCGGTGTTGGCAAGGCCAATTCTTCGGCCAAGGTACCGGCGCGATCCACCATTTCCGCCAAGGATGTTTCAGTTCGATGAACCAAGCGCGGACTTCGGGTGGCGACGAAGATTTGCACGGATCCCGCATTGAAATCGGGATGCACGCTCGAATCCTTTAGGCTGGCTTCACATCGCAAAATACGAGGGAAAATGAAGGTCTCTTCTTCTTCCATGTGGCGGTGATAATCTTGGCAAAAGGCCTGGAAATCGCCTTGCAAGGCGCGCAAAGCGCCAGAGTTGGCCGAATCGGTCAAGAGCAACATGTCGAACAGGTAATTGATGTCCGGAATGTCATTGAGCAGGAATTCTCGATGACCTTGGGTGACATAATCGATAAGGTGATAGGCTTGCAGCTCTTCCCAGCGTGAATCCGAAGCCGGAATGGTGACTGAGGAAAGTTCGTCCAGAAAGTCTTCTAAGGAACCCTCGCGCTTGCCTTGAAAGAGGTGGGAAAGGGGGCGATCCATGACATCCCAAGGACGAAGGGTACGCCGAGCCATTAATTCCAAGGCTATAGGGCGCACGCGCAATAAATCCCGGGTCAGGGTGTCCGAGGACAACAGATTTTTTAGGGCAATGGGTGTCGTCGACATCAGGGTTCTTCCCAGGTCAGGGTTAGAGAATCCTCAAACTGGTGAATTCCTAAGGTATACCGTTTCGAGCAATTGCGCTAGTCGGTTGACAAAAAAACCGGCAGTATTGATGAGATTCTCAAACAACCCCAAAGCCCAGATCACGCAGGATTTTTTGCGCATGCTCCGAGGCGTTTTGCCATTCCGTCACGCGAAAGCGCGTGAATTCATGACGAATGGGATAATCACGCCGCAATCGATCGAAAGCCGCGGCGGGATCGGCCTCGTTCAAAGCCATTCGCAGTCGCATGTCCTCCTCCCGTAGGGAATAGGCATGGGTCACGGCTTGGCGAACGGCGGCCCAGGGTGGGTTGGCCGCATTCCCAGAGGATAGGGCAATGACCGGACTTGTCGGAGCGGGTTCGGGAAGTTGGGCCGGGGCAGGAAAAGCAAAGTGCTGGCAAAAAGCAGCGAGCACTTGCTGGGTGCCGCCGAGTTTTCCTTGCAGGGAATAGCCGGCCACATGGGGCGAAATGAAATCGCAATTGCGCCATAAGTCGGGATTCGGTTTGGGCTCACCGGGAAAGACGTCGAGTATCAAATGGCGCAAGAGTCCGGATTTTAGTCCCTCAAGCAGGGCCGCTTCTTCGGTGACTTCGCCACGGCAGGTATTGAATAAAGTGATGGGTCCGGGCAATTGCGCCAGGGTGGCGGTATTGAAAAGCCCCAGAGTGGCATGTGGCCCTTTTTTCACCAGGGGAACATGCAGGCTAATCACATTGCATTGCTCCAGAAGCGTGGACAGGGTATGAATGGTTTCAGGAAATCCTAATTCCTGCAGGGGTGGGTCACAAAGCCAAACCTTGAGGCCAAGGGCTTCGGCCTTTTGGCGAAGGCGGCGGCCCACATTGCCATAGCCCACAATGCCGAGCCGGACTTGCTCCAGGGCTAGGCCTTTCTCTGCCTGCAATTCGAGCAAGGCGGCGACGATATATTCGGCCACGCTATTGGCATTGCATCCCGGAGCGGAAGCGAAGCCGATGCCTTGGTTTTTCAGCCAATCGAGATCCACATGATCAGTGCCTATGGTGGCCGTGCCCACGAAGTTGATGCGGGAGCCCTTCAGCAAATCGGCATTGACCTTGGTGATGGAGCGCACAATCAGCGCTTGGGCGTCCTGCAAGTCGGCGGGCCCCAGTTTGCGCCCGGCAAACCTTTGCACATCGCCATAGGGAGCGAAGGCGGTGTCGCCTTGCGGAATATTTTCATCGACGAGAATTCGCATACTGTGAGCGACAAAATAGCAAGCGCCAAGGCTTGGTATTATTGATCCATATGAAAGCAAGCGCAGCAATGCCCGACCCGGACTGGGAGGGTTTGGCAGGAGAATTGACCTCGGCCATTCGAAGTGACCATTTGGCGAATGTATGGGAAGGCTGCCGCATGCCTGGGCATCGCGCCATCGCGGCCTTGCACGATCAATTGCTTTCGGTGGTTTTCCCGGGAGTTTTCGGCGGCGAAGCAGTGGGCGAAGCCGATTTGCAGCCTCATTTGGCAGCGACGCTCCAGGAATTGTCTCTAACCTTGAAGCGTGTCATTGCTCTCGCCTTTGATTTTACGGCGCGTCGGGGAGGCAGAATCTCTTCGACCGCGCCAGTGGGTGTTCAGCCTTGCAGCGCCTATGAGGAGCAGGCTGAAGGCATTGCCCATCGGGTTTTACGCACCTTGCCTTCCTTGAGGCAGGTGCTTGGCGAGGATTTGCAGGCAGCTTATGAAGGCGATCCGGCGGCCACTTCGGTAGGCGAAGTTTTGCTGAGCTATCCCTGCGTGCAGGCCATCGCCACCCAACGCATTGCCCATTTGCTTTACCTGGAACGCGTGCCGCTTTTGCCGCGCATGCTAAGCGAGGTGGCGCATTCGCGAACCGGCATCGATATTCATCCCGGAGCCACCATTGGTCCCGGATTTTTCATCGATCATGGTACGGGCGTGGTCATCGGAGAGACTGCGGTTTTGGGACGTCATGTTAAGCTCTATCAGGGCGTGACTCTGGGCGCGCGCAGCTTTGCCAAGGATGAAGCCGGCAATCCCATCAAGGGCACCAAGCGGCACCCCAATATCGAAGACAATGTGACCATTTATGCGGGGGCGACGGTGCTCGGTGGCGAAACCACCATTGGACGCAATAGCGTGATAGGCGGCAATTGCTGGGTGACTAGCTCGGTGCCTGCCGATACCGTGGTGATGCCCGAGCGCGGCAAGTTGAGGCATCTCTAGCCCGGGGGGCATGGAGGCGCCCCGGATTGTCGATAGAATCGAGATTCTGCTTCGGCGGGGCGCTATAATCGCGAAGTGACTTCTTCAGACTTATCCTCCCTGCATGTGATGATGCTGGGCCCGTCGGCTTTGACGCCTTGCGGCATTGCCGATTATGTCGGTCGTTTAGCACCGGCCTTGGCCTCGCGCTGCCGACTCGAAGTTCTTTCCTATGCGGACGGTTGGGAGAGAGCGAAATTAGCGCAGGACAGCAAGAAAAATCGCATTGGGGAAAGAAATCCTGACGTGTTTTTGCTGCATTATGAGCGCATGCGTGTGCCGGGGCCGACCTTTATGCGCGACATGGCCAAGTGGGTAGGAGACCGGCTTTATGTGGTGCCCCATGAAGTGTATTCCGAGGATCCCTTTGCTTTTCCCGAGTCGCAATTGGGAGCCCCTTGGCCCCTGATTTATTTGCAGCGGGCACTTTATCGCTGGCGGCATCGCTCCTGGGTTTCGGAATTGGCTTTGCAAAGGCGCGGCTATGGTGCCAGGGCGGTTTTTCCTTTGAACCGGGTCGCAGCCGAGATCTTGCGCCGCCGTAACGCGCGCGTGACCCTGGAAGTGATTCCCCTGGCAAGAGGGAAGGCCGAGGCCGCGGTTTTACAACGTCCAGGGTTGCGGCCGCCAGGGATGAAGTGGCTATGGGCGGTGGCAGGGTTTCTCACTCCCGGCAATGATTATGAGGCTTTGTTCGCGGCCTTGCGCGAACTTCCCGATCAGGGTTTGCTGCTCGCCGGGGGATTGCGGCCCGATGGGCCACAAGACATTGCCGAGGAATTGCGGTCGCAGGCGGAAGCCATGGGTGTGGGCGACCGCGTAATCATCACCGGTTATGTGGCAGAGGCGGATTTGCCTGGCACCTTGGCGGCCGCCGATGGTTTTCTTTGTCCCTTTAAATTCCGGAGCGCGAGTGCCTCGATATTGCAAGCCCTGGCCTGCGCGCGCCCGGTGCTGGCGGCGGATTTGCCCATGACACGGGAAATGTTAGAAGAGGGCGCGCCTTTAATCCTAATCGAAAAGGGAAGGTGGCGCGAGGTCATGGCGGAGGTGGCAGAGGGGCTCCGAGTCGCGCCTAAAGACCAATATCGGTGGACCGTCGAAACGGTGGCGGAAGCCTATTTGAAAGCCATTCAGGCGAGCGCTGAAAATCAATAATTCAGGCTGAATCTCAAGCTGACATTGTGGCTGCTCGGAAAGCGATTCGCCACGGGCTTATCCGTTTCGCTGACTTGAAACAAATAGCCAAGCTCCATGAAACGGCTCAAGGATAGGCGTATGTCCAATTCGAAGTTGCTCAATTGCAATTTGTCTGGTTGGGCATCAGGCATGAAAAGTTCGGTGCGCAAATCTAAGGTCAAAATATTGGTGAGTCTTATTCGGCCATTGATAAGGGTTTCCAGGCCGACCGTGCTTTGCGATTCGGAGCGGTATAACTGGGTGGAGGTTAAGGGGAAATAATCTCCGTCGGAGATATGTTGATGCGCGGCAAGCCCCACTTGAGTTGAAAGTTCGATGAAGTTGAAGTTGAGCACATCCAGATTGACGCCCAGGCCTTCGGAGAGGTGAAGAGGGAAAAATGAAGGTTGGTAGAGGAAATCCCGGGATGAATCCGCATAGAGAGTGTCGAAACGAGCCGCGCCTGAGGAGTCGGGCACAACCCTTCCGATTTGCACCGTGTCGGCGCTAGCATAGCGTGAGAAAAAATGCGTGGAGACCTGGGCGCGCACATAAGGTCCGAACCAAGTCGTGATGCGCCTAACCCAAGTCGTTCGGGCTTGCGCTTCGTCCGCGTCGACGCTGAGCGGGGTATTCTTTTTTTTGACGAGATTGTCGCGCATTGAGAATTCGCTGATGCCGAAAAAGGTCGCCCTATCATAGCGCGCCCGCATTCTCACGTCTGAAGACCATTGTCCCGATTGGCGCAGACTGTCGAAATCGTCGACCGTGCTGATGAAGGAAAGATTTCCCCCCGCCCGCATGCCGAAAGTCCAATTGCGACCCACCACCGTACGGGCATTCAGGGCTTTGAGTCCTCCCGATACAATCTCGCTCTCCGAATTCTTGTTGGCGAAAATAAGCTCAATCGTACGCAATTCTCCCGCCGGTACTTCGACCGTGATATAGCTGCGCAAGGAACTGGCTGGATCGCCGACCTTGCCGAGGCGATACACCCCCGGCGGCAGAATCCATACCTTGATATCCTGTAACCTTTCATCTTCGAAGCCTCGCCCACGGCCATACCAGGCAATGCGATCGATGCGAATCACCTCGTATTGGCCCTCAAAGTATTCACCATCAGCGGTGAGAGTTTCCACCAAAAGGCCGCCCCAGGTGGGGTGCACGACTTCGGTGTGACCTTCTTCCACATGAACCGTGCGGCGTAATTGCTGGCGCTGGGCTCCCGATCCCACGCGCACTTCGTATTGTCCCGAATCGACAAGCAAGCGATTCCCCGCTAGCCCGGTCTTGATCAATTTTCCCTGGGTATTGTAGACACCGACTTCGGGCTCACGACGGGATTCCGTGAAGGAGGGAATGAAAATGGCGCCTTTGGAAACCGTGAGTAAGTTGCGATCCCTATTGAGTTGCTCGCCAATGGAAGGGGCCAACCAGGTCGCCGAGGCATCGGTGGGCGTTGCCACCGTCTGGTTTCG
>JAYUVP010000313.1:0-9059 GCA_043753995.1 Fibrobacterota bacterium
GACGCAATACGAGCGAGTAATAAGGCCTTTGGCCGCGATTTGTTGGGCCTGTACTATGGAACCATATGGCCAAGTTACTGAATTATCGGGATTGACGTAATTCTGTATGACACCATAAATAAAATTCATATGGGGCAAGTTTAAATCAAATCTTAACTGATCGTTTACAAATCGAACTAGGTTCGCGGAATAATTCGTCGCCATATTAGAATAGGATGCGTCCGTCTCTCCTTGCATCCAAATTAGTCCACAAACTTTGTATTCCCCTGAAATCTGACTCAATGCCTGTTTGACGTGGGCTAGAAACCATGGATAAACCATACCGCTTGGAGCCCAATCTACCTGGAGCGATGTGCCACCCCAAGCTGCCTTTATTAGAATCATTTGATCATTTGGAAATCTTTTTGAGAGCGCTTGGGCTATTCCAATTTCCGGTCCAAAAGTGGTCGCATCTCCTGGATTTTCCGGAGCAAGTGGGTTCTTGGTGAATAGCTGGGCCTGATTATCAATTGCTCCAACCATGGAGATGTTTTGAAAGGTATAGGGCCCAAGTCCACCCAATTCCGAAGCTTGACCCAATCCACGCATATTGGATTGACCAGCCAGAATAAAGACTTTTTTCGGCGCGGAATGAACGACACAACAAAAACCGAAAAGCCCTAGGATCGATACATGCGAAAGTCTGTGGTTATTTTTCATCAATATTTTCATTTTTTTTGTCTCCCTTTCAATCCGGTTTTTGATAAAAACCGGATTGCACCTTGGTAAATCACCTCTGCGTTTTAACGTTACACCTCTCCCCCAAGCCTCAACAATTCATCCTTCCCACGTAGTAGCTTGACCCCATCAGTATGGATTTTCAGTATATCCGGGACTCTCATTCTCATTGCCTATCTTGAAGAGATCGTACATCAATTTGCAATTTGATAGTGAAGCGACGGAATAAGAAATGGAATACTTATTTTCTTCATGTAGAGATCGGTTTGCCATTCCCCGAATGTTAATGGCGTGTAAATTGCGAATCGGCTGCCAACTTCTCGACCATCACCCGAACCAGTCGAGATAGGGATAAATGTTGAATACGGGTGCCGTCTATTTTGAGCATCGTCGATCACTACCGGATTGGACCAATTGACACAGTCATCCGAGGCGTACATAAGAAGTGCGTTGCCTGTAGAAGCACCGAGAGCATCGACCGAGACTGTTATCAAATATTTTCGAAGCGTTGAACTGTATACGGCATCTGAATGGAAATCGTAAAATGGATCAAACGTCGTATAGGACGGATGAGGGTTAATGATATTTGATCCTTCTCCACCGATAGAGGCTTCATTCCAGCCCCCATTGGCCATATTGTTACTGTTGTATTTTTTCCAGTCATTCAAGTTTACCGTGCCAGATTGGGCACTTGCCACGACGCTAGAAAGATTTGCCCGAGCCACAGATAGTTTTTTTACATTGTTATTTGAACCAACAGTACCGAATTCGTTAAAATATAAATAAAGGAAGCCATCTTTGACTAAGTAAGGAACACCGCCGATATTTGAGCCCTTTCCGTTTGTGCCTGCATTGCAGCCAATGGCGCCGTTGTTATTTTTTGGCCGAATAATATGGCCGCTAAACTTCCAAGTCGCTCCATTGTCAGCTGAATAGGCTAAGCCAATCGAATACTTGGTATTGCAATCATAAATACCGGTAATATGTAAATCTTCAATATGCAAAAAACCAAGCAATTGGTTATTTGCGATCTTGTAAACATTCAGTATCCAGGGAACTAATGTTTTATTAATCAGCGGCATTTCCCAGAATAATTGATCATTCGGGAATAGCTGACTTTGCGGCTGCTGTGGTCCAAAATTTTGAAATGGATTTTTAAGAGTCCCCGTTGAACGCCTCATTCCTGCAAATCCGCAGGGAAGGAATAAATCAAGCGTCCCATCCGGATTTACCAGGGTCGCAAATGATCCGTCGAATCCATAATTTCCGCCTGGAAACTCAATCGCTGGTGGCATATTGGATTCTGAAACAACCAATTCAGATTCTCCGATTTTGATCGATTGAGATTCGGCTGGCTTAATAACTAAACCTATCAATAATAACGCAATAAAACTTGCTTTTCTGAGCATTTTGATACTCTCCTGTTGAATGGATTGGTTTCTGTTGGCCCTATTAAAAAAGGAGATCAAGGATCTGAATCCATCATCTCCTTTAATGCCAATCAATTTTGGATGAGCAGTTCGAAAATTTTGGGGACCTTTACTTCTCTCCATATATCCGTTGGGCTTTGGTACCAATAGGAAATCTGTGCGACAGCCTCTGTATTAGTCGTGTTACCCCAGACCCGAATTTTTTGACCCGTGGTGAATGCTGTAAGTAGCAAGGTGTAGATTTGCTTTCCGCGATCCGTATCGATTCTTGTTCCAAAAGCATTCGAGCCAATCATTGCTCTTATAGCGGGGGGATGATCCACCGTTCCATCTCCTTGATACATTTGAATATCCGTTATGGTCGCAGCGTCAGTCCATCCAAGGCTTGACGTGTGGCCAACACCGACTAATACAAGCAAGTAAACAAAAGACGCGAGAAAAAGTTTTTTCATAGCACATTCCTTTTTTGAATTGTTAGATGCCGCTACTTTATAAGCTGACATCACCAAAATGACTGGCGAAACATCCTTTTGCGAAATTCATGCCAACGCATTAGCCCATGATCTTGGCTGTTATGTTTGAATTGTTGGATGTAAAGCAAGACGTCTCTTCTAATATCATTTTTACAAATCCCCCGCACGAGACTACAGTCCCGCTCGCGGGACAAATGCCGCCAACCTCGGCACCGTTCCCTTTCAAAATCCGGCATCACAATAGGCCCATTGTTTGCTCTACCTATCCGGGTTATTATTCCCACAGCTGCTTCCCATACCGGAGTCCTTATGCGTTTACCCGTCGTAACAAGCGTATCCCATCGCTCCTGTTTTAGGGCCTGCCCTGCCCTGCTGGCCTTGGGATTCGGATTTGTCGCTTTGACCCATGCCGAATCCATCGATTCCACCCAAACCCAAGCCCTAGACTCAGCGGCTCATGCATTGGATTCCCTGCGCGGGGAGGCCATAGCCAGTTGGAATTTCGATGAGGGTGTCGGAGACACCTTGCATGATAGCAGCGGCCATGGACATCACGGAGTCATTCATGGGGCCAATTGGGTCAAAGGAGTTCAGGGCCAAGGGTTGAAATTCAATGGCCAAGCGTGGGTGGAAATCCCTGGCGACTCGAATTTGAATGTGAAAAGCTTCACGTTTTCTATTTGGCTCTATCAATCGGGCAATGGCGTGCGCGCTCCCTTGATGGAATTTCAAAAGCCGAATGAATTGGTCGGCATTCATCTCTGGGCCAATTGCCAAGGTTGGAGCCAGGACTTGCCCGGTTCTTTTTACGCGAATCTACGGGCCTCGGACGCCAGTACGAGCCAAAGCGGGTCCTACCGTGAGCGCAATCTGCTGCACACCGAAATGGGTACGGCACCGGGCGGGCGTTGGAATCACCTGGCATTAACCTTTGATTCGAGTTCTGGCACAGCGCGCATTTTTCTCAATGGGAAAAAACAGGCCGAGCAAGTATTAGCCCGTTTTCAACCTCGCACTTCGGGATCGCTTTTTCTGGGTATTCGCTCGCGCACCAGTTCGGATTGGGATGCGGGCATGGGCCTGGTCGGGAGTTTAGATCAAGGCGATTTGTTCAATCGGGCTTTATCGCCGAGCGAAATCGTGACGCTCTATGGCCGCATTCCCGAGGACCCGAAAACCTTACATCTCGGCATCAAGACGCATTATGCCAAGGCTGGAGACACCCTATGGGTGCCCTTGTATCTCTCCAGCGATGGCAAGGACTCCATTTCTTCGCTGCAATTCCAATTCAATATCGACACCACGGTGGCCTCCTTATTGGACCTGAAAATCGATACCGTCTTGGCTCCCAATTGGAAAGCCGTGGACTGGAATAAACAAAGCCAAAGCAAGGTCTCCATGGCATTCGCGGGCACGCAACGTATCACCGGCCCAGAAGAAGGCGAATTCGCCAGACTGAAAATCCTGGTGGCAGCGCAGGCCAAAACAGGAGCCTCGACCATGATGACCCTCACCGACATTTCCGCCGACGAGGGCCGTCACGTCCTTATCAGCCACACCCCGGGGCGAATCTTTGTCACGAATCCCAATATTCTTTATGGAGATGTGAACGACGATAAAGAAGTGGATTCCACCGATGCCCGCCTCATTCTCCAATGCGTAGTCGGCCATTTGAAATTGCCGCATCGCGATTTTCCGAATTTCTTGATAGCCGTCGCCGATGTCAGCGGCAATGGATCGATTACCAGTTTTGATGCCGCCTTGGTCTTGCAATATGGCTTGGGGCTGCGCAGTGATTTTCCTATCGCTCAAACCGGATTGGCCAAGCGAGCTGCGGCAGTTAGCCAGGCGAACCTCAGGCTATTGGCGCCCACAAGGGTTTCCGGACAAACCTTTCGCTATCGCATCGAGGGTGACCAATTGGCAGGACTCATCGCCGGGGAATTGAATTTGGCGACAGCCCCCGAAGTGCTTGGTGTACAGCGAGTCGCCTCGGGAATGACTGGCGTTCGTGTTTCCCATCGATTTGACTTGGTTGCGCATCGTTTGGAAATGGCGCTCGCCGGCAATCGCAAACAGGTGGATGGCAAAGTTGGCTTCATTGAAATCGAAGCCGAGCATGCCGAAGGTTATTCCGGAAATGGCTTAACCCTGGAAAGCGCTTATTTGAATGAAGGCAAAATCGAAGTGGCCGGAGTGAATTCCGTCCCGTCCTCCCGCCTCGCGATTGGGAACAGTGATAGCCGTCAGGGAATAGGCGCTATCGCCTTGCAACAAGGCCGCCAATGGCTTTTCGAAATTCCCGAAGACCAGATTCGCCATTGGGAAGTTCGCGATCTCAAAGGTCATGTGCTTTTTCAAGAAACCCTGACAAACCCCGCAGCCAAGGTCCTGGGCTTGAGCAAGCATTTCCCGGCGGGCCTTTCCCTGATTCGCCTGACTGGAATGCACGGCTCCCATAATCTCACGCTCTATTCCGGCAAGCCTTAAGGGCTCCGGAGCCCTTAAAGTTTCTCTGGCGGGACTCAAATCCCGCTAGCGAGATATGCCAAGAGGCGAAGAAGCAAGCATGGCGATTTCCTAACTTTGAGGGAAATTGCGTTACCAAATCATTAAAGAAATCGGTTCCGGCGCGACGGCCATGGTCTATCTCGCACAAGATTCGGTTCTACGCCGGCCCATCGCTTTGAAGCGCCTGCATCCGCATTTATTGCATCATGCCGAAACCCGGGCACGCTTCGAAGTCGAGGCTCTCGCGGTAGCGGGCTTTGCCCATGAAAATATCGTGCGCCTCTATGATTTGGTGCGCGAAGACGATCGCATCATGCTGGCCTTTGAATATATCGAAGGCGGCAACTTAACCGTGCTTTTGGAAAAAGCGAAAGGGCCGCTCTCCAATCTCGCCAGCCTCTCCATTGCCATTCAATTGCTTTCCGGCTTGGCCGCGGCCCATGCCAAGGGCATGGTGCATCGCGATGTCAAACCCGGAAATATTTTGCTTGGCCCCGAAGGCCAGGTCAAATTGACCGACTTCGGCGTCGCGCATTTGGCGGGAGAAAACACGCTCACTCATACCGGCCACTTGCTGGGCACACCTCAATTCATGGCACCTGAGCAAGCCGATGGGCGCGCCATCGGTCCTGCCGTCGACGTTTTTGCGGCAGGTGTCCTATTTTATCGCTGCTTTTCCGGTCATTATCCCTTTCAAGGCATGACACCGCAGGAAGTGCTGGCGAATATTTCTCGCTGCCAATGCCCACCCCTGGGAGCCATGAATTCCCAGCTCTTGCCCGGGGTCTCGGAATGGGTCGCGGGCATGTTGGCCAAACGCCCCGAAGCTAGGCCTTCGGCCACCTTGGCCTTGTCTCAAGGTTTGGAAATCGCGCAAAAGTTGGACTTGCCCGTGGGTCCCAAGGTCGTTGCCGCTGCACAAGCCCAGCCTGAATTGCAGCGACAAGAAGAAGCGGAATTTCTTTGCGTTTATTTACGCCAGCGGGCGGATCGCGAAAGGGCGGCAGGAAAAGCCGTCCTTGCCCTCAAACTAGACGCCGCCGCGCAGGCTTTTGCAAATCACCCTTCTTCGCTAAAACACGAAAAGCCGACCCAGGCTTTGAAATCTTTGCAAATCAAGTCGTCGCCCAAACCCATGGCCTTGCTCTTCGGTGGCGGCATCGCGCTCTTCCTGATTTTGGGTGCCCTGGCAATTGGGCTTTATCGACAAAGAGCCGCAACTCCTATGGCCTCAGGGCCCAACTCCGCGCCGAAAGATCAGGTCACCTCGGCGAATGTTGCCTTGCCTCTTCCTTCACCGTCCGCTGTCCTTACTGAACCCGTAGCGCCGGTGAGGCCTAAAACCGAAATCACACCTGCCTTGCCTCGCCGAGAAATGGCCAAGGCCCCTGCGCCCTCAACCAAAAAAATCGAGCGCGTCAAAAGCCCCACGGCTTCTCGGAGCGATACTTTGGCATCACCCGCCCTATTCAAGGTGAACGAACCCTTGAGCCCTCTGCCAGAAACCCCATCTTCCGGCCATTTCAAAATTTGGACTCAACCTCCGTTCGCGGAGGTATGGTTAGACGGCTCACATCGAGGTCAATCCCCTCTCAAGGAGGGCTTGGATCTACCCATAGGTGCGCACCAAATTCGCTTGCGCCGCCCGGGTTACTCGGTAATCGATTCAAGTTTTACTCTGAATCACGGCGATACTGTGATATGGCGCCTTCGCCTCCATCCCCAATAATCGAGACCGAGTATGACCTGCTTCTCGGCAATACGAATTTTTTTCCTCGGCATGACGCTAATATTTATCGCCGAAATTCATGCGCAAACCGATATTTTCCCGCGAAATATTCAAGAGCATAAACTGCACGAATGGCTGAGCTGGGGAGAGTTTGATAGTGTCGTATCCGTTTTAGAGCCGGCTTTGAAGCAAGACACGGCCTTGCCTTCACCTTGGCCAGTGCCTTGGGTATGGCTGGGCGTGGCTTATCATGGCCTCAACCGAGACCAGGCAGGTGAGGACGCCTTTCGTCAGGCCATTCTTTCCGATACGGCTGTCCCCTGGGAACCGGCCCTCGCCTCGCCGGAAATAACAAGTCATTTTCAGGAACTCTTGGAAGCCGAAAAGACCCGACGCCGCGCTGCCGCTTCGAGAGTTGCCGTCAAATCCGAAACCCCGACCCTGCCGCCGCCAGCGAATGTTCCCTCATCGAACGTTGGCACAAAACGTGCTTTGGCTTGGGCAGCGGCAGGCACGTCCCTGATTGCCGCGGGAGGCGCCATTGCGTGGTGGTTGTGGAAAGACGAAGCCCCAGTTCGCGAAAATATCACGTCCATCGGACCCGCGCCAAGTCCGGAGTGATGGCAACGTTTTTGAAATGAATTCAAGATGAAATTTCGTATTCCCTTCGCCCTAACCTGCGCCTCGATTCTAGGACTCTGGCTCCTTCTCGCAGGCTGTCTCCAAACGCCGGTGACCGAGGAATACATTCAATTGCAATTGCCAGACTCCCTTTATAGCGGAGACACCGTGCGCATCGATTTGGTCACGGACACGCTTAGCGATAGCGCCGAGACGCTTTTCCAAGGGGCATTGAGCCGACGGGAACAGGTTTCCAAATTGCCGACGAAAACCTATGCGGGAGGAGCGGTGATCATTGATATCACCTATTTCCGTGGCGGAAACCCCATACGAATGATTCGCCTCCTTTATCCCGGTAATCGTGGTGCCGCGATTTTGATCACGATTAACTTGCCGCCTCCCTTACTGCCTCGTGAACCCGACAGCGTCTTTACTTTACACCTCTCACGCAATGAGTGGAGCTTTTATTCAGACAGCTTGGTCCCGGATTCGAGCGATAAAGTCTGTTCCCTCAAGGTGAATGGGCAGGAGCAAAAAACTTTTGCCCCGAATGCCTTGAATGCCCCCAATCCCTTGCGACAGGGCAAGGACAGTTTGGTTTGGGTTTGCGAATGGCCAGAGGGACAAGTTCGCGTCTCGCAATATCAAGTGGTTACCAATCTCGGCGCGACACTCAAGCCACCCAAAATCGCCTATTCCTTAGTTTGGTCAGCCGCCGATTCGTTCAAAGGTCAAAGCGGCGACACTTTAAAAATCGACAGCGGGGTGGCCATGACACAGGCGGGAGGTCAATGCCGGAAATGGGTGAATGACACCCTAGTCACCACTTTTATGGCGAAGTCGCAAAACGTATTTGACTCCTTGGCCCCCGGCATTTATCCCATGGTTTGGACATGCGCGGATTCCACCGGGCATGTGGTGGCACAAGACACGCAAATCGTTATCGTAATCGCATTACCGAAACCTCTAGTCAAACAGGACACCACTTACACCATCACCTTGATCGGACTTGACACCGCGCGCATGGTGCAAGGCGATACCCTGCCGCTGCTGGGAGCCAATTGTCATAGACGCATCGACAGCGGAGCGATCACTCACTTCGCGCCAAAAATCACCGGCCTGCCCGACACCTCCAAGGTCGGCACGACGACTCTTGTCTATGCCTGCGAAGAGCCCACCGGAAATTCGCGCATCGCCAAAAACCAAGTCATCATCGTCGCTGCAAGACCCATCGTCAAACAGGACACGACTTACACTATCACCTTGATCGGGCTCGACACCATGAGCATGGTGCAAGGTGTTGCCATCCCCGCGCACGGTGCCACTTGCCATAGGCGCATAGACGGCGGCGAAACGACTAACTTCGCGCCAAAAATCACCGGCCTGCTCGACACCTCCAAGGTCGGCACGACGACTCTTGTCTATGCCTGCGAAGAGCCCACCGGAAATCTGCGAATCGCTAAAAACCAAGTCGTCATTGTCGCCGCAAGACCCATCGTCAAACATGACACGACTTACACTATCACCTTGATCGGACTCGATTCCGTGCGAATGGTGCAGGGAGAGGCCATCCCCGCG
>JAYUVP010000314.1:0-32012 GCA_043753995.1 Fibrobacterota bacterium
GCACGCGCCCGCAGCTTCAATGGAACGTCATCCTATATCAATATGGGCAATCCCCAAATTTATAATAGCACCGCCTATACCCTAATGGCCTGGGTTAAAGGCGCCTCCGCCCAAACCGATAAGCGCATTTTCGGGGAAGGTTCATCGGGAAGTGCAACCCAGATGACTGCTATCGGAACCGATTTTGACGGGACGGACGGTAAGTTCGATTTATTTTATCGCGATAACGACAATACAACTCGTCTGAACCATGTTCAATCCACCGCGTCCCCATTCGACGGTACTTGGCATCACATTGCGGTGACGGATAGTAGCGGTTCCTATGTCCTTTACGTGGACGGGGCGGCAAGCGGTTCGGGAAGTTATACCAAGGTGGCTAGAACCTTCGACCTGTTTACGGTAGGGGCTTTCAGAAACACTTCGACCTTTTCCTATTTCAACGGCTCCATCGACGAGGCCAATGCCATAACCACCAACCTCTCCGCCAGTTGGATCAAGCTCGTCTACGAAACCCAGCGCTACAGCGGCAGCGTCTTTTGGAATAGTCGTGTCGGCCCCAATAACAAGGTGGCTCTGACAGCCAGCGCCAGCAATCCCAATGGGGGCATTTCGCTTTCTTGGAACAGTTCGGTCTCCGACTCGACCAATGCCGATTCTGTAGGCATTTGGGTGAAATATTCCGCTTATCCTGATTCAGCCAATGCCGCCTCGACGACCGTGGTCACCCGCCTCGCCAAAACCGACACGACCTATTCCTATCCTGCCAACTATCCCGGCACCTATTACTTCGCTTTGGCCGTTCGCAATACCAACGGCAAATGGTCGCCATTCACTAAGGCAAGCTCGGACACTGCCGTTCTTGCGGGCACATCCTATCCCGATACCATCTATGTCGATTCGGCCATCGGTAGCAATGCGAATTCTTGTGCTTCATCACAAAATCCATCGACACCCAAGCTCACCATCGCTAGCGCCTTGACCTGCGGCGCCAGCGCCAGCGATACCTTGGTGGTTCGCGTGATGCGGGGCACCTACACCGATAGCGCCTTCTCCATCACCTCCAAGCCGTCCATCGTTACCTCTTTCGACAACAATTCGCGCGCGGTGATGAACGGCCAAGGCTCCGGGACCTTGGATGGCGGCGCCCGCCTGTGGACCGTGCTGCTCTATGGCAACATGGGCATCCGCAATCTGGACGTGAAATGCGCCCTCAACGGCTGGGCGGGGGTTTATGTCACCTCTGCGGACAACATCTTCGTCGAAGGTTGCCGCATCTATCCCGGCTCCAGTAGTAACAGGCACAGTATCGGAATCGAAGTGCGCGGCGGAAGCAACCAACACCATTTCGCCAACAACCTCATCTACCGGCCCATCTACTATGGCTTCCTGACAACGGACGACAATTCCTTCAACTTTGTGAACAACGTAGTCGTGGGTGACGGCAGCAGCGGCTCGGTGGGATTCTCGTTGGCCAACAGCGCCTTCGCTTCCGATATGACCTGGTCGAACAATATCTTCGTGAACTGGGATTACGGGATCGTTTCCTGGTCCTACAATATCGGATCCTGCGCGAGCAACCTTTTCTTCGGGGTGACCACCGGGCACAACGTTACCACGGCCAATTGCACGGGTTCAGTCACCGCCGCCCCTCTTTTCGCGGACACCACGCCGACCGCCCGGCAAGCCTACAAGCTCCTGCCCGGATCGCCCGCCATCGACGCCGGCTCTTCGACTTACGGTTCCGGGGCCCAAGCCGCGACCCGGCGGACCCCCACCGATCTCTTCGGTTCAAGCCGCACCTTGAATGGCACCCCCGATATCGGTCTTTACGAAGGCACGGGGTACACCCAAAGCGTCACCGGTGAATTCGATACCCTCGTCACCACCACCACATCCTCCACGGTCACAGTGAAAAACAGCAAGTGGAAAATCATTTTCGACAAGGATCGCGGCGGAGGCATCAATTTCTTTTCCGACATGACCGACTCGACCACTAACTTACTGGCTTCCAGTTCCTTACTATTCGATGTCACGATTGATAGCTATGTCGCGTCTTCACAAACATCCAATACCATTGCGCCGAGCGTGGCCTTTCAATCCAAGGCCATGACCCAAGTTTTACAACGGCTGGCCGTTTCGGCCACGCTTGACCTGTATGTTTATTATTCCATTTACGCTTCCGGGCATATCTATGTGCAATCGGAGCTCATCAATCTCACCACCAGTTCGGCCAGCGTGGGAACCTATACCTTCAAGGCCAAGGTGGGCACGGCAACAGCAGCCTATTCGAGCAGTACGGGCAGCAGCGGCTTCGGCTATTTGACGACTTCGACGCGAGACGTTTTTGTCGGCACCACCCAAGCCCTGGATTCGGCGGCGGCGGCAGCAGAAACTTGGACCATGTCTTCGGCTTCGGGTGCCAGCGGCTATGTGCAATGGACCACCAGCAATCTCGACGATCCCGCTGGTAAAATGCGCAGGCAGAATCAATTCGTGATTTATCTCGGCGAAAGTAGCCTCGATTACAATAAGTCGGCCCTGATTCACGCGGACGCCACTAAGCCCAGCGATTTATCGGTGTATAGCGGCTCACCCCTGCATGTGCATAGCTGGCAATCGCAATTGATGGGCCATTGGTCCTTCGACGAAGGCGGAGGCACAACGCTGCGCGACAACTCGGTCTATCAAACCAATAACGGAACACTGACTTCTCTCACCTATGTCTCGGGTATTATCGGTGCAGCGGGCAGCTTTACCAATGCAACCGAAATCAGTGTCGCCGACGCCACCACCCTGGAAGCGCAAACTTCCTTCGCCTTGTCCTTTTGGATGTATCCCGTTTCGGCCTCCATGGCGGGCACGACGCCCTATGTTGTGTGGAAAGGCACGTCAAGCACCGACGGCTACAGCGTGCAAAAGGTGTCGGGTCAGAATCGATGGATTTTCCGCATGGGTAGCGGCACAGATACGGTATCGATTCCCGACGCCACCTGGTCGCATCTCGCATTCGTGGTTTCCGGCGGCCAAATCTACGCGTATGTCAACGGCACCTTATTGGCAGCCGGCACCACCACAGCCACCGCGACGGCGAATACCAGCGCCTTGATTTTCGGTGATGCCACCGGCAGCGACAAATTCTATGGCAAGCTCGACGACATCCGGGTTTATGCGTCCTTGCTGGCAACCGAAGAGGTACAGGCCGTTCATCGCCAGGGATTCGCCCGCAAGGATGGAGCCTATCACCTAAGGGCCGATAACAATAATCGCGCCGTGGCCGTACTCAATACCAGCGCGGCTGCCACGCGTTTTCAACCGGCCTTTCTCATCGACAATTGGTATGCCTCGGCGACGCCCAAATACGTCTATATCGATGGCACTCGTCTTAAGCCGAATGTGGATTATACCAGCGCTTTGCAAACCGTGGGCCTTACCGGCATGGGCTATCGCCTATGCCTGCAAGTCAATAAAACCGTGACTTCGCAAAATGCCAATCTCTTCATCGACGATGACGACAGCACGGGCTATCAGGGGGTAACCTCCTTGGCACCTAAGCTCACCATGTCTTCCGTCGCGGGCGACTATGTCTCCATACAGAATTTTTCCGGATCGACATTAGGATCGATTTCCAGCAAACAGTGGTATCTCGAACTCGATCTCAATGGCGGCACGAGTTGGGGAAGCGCCGATGCCACCAGCAAAGGCTATGGCGGATTCAATGTTTGGAAATCCGCGGCCACCGACCCCGGTTTGGCGATTACTTCCGCGTCTAACCTGGTGACCAGCGACGCTACGGGTGGCTCGTTTTTGCTTCAGATGAAATACGATAACAGTGGAGCAAAAATGTTCAGTGGCGGCGCTGGCCATGCCAATCCCACCACCTACACCTATACCCTTACCGACAGTTCGGCAGTACGACTCTCCCTTGTGATGGATACCTCTTTCTTGCAAAGCTCCGATGGGACGGCGAAGCTTATCAAGCGGTGGACAGTTTACCCCAATGGGCGAGTATTCGCGAATTTTTCACTTAAGGCCCTGACCTTTAATTTTGATCAGCCACGCATTGACTTTATGGAGCTCACTCGGTCCACGGATTCTGGGACATGGGCTTCGGCAACGACACTGAGTTCGGGCCGGACCGGCCTTTTCCGAGGGCCGCCGAATTTGCACTCCTTTGCGGGAGCCGTGCTCAGCATCAAGAGCGCGGGAGCGACAACCACGGCGGCCGCAAGCAATCTTTCCGCTGTTGTTCACAATGTCAACGCTGGCGGCGGATATGATCGCATGGAGCTGTATGGCCAAACCGGCCTCTTTCAAGCAGCGGACACCATCATCCGGGTCAATTTCGCCATGGACATAGGCCGGGACTTCGCTGATTCAGCCACCGCCGATTCACTCATGCTTGATTTGCAATCTCCCGCCACCATTACGGCAATCACGGGCTCGAAAATACTCGATGCCTTGGACTTTAGCGGGGACAGCAGTTTCGCCGAAGGCGACGGCGCCTATGTGTACCAAGCCAATAGTTCGGGCATCGCGCAATTCACCTTCACCACTTCGACGCCCCATTTCTCCCCCGCTTTCCGCATCACGAATTGGTCCCAAGGCACCTTGCCGGATTATGTCTTTATCAATAATCAATCGCAAAATCTCGGCTACGATTACAATGCCACTATCGACGTCGCCAATTCGACCTTGATTTTGCAATTCAATAAAACCCTATCAGGTGGCACGAAAACCATATACATCTCGCATAAGAGCGGGCTTGCAGTCACTTTACAACAACTTGCGGCTGCGGGTGGGCCCGGCGTCGATACCGTATCCTGGGTGACGCAAAGCGAAATCAATAATCTGGGGTATCATGTCTGGCGTCGCGCCAAAGGCTATCGCCTCGATGCCAGTCTCACGGTTTCAAGCCTGCAGGGCAACTTGGACGGGGCTAAGGTGCGCGAGGGAGAAGCATTCTCCTCCACCTTCGCCCGCTCGGCTGCGGACATACTCGGAGGCACGGGTAACTCAGACGATACCGTACCGCAATTGCTCGTGAATGCCAATATGCTTGCCAATCAAGGCTGGCGGCGCATCAGCCCCAAATTGATACCGGGCGCTCCCGAAGGCCGCTCCTCAAGCACGCGTAGCTATGCCTTCATTGACGAAAGCGTCGAAGCCGGTGGCATCTATGAATATGCGCTAGAGGCAATAGACTATGAAGGCATAAGCCAGTTTTTCGGCACCGTTTCCGCTTCACCGGAAGAAGCCTTAATTACCGGCCTGCAAGGCGCCTATCCCAATCCATTCAATCCCATAACCACCTTGCGCTTTACCTTGGCGGCTTCGCAAAAGGTTTCGCTCGTGATTTACAATGCCAATGGTCAAGTCGTGCGTCATTTGATTCGTCCAGATCGTCCTTTGCGGCCGGGTCGATACCGCGTCTATTGGGACACCAAAACCGATCAAGGTGGCTGGGCCGCTTCTGGCCCTTATTTCTATCAATTCAAATCCCTGAAATATATGGCTACCAAGAAAATGATTTTGTTGAAATGATGGACTGGGACCTACTCATTATAGAGTGACGCCGAGAATCAGCAACTTTATCTTTTCATTTGAGCTGCCGACCACCACAACAGCAAAGACAAACAGCGCCACAAATAATCAGGATGCTTTTGGGCTAAGTCATCATAATGATCAAAAAGGCGACGGCGATTCAAGAATGGAATTTCTTCTCCGGTTTTCCATTGTTCCAAAGTCGGCTTCACCTGCGCAAGCCACGATGCCAGAGGAAAGGGGAAACCCATTTTGACCTTGCGCCATACGACATCGCTCGGCAGCCAGGGCTCGGCTGCTTTACGCAAGACCCATTTGAGCCAGCCGTCGCGAATCAAATATTCCAGAGGCAAGACACAAGCCCATTCCACCACGCGATCGTCTAGTAGGGGGAGGCGCACTTCCATGGGCACGCTCATGCAAGAAGTATTTCCCGAGCGCAGCCAATAATTCATTTTGGTGTCGGCGAGATTATCGAGCAGCCTGTTTTCGATGGAATTCGACGCCGCTGGCAAGTTTTTGCGGCCCAAGTTGAACGGATCGATTTCAGGCGAAGGGGGATTGCCTTTGATGCGGGCACGCAATGCCGGTGGCAACAATTGCCATAGCGCGCGCAAGCCCTCGCGCATCGAATGATCCGGCCTCTCGCTATTGTGCCACGACTCGTTATAGGCCTTCGCGAATTTCCCCTGGGCCAGCAAGTGACGCACATAGGGGCCCAAATACTCCGAAGCATAACCGGCAAATACTTCGTCGCCGCCGGCACCGTTTAGGCTAACCCTTATGCCTTCGCTGGACATGCGCCGCCAAATATCCTGATTGAGAATCATATTGGGCGAGTGAAAAGGCTCGTCCATGTGACTTTGAAAGGCAAGCAGTCCGCGCAAAACAGTTTCATGATCGGGCGTCAACACGCGATGCCGCAAGGCCTGCGGCCAAGCTGTGGCAATGCTGACGGCGAATGGCGTCTCGTCCCAATCGGTGCCGGGAAAGCCAATGGTATAAGCCGACAAAGGGGAAGCGGAAGCCGGGCGCGACTTCGCCGCCAAGACGGCCAAGGTGGAACTGTCCAAGCCGCCGCTTAATTCGACGCCCACGGGCACGTCGGCACGGAGGCGTAAGGTCATGGCCTCTTGCAAACGAGACTGCAATCCACCGATGGCCTCATCCACTCCCAATTCCGAAGCGGGCAAACGCTGTGAAGGCAAGGACCAAAAGGTTTGCGGTGTAAAGGTTCCATCGGGTTTTATCCAGGCATAGCTGGCACGAGGAAAGGTAAGGAGACCTTGGTAAAAAGTCTCATCGTGAAAATCACGCTGGCCGCCGCGCACGAAGCGCCTTGCCGCCTCGGCATGCATAGCGAAGGCGGAAGGACCTACACCCGCAAGTACACCCTTGATTTCGGAACACCACCACAAGCGTCCCGCATGGATGGCATAATAGAGCGGCGCCTTGCCCATGCGATCGCGCGACAGCAACAAGCCGCGCTGCGAATCCCACAAAGCCAAGGCCCAGAAGCCCCGCAGCTTGGCGAAACAGGCTTCACCCCATTGGCGATAGGCTGAAAGCAAAACTTCGGCATCGCTTTGCGTGTGAAAAACCTGCCCGGCCTGCTCTAATTCCCGGCGCAATTCGACATAGTTGTAAATCTCGCCATTGAAGGTGAGCGCCAAGGTTTTATCGCGAGAAAGAAAGGGCTGATGGCCGCCCGGGCTCAAATCAATGATGGCAAAGCGCCTATGCCCCAGGGCCAAATCATGCGGCCAATCGGACGGCTTCCATTCCGCCAAATCCCCGGGAGTCATGGGCGTGGGCTTTCCCTGCCAAGCCTGCAAGGCGCTCGTGTCGCGACGAAGGAAGACAAGGCCTTCACCATCGGGGCCGCGATGGGCCACGGCCGCATTCATGCGCCTTAGGGCCTCGGTGTTTTCAACTAAACCGGAAAAGGAGAAATACCCAGCAATGCCGCACATATGAGCTTGGCAATATTTAGCAACCTGGCTCGAATTCAGGGCAAATTCAGGAAATTTGGCCTGAAATATGTGTTCAATCGGCCCTTATTTGATTTACTATAAACGCAATTCGCATCACAAGCAAAGACTTGCATAGAGAACGGGGGCCTGCCTTGGCCAATAAAATATCGCCCGCGCGAAACGAATCGCAATCCCAGATTCGGGCGCTCTTAATCGTTTCCTTGCTGGGCTTTTTTTGCTTGCTTGCCCTCGCATGGAATGTGCTTGAAAAAGTCAAGGTGAATGGGGCCACCTTCGGCAAAATGACTCAAGGCAAGGATTTGCTCGCCGACATTTTACCCCCACCGGCCTATGCTCTTGATTTGCATGACCTCGCCTTGCTTTTGCTGAATGAAAACGACACGGCCTCCTCGGCTAGAGCCAAAGATTTTGCCCGGTCTAAAGAATTGATCGATAGCGCGAATCAACGCCATGCCCTTTGGGTCGCATCCACCTTGCCCGCGCCTTTGCTCGTCAAAGAAAAGGCGGTTTATGTGACAGGTTTTGAATTCGCCGAGCTTTTCAGGCAAAAGCTGCAGCCGCTTTTGCAAGCCGGAAAGATTCCCGAGGCGCGTGATCTTTTCCGCGCCGTCTTGCACCCCGCCTTTGAAAGGCATCGCTTCGCCGTGAATGACTTGGTCAAGGACTTACGCGTTTACAATGCGCAAATCGCGGCGGAGGCCCAAGCCCAAGAGAATAGCGGCAAGACCTTATTATTGGGGTTTTTCTTATGCGTCTCCCTGTTAATCGGCGCTTGGAGCGTTCTCATCGCGCGCCGTAGCGCCGAGCGAAGACGGGTGGAATTGCAGCAATTGGAAAGCGAGGAGCAATTTCGCTTCGCCCTCGAAGCCGCGCAAATGGGCGCTTGGGAATGGAATATTCACACTGACGAAGTCAAATGGTCGGGTAGCGTTGAGGCCATGTTTGGCCTGTGCAAAGGGGAATTCAAAGAAACCTATTCGGCTTATTTGAATTTGATCCATGTCGACGATCGCAAGTTGGTGGAAAAGACCATAGCCAATACCTTGAGTGGGCAGACGGGTGACTATCACATCGAGCATCGCGTTCTCTTTTCCGACGGTTCCTGCCACTGGCTTCAAGGCAATGGCAAGGTTTACCACGACACTAATGGCAATGCCGTACGCATGCGTGGGACGGTGGCTGACATCACGGCTCGCAAGATATTGCAACTGGAACGCGAATCTCTCGAAGGCAAATTGCGTCATTCCCAGCGCATGGAAGCGGTGGGTAAGTTGGCGGGCGGTGTCGCCCATGATTTCAACAATATCCTGACCGGCATCATGGGCTATAGTGAATTAGCGCTCGACGATCTCAACGAGCATCCCGCCGGAAAAAGCGTGACCGAAATTCTGAACGCGGCCGAGCGGGCCGCCAATCTCACCCGCCAATTGCTGGCCTTTAGCCGAAAACAGGTCTTGCGTCCAGAAGTGCTTGACATCCTCAAGGTCATCCAGAATCTCCAGGGCATGCTCGATCGCCTGCTTGGATCGCAATTCCGTTTGGTGGTCGAAGACGCTAGCGACATCCCAGCGGTAAAAGCCGACAAGGGCCAAATGGAGCAGGTCATACTGAACTTGGTGGTGAATGCCCGTGATGCCATGCCTGAGGGCGGCAATATCATCATCTCGGCCCGGAAGGTCGACAGGGCCGATGTGCATGCCGCCTGGGGCTCCATTGAAGGTCCCGGCAAGGTGCTCATGGTCGCGGTCAGCGATGAAGGCATCGGCATACCCGCCGAAGTACGCGCCAATCTTTTTCAGCCTTATTTCACCACCAAGGCCGAAGGCAAGGGCACCGGACTTGGACTTTCCACGGTCTATGGAATAGTGCAGCAAAGCGGAGGCGCCATTGGTCTCGACAGCGAAATCGGCAAAGGCACCACCTTTCGCATTTATTTGCTAGCCGCCGATTCCCATCTCACTGTGGAAAAAGCGCGTCCAATTCTGGAAATACGCAAGCAAATGCAAGGCACCGTGCTCGTGGCCGAGGACGATGCCCACATCGCGAATCTCATCAAGACCGGTCTCGAAAGGCATGGACTGCGCGTTTTGTCGGCTGCCAATGCCGAGGAAGCATCAAAACTTTTGGTCGAGAACCATGGCAAGGTCGATTTGCTGCTCACCGATGTCATGATGCCTGGCAAAAGCGGGCGTGTATTGGCGGAAGAGACCGCGTTGAAGTGGCCCGATATCAAGGTGCTTTTCATGTCGGGCTTTGCCGCCGATGAAACCATGCATCAGACCATTGAAAAACTAGGTGCCGACTTGATACACAAGCCATTCTCCCCGGAAATTCTGTATCGCAAGGTCAGTGAGATTCTGTCTGCCGAGAAGCGCGTAGGCATGGTCGTAGCCTGATTTTCCCTTAATTTCACTCACCTTTTTGCATTTTACACCCATGCAAATCGAGATTTGGTCCGACATTGTCTGCCCCTGGTGCAGCATAGGCAAACGCCGCTTCGACAAAGCCCTGGAGCAATTCGAGCACAGGCAAGACGTGCAAATATCCTGGCGAAGCTTTGAATTGGATCCCCATACGGAAAACGATTTCGAGGGTACGCTCAATCAATGGCTTGCCGATCGCAAGGGCATTGCCCTGTCGCAAGCCGAAGCGATGAATGCGCATGTATCGGACCTGGCAGCCAAGGAAGGCTTGAACTTTCAATTGCATCAAGCCAGGCCAGCCAATACCTTTCTCGCCCATCGCTTGACGCATTATGCCGCGACGCAAAACCTGCGCGAGGCCATGACGAAAAGGCTGCATCAGGCCTATTTCAGTGATGGCGAAAACCTGAATGACGTCGAGACCTTGGTACGCTTGGCCCACGAAGTAGGTCTCACCGCCTCCGCTGAAGAATTGACCGCCATGCTTCAGGGTGATGACTTTGCCGAAGCGGTGCGTGCCGAAGAAAAGCAAGCCGTCGAATACGGCATACGCGGCGTACCCTTTTTCCTCGTTGACGGAAAATTCGGAATATCTGGTGCCCAAGCCAGCGAGACTATTTTGGGCGCCTTGAGAAAAATCGCCTCAGGGCAGGTCTAATTCCCGCCAAAAAAAACGCGGCCCGCTCTAAGAGCAGGGCCGCAAAACGCTGAGACGGAAAAAGGCGAGGGCCAAGTCCATCGCGGGACCTGGGCTAGACCTTACTTCTTGCTTTCCTTCTTTTCCTTCTTCGCTTCGCGCTTCTCTTTCAGAGTTTTGGCGGGAGCCTTCTTGACGGTTTTTTCTACGTGGCGTTCTTTGGCCATGGGCGTCTCCTAGGATACAGGAATGAATTGCTTTCATTCCATGCTCGGAATAATAGCACCCCGAGCAAGCCTTCTACCAGTTGCCGTATGGGTTTGAGCCCGAAATAAAGCATGAGGAATAGGGGAATGGCGCCGGACATGGGTGCGATTGCCCATTCTCTTATCAAGAATGGCATCGACAACCATTACACCCACGGGACCGCGATAACCGAGTATTCTCTGCCTTGGTGGCAAATTGAACCACGGTCGGCGATGGAGGCTGGCAATTCATCCAGGCTTGCCCCTCTCGTATCCACAAAGTGTCGCTCCCTTCATTGCGAAGGGTGATGGTGTCACCTTGAACAACTCCACGGGAGTTGCGAAGAGAGGCGATGTCATAGCCTTTACGAGGCAAAATTCAAATCCGTTGTTCTTTGGGCTTTTCATTCCGAAATTCTTTTCCCTTGCAAGTCCAGCCTATTCCTGCCGAAGCGCGGACTTTCCAAATAGAGCCCGCCTCGCCAAATTTGATTGTGCCTCAAAGCCAAGCTTGGCCTCATTTTTGATTCGGGGATGGCTTGCTGAGCCGGTGAAATCGAGGGGCCTTTCCAATAGCTGACGACCGTGCGATGCCCTTCGATTTGGCCGTCAGGGGAATGCTTCTTACTCCATGAAATCGTGACCTGACCCGAGGAGTCATAAGAGCTTCCACCCGTAGTGACGAAGTGACCCAGGGAATTCCAATCCTCCCGACTGTATTCGACGACTCGGTTTTGAGAATCATATTTCTCGTTGTATGCGCTTATGAGCTCTAGTTTTCCCTCGACAAATTCATGATGGGTTTCCTTTTTCGTCTGACTGGGCTCCTCCTTTTCGACAATATCCATCGCCTGTAGCTGCCAATTGCCGTCCTCGGTCCATTTTGACACGAGCGTGGTTTCGGCTTGCATAGTGAGACCTCCGAAATATTGGTACTTGAATTTTGCCATGTCCTCAATGGATTCGTGAATCCTTTGACACAGCTCCGATTCACGTTTCTTTCCGCCCTGGTATCGATTGTTGATGATTTCCCAGGGCGACCAGGCATTTGCTTGCCACAAATCCTTTTCGTAGCGAATCAAGTGTCTTTCGGTATCATAGACCCATTGCTCGCGCCAATATCCCTCCGTCACCATGGATAGGGTCAGACCGGCGCTGTCATGGTAGGTTGTCGTTTTCTCCTGCAAAGCGCCCGTCACAAAATCGTGGCGGGTTTCACGGACTATCAATCCTTTTTCATTCGTCTCTGTCTCTAAGCGGCTTTGAGTTATCCATGCGCCCTGAATAAAGGCCCGTCTTTCCTCCCGACTGAATTTCCCATTGGAAGGCGCGGACTTCCAATCTTGATAAGTCTCGATTATCCCCTGTGCATTCAGGTTATTCGTGATAGTGGATACGCTTCCATCCGCATTCGCATACTGTTGCCTAAGCCCCCTTGAGAAGACACGGTCTCTCCACCCAGAGTCTGATTTATTTTGAAAGCGAATTCCGGAGAGTACGTGTTGTTCCTTATAGGTATAGGCACTTCGAGAAAAAATCATCACTCCGCTATCGTCTTGAAAACTGGAACTCTCACTGACAATATCACCGCTGTCATTATATTGACTAGTGTGATGAATAATCATTTGCCAAGCCCCACCCACCCAAATAAAGGCCCGTTGATCTGCAGGTCGTTCCGAAGGATTTTCTAGGAAAAAACCCCACTTAGACTTCAATATTTGGGTGGAGGCAAGGCCGTCGACCACAAGGAGAAATAGCAGACCATGGAAAACAGGTTTCATTCCGTCCTGTTCAGCAAGACTCAGACCCAATTCTCAGGTCGAGATCCTTGTTATGGATCTGCCGAAATCGCCTCCCAATCAAGACTGTGCGGGCATGGCAGCCCATTCGTCAGGCAAGACTTTCCTAACCCCGGCGGAAAACGGAAATAAATACCCGGTTAAGGCTCGTTAATCCCCAAGACCACTCAATCGCAGGACGGGCAATCCCGCCGCCTTGGAGGCTCCCAGGTCAACGCGAAAATCCACACGGCCGTCATTATGGCCCTCATGATCCTGTAACATCTGGGTGACATTCCAAAATCCGGCTTCTTCGTGGCCGACGACGGTGTGTAGAAGCGCGCGGCCTTCGACATCCAGGCGAAAGGCCCCGTGACCGGCGCGATACGCCTCCAGCCATGCCCTGAGGCGATCTTCGTTCAGCGGCTGCCCGGTCGCATCCAGTGCGATTTGACCGGCCGCTTCTTCCAACCCTTCGCTGAGGGCGCCCAAGGCTCCGGAGAAATCATAGCGCGCCAAGGCAGCGAGAAAACTGAAAATACGCATGCGAATGGCAGCCAAAAAGGCCTTGGCATCAGCGGTAATGTCGCGAGCCGCAGCCTCCGCGGCCGCTTCGGCTCCCGGCGGCAAAAGTTCGGCTTTTTCTTCGGGGCGATAATTGGGATCGTTCAGCCTTTCCCATTCTTCCAGCAAGCTCGAATCAACGCGGCGCAGCATTTCTCCGAAGAAAACCTCCATGTCGCGCACGGCCTCGGTTTTGGCGGACTCGGGCACGCTATGCGAAAGCACCTTGTAAACGCTATTGAGATGGCGCAGCAAGAGACCTTCGGAACGCTCCAGGCCATAGTCTTTTACATAATTGGAAAAGGTGAAATAGCCTTCCAGCATTTCCCTGGCGATGGACTTGGGGCGAATATTATCCGTGCCGAGCCAAGGATGCTTTTCGCTGAAAGTGTTAAAAGTGTCGTAAACGAAATCACGCAATGGCTTGGGATATTCCATGGCCTCCAGCTCGGCAATGCGCTGATCGTATTCGACGCCTTGGGCCTTGAGTTCGGTCATGCGCTGAGTCTTGAGCTTGTCGAGTTGGCGACGCAAGACTTGATCGGGGTTTTCCAAAATGGCTTCAGCCAAGGTGAGAACGTCGAGAGAATGATCGGGATGCTCGACGTCGAGTAAGGGCAAGGTGTCGAGCAGATACAGCGACAATTCCTGATCCATGGAAAAATTGCTTTGCAAATCGACATTCACCCGCAATTTGGGTGCGTCACCGCGGCGTTCTTCGAGGGACGTCACTTGCACAATACCCCGGTCGACCAGAGTCCGGAAAAGCTGGAAGGCGCGCTTGCGATGCGCCTGCTTATCCCTCTCGCTTTCATGGCTGGCATCGATCAAATCGCGCATGGCCCGGCAACCGTCGCCGGGGCGGGAAAGCACATTGAGCAACATGCCATGGGTGATTTGAAAACGCGAAGTCAGCCTTTCGGGCTGGGCATCGATGAGACGCTCGAAAGTGCTTTTGTCCCAAGGGACATAGCCTTTTTCAGGGGGCTTGCGCTTAACGAATTTCTTTCCGTTTTGGCTGCTCTTCGCGGCCAGTTTCAAATTATCGATGACATGCTCGGGGGCCTGTGCCACCACATAACCGACATCATCATAACCCTTGCGTCCCGCGCGTCCCGAGATTTGATGAAAGTCACGCGCCGTGAGTATGGCGGTTTTGTCGCCTGAATATTTGCAAAGCTGGGTGAAAAGCACCGTTCGTATGGGCACGTTCACGCCCACGCCCAAGGTGTCCGTGCCGCAAATGACTTTGAGCAAGCCTTGCTGCGCCAGCTTCTCGATCAAGATGCGGTATTTGGGTAAGAGTCCCGCATGGTGCAGGCCTATGCCCTGGCGCAACCAACGTTTGAGATCGGGGCCATAAGGGCTGGAAAAGCGAAAGCCTTCGAGGGCTTTGGCGATGGCCGCCTTCTCTTCCTTGGTGCATAGTTCAAGGCTTGTGAAGCTTTGAGCATTCATGGCCGCGTCGGCCTGGGTGAAATGCACGACATAGACCGGAGCCTTGCCCTCGCGCACCAGCCTTTGCACGGCTTCAGTGAGACCATCTTCCGAGTAGGTGAAATGCAAGGGCACGGGCCTATCGGTTGATTTCACCGTGACGGTTTCACGTCCATTCAAATCGGTGAGGGCCTTCTCAAAGAAAACCGTCTCGCCGAGAGTCGCCGACATGAGCATGAAGCGCGTCTTGGCCAAGGCCAGCAGGGGTATTTGCCATGCTACCCCCCGATCGCGATCGGAGTAATAGTGGAATTCATCCATCACGACATCGCCTACACTCGCTTGCTCGCCTTCCGAGAGGGCAATATTGGAAAGGATTTCCGCCGTGCAGCACAAGATGGGCGCATCGCGATTCACGGTGGCGTCACCCGTCGAAAGACCCACATTCTCGGCGCCGAATTCACGGCACAGAGCCATCCACTTTTCATTCACCAAGGCCTTGATGGGACAGGTATAAACCGATCGCCTACCTTGCGCCAAAGACTGAAAATGCAAGGCCGAAGCTACCAAGCTTTTGCCCGAGCCCGTGGGCGTATTCAAAATGACATTGCGGCCCTCGAAGAGTTCGAGTATGGCATTCTCTTGCGCGGGATAAAGCGTGAGTCCACGCATTTTTGCCCAATCGAGAAAGCTGTCGAGCAGAAAGCCATTGTCGGCGCGCTGCGCGGCATCGGCGCCGGTGAGAATGTCGGAAAGCGTGATAGAACGGGGCGTAGTGGGCGGCATGGGGACGGAAAACTAGGTCAATTGCACCAGAAGCATGAATTATAGATGAGTCCTGGATTTTGATTTACATAAGCCATGGTGCGCCAGCTTTTTGTTTGGATTCTCTTATGCCTCATCTGGGGTTCGACTTGGGCCGTCATCAAGGTCGGTTTGCGCGATTTGCCGCCCATCACCTTCGCCGCCCTTCGTTTTATGATCGCCGTCAGCATCCTGCTAGGCTTTGCCCTTCTGCGCCGTGCAAAACTGCCGCGCTCGCGGGAAGAATGGCAATTGCTCGCGACGACCGGCTTTTTGCAATTTACCGTCAACTATGGCCTGGTTTTTTGGAGCGAGAAATACATTTCGTCCGGTTTGGCCGCGCTTTTACAGGCAACCATACCCCTTTTCGGGCTGCTCCTTGCCCATCGATATTTACCGGATGAGCCCGTCACCGCAAGAAAGCTCGTCGGAATTGGGATCGGTCTCTTGGGATTGGGTATCATCTTTTCGGATCAATTCAAAATCGGCGGAGCGTGGTCCCTCTGGGCAAGCGCCGCCATGCTCATAGGCGCTTTCGCATCCGCCTATAGCGGCGTGCTAGTCAAAATGAAGGGCGCCAATTTCGACATCTCCGTGCTAGTCTCCGGGCAAATGCTCTGCGGGCTTGTGCCGCTAATCGTTTATGGCCTCCTCCAGGAAGGGAATCCATTCCAGTTGCATTGGACCCTCACCGCCATCGCGTCGGTATTTTATCTCGCGATAATCGGGACTGTCCTCGCCTTTATGCTTTACTATTGGCTTGTGCGTCACATGGATGTGACGAAAACCCAATTGATCTCCCTCGTCATACCCATTGTCGCGGTTTTGATTGGCGTCCTCCTTTTAAAGGAACCGGTGACATGGCGCCTCGCGCTAGGTGGGGCGGGGATATTTATCGGTATTGGTCTGATTGTCCTGCGACCACCTACGACCTCGTGCAAACTGTCCCGTTTTTAGGACTCCTTTTTAATAGCCGGAAGACGAAAGCATGCGCGAAAGAGTTGGGTGATGTAGCGGTCCTTCCCGCCAGCTTTGATCGGCCTCTGCCGATCGGAATCAGTCAAAGTGACGAACGAAAAGTATCTTGCATTACCGATTTATCCTTAGCGAGGCACCCGTGAAAATATTGCTTTCAATGAAATCCTCCTATCTCTTTCTTCTCGCCATTTTATTTTTCGGGTGTCTAGCGCCGCAACAAAGCGATTCCGATGCTAGTTGCGGAAAACACAATGAAAAATATTTCAACAACAGCATACCGGGAAATTTGAAAGGGTGCTGGGGAGATTCGCTAAATAGTTTTACTTGCTTTTTCGACAGCACCTACCTTTGGTATACCGAACAGCCAAGGACCCACAAAAGCATGGTTTGTGGCGATCTCGCTCTTCAGTCAAACTCCTATTCCTATTCCAATGGAGTATCCGAAACATGGGCATTTATCGATTCGATTTGGCAGAAAACGTCTTGGCAGAAATATGTGAATGGCAATTCAAGTTATGTGACTTTATTCGGAGATACCCTCGTAAATATCCAGTATAATTCTAATCCCTATTATTGCCAGCCGATATCAGAAAGTTTTAGGACGCCTAAACTTTCAATCGCTCCGCCGGATTCCATTATTCACCATTGCGATAGTCTTGGTTTCAAGACGAATTAAGGTCGATTTGTATGCGAAGCATTCACTTCATTGGAATTGATAGTGCTTCAACTGTCTTCCGCTGTCGCAGGATTCGAATGCATAGTCCCATTTGTGATTCGGTGCCACTCTCTTCATGATGGGTGACTGTGCATCTTCATCTTGAAAAATCCAATCTCCTAAATCTTGACTGGTTCGCATGATAAAGGTTTTATTCGGAGAAATGGAAATTCCATTCTTGATGCATGCCTCTCCGGTAGTGGCCCAAACTTCTTTTGGAAAGATTCCCAGTGAGGCTAATAAGGCCAAGGTGGAGTCTGGCTTCCCACGCTAGGGCAAGGCTGTGTAAACGATATACTGATACCAGATTTCCGAACTATCGGCCTCATTGTTTGGGTATTGGGAATGCACTTCTATCTGCGGGTTTAGTGGCTGACCTTCATCGACTAAACAACCGGAAAACAAGAGAATGCCCAATTGCGCGGAGCCGTGTCGCCGACTCCGTATTGGTTATAGACTTCAAGAAAAAGAAATCGGTAACCTTTGATTTTTCGATCCCCTCAAGGGGTTATAATCAGAATACTCGCTTCAGGATCCTTCATGAAAAGCCGCCTATTCATTTTGCTTGGACTTTGCGCCTCCACCGCGCTGGCGAATTGGGCCTTTGAACCCGTGCCGGTCAATACCAATGCCGGTGAACCCAATCCCCACTGGAATAGCGGTGGCCGCCGCATGGTGAGAATCCATAACCAGACCCTGGTTCTGGCTCCGACGAGCGGCGGCGGTGAAAAAATCTGGAGAAGTACGAATAGTGGAGCCTCCTGGAATGAAATCGACGCGGACGGGGCCTACAGCGGCTCCTTGATTTCAGGGCCTGATTCCATGGTTTATCACTTCTATATCGATCGCGGCGCGGGTGGCATTAACATGGTGCGCTTCAAGTACAATGCCGAGGTGATACCGGCTCCGATAGTGGTTTATTCCAATACGGCCCTTTGCTCTTCCCAAGTCATTTCCGAATACCAAAGCCTGAATGCCACCGTCGATTCTTCGGGAACGCTCTATGTCGCCACGCATTGGGGCGCAACCGCCGATGCGATTTATGTGTTTGCTTCCAAGGATGATGGAATGACATGGTCTCAACCCGTGCGCGTGGATGCCGACACCCGCAACTGGTTTTATCCACAGATGGAAGTCGATGCCGCGAATCGCATTCACATGACTTATCAGCAGCATAATGGCTCGGGCAATTATATCCTGCTCGCGAGCAGTGCGGATCAGGGAAAAACGTGGAGCAATAAAACCATCAGCCAAAGGATTGGCTCGACTTTTCATGCCAACCCCTCCTTGCTCACTGCAGGTTCGGACACCCTATGGATTTTTGTTCAGGGCGAATCGCCGAATGGCTTATTGGTCACAAGATCCACCGATGCCGGCAAAACCTTTAGCGCTTTCACCCTCATCGAGCCGACTTGCGGCTATGGCGATCCCAGCGCGGCCCTGGGAGCAGATGGAAAAATCTATGTGGCCTTCCGTAGCAGCCGCAATACGGGTGCTTCAGGCGGTTGCGGCGATATGTCTCGCGAAAAGGTGGCGGTTTCCGCTGACGGGGGAGGCACATGGAACGCCGTGGACAGCCTTTACAATGCCTCGCGCACCGGAACACGATCGCAAATGCGCTATCAAACTTGGTGGAATTATGGCGGTCCCTTGGAATGGATTTGGATGCAATACCATTCCTCGAGCCAACCTATTTATTATGACAGGAATATTGATATCCCTATCGCAAGTCGAAATTCACTTCCCGGTTTACCCGTCGGTCTCAAGGCGAACAAGGCCTCGCATGCCAAGGCGGGAGGGCAAATTCGAGACTTTCCTGGTGCTGCAAAATTGAAATTCCGAAGAATAGAAGACTCAAGAATCACGATTGAAATTCATGATTGCAACGGGCGTCAAGTGAGAGGCCCACTGCCATAGGGCCACAGCGTTTGCAAGCGGATGGCATAACTCCCGTATCCCGCTTCGAGCAGATGGAGGAGGTGATACGACTCTGAGAGGGTCACTGGCTGATGCTGATGCTGTCTGCGGAATGAATCTGGATGTGGTAAACCTTGGTCATGGCATATCCGTTGCTGAAGTAGCCGAATCTACGGATATACGGTTCATTCGCAGCCAACGAAGAGTATACGAATCCGCCATCACCCGGCGGCAGGGTGAAGACCTTCATGACAGAATCGGTGGCGCCGAATTCGGTGATCTGCTGGCAATCCGAGGTGTTTTCGATGCAGACTTTTATACCGGAAACCGCCCCATCCGATTTATTCGAAAGTGTTATTGAAACCTGGTTATGTGCATCGTATTCGGTGGAGCATCCCAGGAAACAACCCATGGCGGCAATAGAGAGCAAGGTTACCCTTTTCATATTCATCATCCTTTTTCTTGCCATGGGCATGCAGGGGATAATGTACAGATAACCATGCCCACAAACCAATGGAGGTGCCCCTTGGGGCAGTGGGGGTAGGCTGAGACCCCGCAAGCGCAGCGCGGAGGCTCGGCCGAGGGGGAGACGCTCTCCCCCATTGAAATTAATTTGAGACCGAAATCACAAAGTTATGCCGCCATCGACTTTCAAACTAGCGCCGGTGATATAGGAGGCTGCCGGGCTCACCAAGAAAGCGATGGCTGCGGCGACTTCGGCGGGTTGCCCATAGCGTTCCAAGGCCGTCATGGATTTTTGCGCGGCGCTTGCGGCCCCGTCAGTGGGATTCATTTCGGTTTCGATGGGACCGGGATGCACGATATTGACGGTAATGCCGCGAGGACCCAAGTCACGCGCCCATCCGCGCGTATAGCCTTCGAGAGCGATTTTCGTCGCCGAGTAATCAGCCAATCCCGGAAACGGAGAACGATAGCCGAGAGCCGAGCCTATGCTCACGATGCGACCACCCTGGGGCAATACGCTGGCGGCGGCATGCACAGCAGCTGCGACGCCATGCACATTTACATTCCATTGCAGGCTTTGCTGTTCGGCCTGGCGACTCGCATCGCCGGTGAGGCCTCCGAGAAAAACGCCGGCATTGTTCACCAGGATGTCGAGCCCGCCCAGCCTTTCGGCCGTCTTGCGAACGGCCTGAGCCGATTCTTCCACCGAGCCTTGATTGGCCTTGAGGGCGAAGACTTGCAGCCCTTTAGCCTGCAAATCCTTTTCGAGAGCTGTGGCCTGGGCCTCATTTTTGGACCAGGTGAAAACCACCGAAGCGCCCGCCTCAGCCAAGCGACGCACCGTGGCCGCACCTATGCCTCGCGAACCACCAGTTACTAATGCCTTTTTTCCTGTAAATTCGGCCATTGGGTCGTCCTTTTTGTTGTTTTTCCGTTTGTAGCAATCACTACAGAAAAGAAACTAACCCATGATTGGCCGGTTTGGGGGTAAAATTATAGCGATCACTATAATTATTTTCAGATAGCTTGTCTTTTATGTCCTCAATGCCTTCTACGCCTCCAACGCCATCCATGCCAACCGGGGCCAACCGGGGACGCCAGTTGTCCTTCAATCGCCAAGAGGCTTTGGAGAAGGCGGCCCATTTGTTTTGGAAATACGGGTTTGCGCCCACCTCTTTGTCCGAGCTGACGGCGGCCATGGGTATTCATCCGCCAAGCCTTTATAATGCTTTTGGCGGCAAAGAAAATCTGTTCCGTGAGGTTTTAGCGGACTACTTGGAGCATTCCAATCAATGGTTGGAGGAGACTTTTGCCAAGCACACTTCCATACGCGCCGCTGTCGAGAACTTGGCCTATGATATGGCGGCATTTCTCACGGATCCGGAGCATCCGCCTGGTTGTCTTTTGTCTTGCGGAGGCGTCAATCTTGAAGCCGAGCATGCGGAACTCGCAAATACGATGAAGCAAATGCGGCGACGGCGTGAGGCCATGCTGGTTTGCAAGTTAAAGAAGGCACGCTTGCAGGGAGAATTGCCCTCGCATCTTTCTCCGCGCAAATTCGCCGACTATGTGATGACGGTGCAGCAAGGCATGTCGGCACTTGCGCGCGATGGCGCGAGCCACAATCAATTGCTTTCGGTGGCTAAGCTGGCTATGTCGATTTGGCCGGCGCGGGTGTGAGGCGGATCATTTCAAGCACCTCGTTTCAAACTCCGAATTGTCTCAGGTGATGGCCTAGGTGCAATCGCTCTCGCCGCAATTAGAAGCTTCACATCGCTCATGAAAATCAAGAATCGATCCCGTCTTAGAGATTTCTATTTGGCAACAAGCCAGCAGTTTATCCTTAAGCATGCTTCGACCGCGGCTGGCCCGACTCTTCACCGCTGATAACGAGACCTCCCATTCCGTGGCCAGGGATTGCAGGGTCTTCCCCTCGAACTCCGTCGCCACCACCGCATCCCGATAATGGGGTGACAACTGCTTCGTCAAAGGCAACAAGCATCGGGACAGAGCTATTTCTTCCGGGTTGTCGATCGACTCCGCAGGCAGCATTTCCTCCGAAAACTTTTCCGTGGGTCGCCTGGCCCGATAATAATCGATCACGGTATTTCGCGCGATCTTATAAAGCCATCCCGTGAGATTTTTTGGGGCCGCGCCATTTTTGCCCGCTGCCAAGGCCTTCAGAAAAACTTCATGCAATAAGTCCTCGGCAACCATTGAATCGTTCACATGCTTACGCAAAAAACCAAGCATGCCTTGTCGCAATGCCTGGTAAGGTAGTGTCAAATTTTCAGTATCGTTTGAGGGTAGGGTCATTGCCTATTCTTCAATTGCAACAAGAGCCAGCGGCCGATTCTACATTCGGAATGCAGCAAGCGCTCTTGGCATTTTCTCCATCCATCTCCGACGAGCGCACCGGAATGCAGCAGGCTCCAGAGGAATCTCCACCATCCTCGCCGAACTCCTTGGCCTCGGCCATGGTGTGAAAATGTTCCCAGGCCAATCCCTGCGGGTCCACGGTCCAATGCTTTTCGCTTTTGGCATAGCAGCAAGCGGCTTCGCTTTGATTAATAACCCGCTCACCGGACGCCGCTTCGGCCAAGACTTTTAGCCCTTCCAGCTCCTCGGCATCCTCGGCCTGAAAGCCCAAGTGATTGATTCCGGTCGCATGACCCCGCGCCGAGATGGCGAAGTTCAGGGGCGGATCTTGTAGCATCCACTTGGCATAGTCCGGGCGCTCTTTTGAAGGTGCACTGCCGAACAGATTGTTATAGAAATGGACACTCTTGGCGAGGTCGGCTACGGATACATGGACATGAAATCGCTTCATTGGGTCTCTCCTACCATTCTAATTGGCTTTATTGAGTTGCACCAGTAAAGACGATGGAGAGCGGAAAAGGTCGCAAGATAGGGTACCCCTCAATCAAATTCCGAATTGTCTCAAGTGATGATCTAGGTGTTTGTGCATGCCTAACCCCCACTCGTTTTGAGACAGACGGCCGAAAAACGGATGGGGATGGTTTGTGGCTTCCACGTCAGCCTTGGTGGAAAAGCGCTGGAGCGTATCGATGAGCCGAATTTTTTCCTGTTCGAAATTTCGTGAGCCAGGGAAAACAAATCCCTTTCCCGTGGGTAAATTCTTTGGCCAAGGCTTCGCATCGGTATAGGACTTGCGAAAAAGCGGACCCAGTATACGGCCAACCCAAATCCAAACCGTGGGCCTTTCTCCGTTAGCTAGCTCAAGGACGGCAGTGCAATGCGCGAGCATGGCCGCAGGCTCCATCGTCCCCCATAAGCGAGGCGTATCTGCGCGCAATAATTCCAGTCGGGACAGGAGGGTCGCGAGGCAGTCTGGATCGAAAACGGTTTTCACTAAGTCTCCTTCGAAGCCTGCGAGCCCTCAGAACAAGAATTGTACTCTCTGTATTTGAAATGCAAAAAACTTCATGATGAATCTAGAGGTTGAGGACGTAGACGCGTGGTGGCAAAAAATCCAAGCGGTCGGATTGAAGGAAGAGTATGAAGGGATCACGGTGAAGCCGCCCCAGGATTACCCTTGGGGGAAAAGAGAAATTCACTTGATAGGTCCCGATGGCGTTCTATGGCATATTGCCACTCGAAGTGCAGAAACGTGAACCAAAAAAAGATCGACTGATATCGGCAGCATGAAATTACTGAAAAGAAGAAGCTTCATTTTAGCCTTCGACTCCCTCTCCGCCTTGGCGGCCGGAGCGGCAACTTGGGCATTGGCTCCGCTCCTACAAACGCTTCACCATTGGACGAATGATTTCGCCCACTTCATGGCTTTCGCAAATATCGGATTCGGACTTTTCTCGGGGATTTTATTCCTCTTTTTCAGGAAGCGTTCCCAGGGGCCGTTCTGGCAATTAGGTGTCCTCGTAGCCGGAAATACTCTTTGGGCGATTCAATGTTTCTTTCAAGCCTGGCATCTTCGTTCTGAGGCCTCCTTCGTGGGGATAGGGCATTTGATATTGGAGGGTGTCTACGTGGGCTTACTGGCTTATGTTGAGACGCGAATATTTTGCGGAAAAACGTTGGACGTGAAGAGCACTTTTATGTTGAAAGCATCAGAGTAATAAAATTCATTTAGTGAGCGCTCGCCCCAGGGCATTGTAACGAGAGACAATAGGAAAGAAATCGCGCGCCACCTTTCTCTTTTTGTTCGGCGGCCCAGCGATTCCGGTCCCGTCCACCGCCTCCAGCAAGACGACCCAATCCTTAGCCACTTGCGGGTCGCCATTGACCGAGGACATGCTGAGTGACTGGACGACCGGAGAATAAGGCGAACCGGGCAGTTCCAGGTATTCCCCGTTGACTGGATTGAAGGCGCTTGCTTTGATGACCTTTCCTTTCAGCTTACGTAAATCGATGTCAAAAACGTTTCCGGTGGGGCTATAAATCACGGCAAAGGAGCCGTCTTCGGCGAGGCCCGCGGCGATAGCATCTTTGCCATTCCCTTTCGGGGAGGTCACGAGGGTGTTACCCGTATCCGGCACGAGTTTCCACCATTCCAGCTTGGAGAAGAAGCCATTCAGCTTGGCCAGGGATTGGGCTCCGGGGCTATTCATCGCGGGCTTCCATGCGCTTCCGAATAGCCACACCGAATGGTGGGCGTAGAAATTTCCGCAAGCCCCGGAGAGATAGGCCTGCCAAGCCTGGCCCCGTACCTCGCGCGTTAACAGAGCCGGTTGCCCGGACAACGATCCCTCATAGTGTCCCTCGATTAGAAAGGTCGGCATGGCCGGGCTGCGGGCATAGTCCGCCAGGACACGTGGTGCGATATTGTCCACGCCCGCATAGCTGCTATTGAGGGTCAGCCAGGTGGGATTCCCGTCGGTCCCCGTGCTATTGCGCGCCCAATGGGTGGTGATGAGATGGGTCTGATCCACCTCCTTGATCCCTGCCGCCAAGGCATCGGGGATCGCCAAGGAGGGCGGACGATAATCCCCGCCATTCACCCATACGATATTCTTTCTCAAGGCATAGCGTCGGCCCAGGAAGGCGCCATAATCCCGTATCGCTGTGGTTCCGGCTGCCGATGCCGCGGTGAACCAACCTTCGCTACCTCCACCATAACCGAGATATAGGGGCACGGCCAGAACCACAATGCCGCGAGTCGCAGCTTCGTCTAGAATAAAATCGATGTGTGCCCAATAGGCTTGGTTTCGCTGTTGGAAGTCGTTCCCAACAAAGGGCAAATCCCCGTAAGCGTTTGCGGGCGCATTGGCCGCATAGCCGTCCATGACATTGATGATTTCCACCATCAAGGCATTGAAGCCCTTGGCTTGCCGATCAGAAAGATATTCGGTCACATCTTCGCGAGTGAGCTGCACGGCTAAGCTCCAGGCGGCTTCCCCGCGTAGCTGGAAAGGCTTTCCATTTTCATCCACTAGGTGATGGCCACCCGGTCCGACCTTGAGCAGAGGTGCCGAGACTTGGCCGAGAACCTGGATCGCCAGGGAAAGGAGGAGAATGCTCATCACGCGGGTCATGGTGAAAGAGAATAAGCAAATCGAAACCTTTTTTCCATTCCTTCCACTCGTTCTCAACACACGTCCAGCAATTCCAGCTTCTCTTTTTTCAACTCCTTGGCCTCTTTCGGCAAATTCGCCGTAATCGATGTACGCAAAGCCTGCATCATATTGCTTTTCCAATGGCGGCGGCGACTGACCAAACTAATCTCGCGCGCGGGTTCGGGTGCGCGAAAGGGGCGCACATGGGCATCGATTTCGGTCTTGCTCATATAGGCCGTCATGAAGGCGGGAATCAAGGTATATCCATGACCTTCTTGCACTAGGCGGCGCAAGGTGTCGAGACTGCCGCTCTGAAAGTGAATATTGTGAAAATGCGGTTGCGTGCCTTCACTGATGGCGCAATAGCGCAAGACTTGATCCTTAAAGCAATGTCCATCGCGCAACAGCCATAAGCCATCGTCTTGCAAATCGCCTTTGGAGCAGGCGCTCTTGGCTAATAGCGCATGGCCTTTACTGAGGTAAAGCTTGAAGGGTTCATAATAAAGCGGCGCCTCTTCGAAACCGTGTTGCGGCAAGGGTGTGGCGAGAATACCCGCATCCAATTTGTCGCGGCCCAGGCTTTCGAGTATGGCTTCGGTGGTCAGCTCTTCGATATAAAGCTCAACCTTGGGATACTTGCGCGCGAAATGCGAGATGAAACCGGGGATGAGGGTAGCGGCCACGGTGGGAATGATGGCAAGACGGAATTCACCCGCCACTTCTTTTGAATTCGACTTGGCGATCTCGAAGAGCAATTTGTGTTCACGCAGAATGAGGCGCGATTGTTCGAGAAAGGTTTCGCCTTCGGGCGTCAACATGACTGGCTTTTTGGTGCGATCGAAAATAAGCAAGCCCAAATCCTCTTCGACCTTTTGCACTTGTTGGCTTAAGGTGGGCTGCGAGACATGGCAGGCATAGGCGGCTTTGCCGAAATGCCGGTGATCGGACACGGCCACGAGGTATTCAAGTTGGGTCAAGGTGAGATGGGACATGGCGGTTCTCCATAGGCTGGCAGGCTTGTCGCGCGGACTTCGATAGGCTGGACCTATCATAGATAGGAATTATCGAATATACAATACGATAGTTTGGAGACATACTTTGTCCATCACCCAGGCGCAAGGGTGGTGGTTCCAACCGAACCGCCTCCAACGCCGCAAAAAAAAAGGACGCAGATGCCTACCATCATCAATAGCCAAATCCCTGACTTCAAGGTTCAGGCCTATGTGAACGACGAGTTCAAAACCGTCACCCAGAACGACCTCAAAGGCAAGTGGTCGATTTTCTTCTTCTACCCTGCCGACTTCACCTTCGTCTGTCCCACCGAGCTGGGCGACATGGCCGATCGCTATGCTGAGTTCCAGAAAATGGGCGTCGAGGTGTATTCGGTGAGTACCGATACGCATTTCACGCATAAAGCATGGCATGACGCTTCGGAGACCATCAAGAAAATCAAATACCCTATGTTGGCTGATCCCACTGGTCATCTCTCACGCTCTTTCGGCGTGCATATAGAAGAGGATGGCATGGCTTATCGCGGTACCTTCGTGGTAAGCCCCGAAGGCAAGATCAAGATCGCCGAGATCCACGACAATGGCATTGGCCGTAATGCCGATGAATTGCTCCGCAAGGTGCAGGCCGCACAATTCGTGGCCAGCCATCCTGGTGAGGTCTGCCCTGCCAAGTGGCGTCCCGGAGAAAAAACCTTGAAGCCCGGCCTCGACTTGGTCGGAAAGATCTAAGGGCTCCAAAGCCCAAAGGAGATAAGCCATGTTAGACGCGGATGTTTTAGACCAGTTGAAAACCGTTTTTTCCAAGCTCACCGGCGAGGTAAGTTTGCGCGTTGCGCAATCGGATCATGCTGCTCAATCCGAACTTGAGGAAATGCTGCGCGAGGTGGAAAGCACTAGCGACAAGATCCGCGTCGAATGGCTCACTGATTTGAAAACCGATGCGCCATGGTTCGAGGTGATCGGATCAAGTAAGGCACAAGACGCGGGAAGCGCGGGCGGCGCAAGCCGTATCGCCTTTCGCGGCGTGCCGGGTGGGCATGAATTCAGTTCTTTCGTGCTCGCTATCTTGAATGGCGATGGCAAGGGCAAACTGCCCGATGCAGGCATAGCCGCGCGCATACGTGCACTGCAAGGGCCGGTGCGCTTGCGCACCTATGTCTCTCTTTCTTGTGAGAATTGTCCCGAAGTGGTGCAGGCTTTGAATGTGATGGCCACCTTGCATCCTGACTTTCAGCATGAAACCGTCGATGGCGCGGTGGCGCAAGACGAGGTGACGGCCTTGGGCATACAGGGCGTGCCCAGTGTGGTCAAGGTGGACGTCGCCACCGGAGGCGAACTGGTTCATTCGGGCAAATCCCAGCTTATCGATTTGCTGGGCATGCTCGAAGAGACTTTCGGTAAAGCGCCCGCAAGCGATGCGGAATCGGGCGCGCCGGTGGTACGCGATCTTGGAGCCTTCGATGTTGTGGTCATCGGCGGAGGCCCGGCAGGCACTTCGGCGGCCATTTATTCGGCACGCAAAGGCCTCAAGACAGCTATCGTGGCGGAACGCGTAGGCGGACAATTGCGCGACACCAAGGGCATCGAGAATATGATCTCCATGACCTATACCGAAGGCCCCAAGCTCGCGGCTCAGCTTGCCGAGCACCTGGCGCAATATCCGGTGCAGGTCTTTGAGCATAGGCGCGTGCATCATATCGGCGAGGCCGGTTCGGCGGAGGCAGGAGCGCGGCATATCCAACTGGAGAGCGGCGAAACCCTCGATGCCAAGGCCGTCATCGTGGCCACGGGGGCCAAGTGGCGTCAGCTCGGCATACCCGGCGAGAAAGAGCATATAGGCCAGGGTGTTGCCTTTTGTGCTCATTGCGACGGTCCATTCTACAAGGGCAAGAAGGTCGCCGTGGTGGGCGGAGGCAATAGCGGTGTTGAAGCAGCCATAGACCTCGCCAATATCGCCAGCCATGTCACCTTGCTCGAATACGGACCCAAGCTCAAGGCCGACACCATACTTATTGACAAGATCACGGCCCTGCCCAATGCACGCGTGGTGCTACATGGCAAATCGACGCGTGTGGTGGGCGATGGCAAAAAGGTCAGCGGCCTCGAATACCAAGATGCCGAAACACGCGAGTTACATACACTCGATGTCGATGGCGTCTTCGTGCAAATCGGACTCTTGCCGAATTCGCAATGCGTGAAGGATCTCGTCGAGCTCAACCCGCGCGGCGAAATCGTGATTGATGCCAAGGGTCACACCAGCGCTACGGGCATTTATGCGGCGGGGGATGTGACCACGGTGCCTTTCAAGCAAATCGTGGTGGCCATGGGTGAAGGCGCCAAGGTTGCGCTCACGGCTTTCGAGGATAGAATGCACCAAAAGGTGGGGTGAAGGGGAACATTCAACGCCGATCAGGCGTCTTAACCTAGGTATGCACTTCCGTTGTTTAGGTAGCCTTGGTTTCGGCGTCTCACTCACATGGGCCATGCCTCCGCAACTTTCTGCTCTGGAATCAGAAAGCCGTGGAGCGGGCATGAGCTTCTCCAATGACGCCCACTATCTCACCTTGGGTTTGCTCGCGGATGAAGACCGCTATTACTCTCAAGGACTGCATTTGTTTTGGAATAGCGCCCCCCATTCCCCTACCGGGGCTTCCGGTCCCGTGCGGCGCCTAAGCGAAGCATTGCAGGCAAAGTGGATTTCCAGCCATATACGATTGGGGCAGGAGATCTTCACCCCCAATGATATTCGGGCCGCATCTCCCCTCGTTTCCAACGATAGGGCTTTTGCCGGGTGGACGCATTTGGATTGGGGTCAACGCTTTTATTTCCATCAGGGCAATCGGCCCGCCCGATTGCATTTACAGATAAATCTCGGAGTGGTGGGTCCAGCTTCCTTGGCCGAAGAGGTCCAAATCGGATTTCATCGGATGCGTCGTCAAACCTCCTCCCATCCCGAATTGGATCCCGATCCCTCCGCCGGGTGGGACGCGCAATATTATTCCGAAGGTTTTCCTTTGAAGACGCAATTCATATTGAACCACGCGCTGTCTTTTTATGAATTTCGAAACCGCCAACAAGTGGGTTTTGATTTCGGCGGAGAAGGTCTATTCGATTTTGGAAACCTTTATGGTCACGCAGGCATTGCCCTGCAAGCACGCGCTGGCCGCTTGATGCGTTCTCTATATCTTCCCATGCCCGAAGGCAATCAAAAAAGTTGGGAGGCCTTCGGTTTTGCGCGAACGGAAATCAAAGCTGTAGCTTGGAATGGTGTCTTGACGGGTGCACAAAGCCATAACGTTACCCGATCTCCATGGCTATGGCAAAATGAATTCGGGGCCGCGCTGCGAGGCCCCTCTCCACTTCCCGAACTCTCCTTGACCTTGTCGATGTGGAGCCGCGAAACTAAGTCCAAGCCAACCCAACCTTTTCAACCTGGCCACATCGATTATCGCCCTGACTTACAGAATCGCTCGCCTTGGTTTGACCATGGTTTCGGAACGGTGCGGCTGGCTTGGTATTGGGATTGAAAGCGGAAAGCGCCACTTCGAAGCGAACGGATTTTTCAACTTGTTTGAAAAAGCCAATTTGAAAAAGTTGCAAGAGGTCAGAACAATCGCTAGAGCAATGAGGATTATCCGTTTCATTGTGCGATGGATCTTTCGAATTCGGAGGAGAGTCGAAAAATAGAATTTCGGTCGGCAGCTCCCCTTGCTTTGAAGCTCAGCCTCTAGTGAAGGCGCTCCAATCTCAACCTCTAAGTTCTATAATTCGCTCTTGAACAAAGAGCTCTTTTCTTAGAGCGAATTGAGCCAGGTTAGAACATTGGGGGGTAGATTTTATCCATGGTCAAAAGCCCGCCTAATATTTTGGAATACTCCGAGTACAGGAAATTCCTGCACGAGAGATACCGGTTTCTGAAATTGAATGACCGCAAATTTTCCCATCGGTATATCAATCACCGGTTGGGCGTGAAATCGAGCGGATGGTTCGGTGATGTTTTGGCGGGGCGGCAAAGGCTGAAGCCAGCCCAAGTCAAAACCGTGGCCACCGTCTTTAAAATCGGTCCCGAAGAGCAAAAATGCTTGCGCGCCTTGGTTGAAATGGATACGGCAGAAACACCCGAGGATATCGCCTTGGCCTATGAGAAATGGTATGAGGCCAAAGGCATAGGTATGGAAACCGTCGAAAAAAATCGCTTCAAATTTTACGAGCGCTGGTATTTCAGCGCCATGCGAGAGCTATTGGCCATCCATCCGCGCCTGCGCGACCCAAAAATCTTGGCCTCCGCTCTTGATCCCAAAATCACTCCGAAGCAAGCACAGGAAGCCATCAACTTGTTAGCAAGCCTAGGATTCATTGGCAATGCGGAAGCCGGAGCATCAAATACGGCCTTGCCAGCCTTGGTCAAGGATCCAGCCGCACGAAGCAAGCACTGGAAAAAAATGATGGTGTCCATGATCAAGCTCGGGCGACTCGCCTTGGACAAATACGACAAAGAGCAACGCAATTTTTCTGGATTGACTTTGACCTTTTCTACCGAGGGCCTGCAAAAGGCGGGAGAGGAAATTGCAGCCCTGCGCAAGCGGCTGCTTTATCTCTCCGAAAGAGACAAGAAAAGTGATCGCGTCTATAACTGCCTTTTCCAAATCTATCCCGTCTCAACTCCAATGGAGGCCTCTCGTGTTTAAGCCTATCCACCGGATTTTATCCGGCGCCGCCCTGCTATGCTTTGCCCTCTCCTTCATGCAATGCCAAGACGGCGGGTCCGAGCTTCCCAATGAATTGAGCGGTCAAGTCGTTTTGAAAAACAGTGCTCCCGCTGCTTTTGTGAAAGTGGGATTGTACTCGGTCAACTATATCCCCGCCGATTCGGGAAATTCCGCTCCGAGCTGGACCACGCACTCGGATGCCTCAGGTCGCTATGCCTTTAAAGAAATTCCTGCGGGCCGCTACAATTTGGTGGGCATTCAAGACAGCCTCGGATTTTTCCGCGATTCCATATCGGTTTCCGGCACGGTGGCGATTGGGAAGGATTCCCTGGAACGGCTGAGCAGTTTGATGGGAAAAGTTCAATTGCAACCACAGGACGATCCGCGCAATGCCGTCGTTCAAGTCATGGGCACGGATTATTATGTCAATGTCGATTCCAAAGGCTCGTTTACATTGCCTGGTTTGGCGGGTGGTTTTTACAGGTTACGGGTTTTTGTCGGCCTACCGAATTATATCCCTCTGTTCAAGGACGTTCAGGTTCACTCCAGCCAACAAGACACTCTTCCCCACCCGCTAGTGCCCTATTATTCCGGCTTGCCAGTAGTCACCCAAATTCAAGCCACCCTAGATACGGCGCGGGGTATAGCCAAAATCACTTGGCATCCCGTGGACTACCCAGCATTGCTCACTTATTTGGTCTATCGTGACGCAGAAAATTCCGTCGAGCTTTCGAGCAATCCGCTGAATACCTCGCGCATTATGGATACTGTGTATTTCGACACCTTATATCGCTTTGATTCAATAAGTGGAACCTGGGGTGATAACTTCGAACATTCCTTGGAATACCGCGTTCGTGTCAAAGCAAAAAATTCAGTGATTGGAGAAAGCTTTTTAGCGGGAACCTTGCATGCCATTTCACCCAGCATATTTGTTTCCCAGGTACGCATTGAGCGTGTCGGCGATACCACGGATAAAGCCTTCCTTGGAGACACTATTCGACTTGCAGCTCATTATTCGAATCCCAGCCTGGTGAACCGAAATCTGTTTTGGATAAAAGGTATCGCAGACACCCTTCGGAAGTTGAACGTGTCCACGAAAAGCGGTAGCGACACTTTGAGTTGGGTTGCTCCCTCACGGCCCGGAATTGATTCTATAAGGGTGATTGTCACTGATGTAAATGGAAAACAAAGAAAGGAATCCATTCAAATAAAGACGGTTGCATCGCGAATCATTGGAAACATAAAGACTCCATCCTATGCG
>JAYUVP010000315.1:0-10066 GCA_043753995.1 Fibrobacterota bacterium
CTTTTCCACAATGGCCTGATGAGTAGACTTCGCTTCGGGAGCGGCGTGTTTGCCATGTCCATCGACTTCGGCAGCCAAGCTTGATGGCTTCACATGCACGAAATCGGTATTGCCCAAATAATGGAAACCGACAATGCGGAAAATGAGATCCAGAATCGAGGTGCAATTCTTGATATTCTCATGCCCTTCGACGGGACCCGCGGGTTCAAAGCGCGTAAAGGTGAAGGTATCTACCAACTCTTCCAAGGGTATGCCGTATTGCAATGCCTTGGAGGTCAATACGGCAAAGCAATTGAGAATGCTGCGATAGGCCGCACCCTCCTTGTACATGTCGATGAAAATTTCACCGAGACCGCCGTCCGGGTATTCGCCGGTTCGCAGAAATAACTTGTGGCCTTCCACCGCAAGCTCTTGCACAAAACCACCGCGTCGCGTGGGCAGACGACGGCGAATGGGACGGCCTTCGACTGGCAAATCGCCCGTATTAGCCGAGGGCGCTGCCAGGAAAGGCGAGGAGGCGGGAATCGAATTGACTGTCGCCGATTTGTCAGCGGCAGGCAATGCACCGGCGGCTTTCTTCGGCTTGGCGGCCTTGGCATTCAGGGGTTGGCTGAGTTTGCAGCCGTCGCGATAAACCGCCACGGCCTTGAGCATCCATTCCCAACCTTGCTTATAAATGCCTTGTATGTCGGCCACGTTGAATTCATTGGGCAAATTCACGGTCTTGGAAATGGCTCCACTGATATAAGGCTGGGCTGCGGCCATCATACGCAAATGGCCCATAGGAGCAATGGCGCGCACGCCTTTGCCACAACGGCTGGCGCAGTCGAAAACGGGATAATGCTCGTCCTTTAAATAGGGCGCGCCTTCCACGGTTTGCGCGCCGCAAATGGCACGGTCCGCTTCCTCTAGGGCATCCTCACTGAAGCCCAACCCTTCCAAAACATCGACGCCCGAGCCCGCAATGGCCGTTTCCGACAATCCCAGGGTTTGTAGGAAATCCACGCCCAGTGACATCGGATGAAAGGCGTCTTCCAAGGACAACATCAAGGGCAAGGACTTTTCTATCGCTTGAAGTTTTTCCGGAGTGAAACCGCGTTCGGCCAGAGTGTGACGATTGATATGAGGCGCATTTTCCAAGCTTCCAGTGCCGAGACAATACCGCTCCATGATTTCGATTTCGGCTTCGCTATAACCCAAATGCTTCAAAGCAACGGGCAAAGAGCGATTGACGATTTTGAAATAACCGCCGCCCGCCAATTTCTTGAATTTCACCAGAGCGAAGTCAGGTTCGATGCCGGTAGTGTCGCAATCCATCAAAAGGCCAATGGTACCCGTAGGCGCCAATACCGTCACTTGAGCGTTACGGTAACCGTGTTTTTCGCCCTGCGCCAAGGCGCCATCCCAAGCCTTGCGTGCGGCTGTGACAAGCTCCACCGGGCAATATCGGCCCGTGAAGGGAATGGGCTGGGCGGTGAGGCCTTCGAATTGGCTTTCACCGTAGGCCGCGCGGCGATGATTTCGAATCACACGCAGCATGGATTCTTTATTGGCCTCATAGCGCGGGAAAGCTCCTAAGGCCTTGGCCATTTCCGCCGAAGTCGCATACGAGATACCTCCCATAATGGCCGTGATGGCCGCCGTCCATTCCACGGCCTGCACGCTGTCATAGGGAATGCCGACGCGCATGAGAAAGGCGCCCAAATTGGCATAGCCGAGGCCAAGCGTCCGATAGTCATAACTCTTGCGGGCGATTTCGGGGCTCGGAAATTGGGCCATGCCCACCGAGATTTCCAGCACCACGGTCCAGAGACGTGCCGCATGTTCGAACTCCTCGATTTTTAAGTGACCCTCAGCATCTTGAAAGCGCACCAAATTCAGGCTGGCGAGATTGCAAGCCGTGTCGTCGAGAAACATGTATTCCGAGCAGGGATTGCTGGCGCGAATGGGACCGTCGGTGGGACAGGTATGCCATTCATTGATGGTGTCGTGATATTGCAGGCCAGGGTCGGCGCAATCCCAGGCACAAATGCCCGTGAGTTCCCAAAGATGACGCGCCTTCACGATTTTACGCACGGAGCCATCGCTGCGCGAGGTGAGATGCCAATCTCCGTCTTCGGCCACGGCCTTCATGAAGCTATTGGGAATGCGCAAAGAATTATTGCTGTTCTGCCCGCTGACAGTATTGTAGGCCTCGCCTTCGAAATGCGTATCGAGTACTTCCCATGGCCCCAGGGACGTGCCTTGGCGCTTGAGCGAGGCCATTTTTTCCAGTACCGCGGGTGGTACGTCGGCATCGGTTTCAATGCCACCGAAGCCGCCTTGACGCGGCTGCAACCTTTTCTCGATTTCCGCGAGCGCCTTGGAACCCGTCACCAAGGCCGCGACCTTGGCCTCTTCACGAGTTTTCCAAGTGATAAATTCCTCGACTTCAGGATGATCCATGTCGAGGCAAACCATTTTGGCAGCGCGACGCGTGGTACCACCCGATTTGATAGCGCCGGCCGCGCGATCAAAAACCTTCAGAAAGGACATGAGGCCGGAACTGGCTCCGCCTCCGGCGAGAGGTTCGCCAGCGCTACGCACCGCGCTAAAATTGGTTCCGGTGCCTGAACCGTATTTGAAAATGCGGCCTTCGCGAGTCAACAGACTGTAAATGCCACCCTCGCCCAGAAGGTCGTCCTTGACCCCCTGGATGAAGCAGGCATGGGGCTGCGGGCGAGTATAAGCGTCATCGGAATGCTTCACTTCATTGTCACTGGGCTCCACATAGTAATGACCCTGGGCACTTCCGGTTATGCCGTATTTATAGGCCAGACCGGTATTGAACCATTGCGGCGAATTGGGAGCCGCCATTTGCTGAAGTAACATGTAAGCTACTTCATCGTAAAACACCTGGGCATCCTCTTTTTTATCGAAGAAGCCGAGTTGCTCGCCCCAGTGCCGCCAACATCCAGCCAGGCGATCGACCACTTGCTTCACCGAAGTTTCGCCGCCTTTGATGGGCTTGCCTTCCGCGTCCACCATGGGCTTGCCATCCGAACCCAATACCGGCACATCCTTGCGGCGGAAATATTTTTGCGCAAGAATGTCGGTCGCGGTTTGCGACCAGAATTCCGGGACTTCCACATCGAGGCGTAGCGACGATGTTCCGTCCGCACCTCCCTTGCGCAGCACCGAAGTGCGCTTTTCATAGCGCACGCTTTGATAGGGATCTTTTCCTTGAGTGGTAAATCGGCGCTGAAATTTCATGCTGCGCTCCCTGCTGAGGTGGGGGCCCTTCGGTGGCTGCGGTCACCGCGTCTTACGGTGTTAAAGAGGGTAATCGAGAAAGTTACAATCCGACACAGATTCCACATGCTTTTTATAACCCTTCGTAATGCCCTTTCGCCTCTCGAAGAAGCCCTTAATTTCAGCCATTTCGCGAACCCAAAGTCAACAATTCTGTTTTGTAGCATCGAAGGAAAGTTGTAGCGATCAAGGTAAAGCCTTGATGTGAATAGAGATCAAGGATCACTTAACTCCATCATAAAAGCCGAACCCAAACCGCCTCAAATCCCTGCGAAAACCCCTATTTTCCCGACTTGAAAGACACTTCCCTGTTTATTAGCCGAGTATTTCGAGGTAATATTTCCCGATTTCGACCGCTAGCTTAGCGCCCAAGCAGAACTCCCGCAGACAGAAACAAACCAGCTTCACTTTCATGGTATCCTTTGTGTTAACGTAACCGAAATGATACCCTTGAGTTACTTTCTCCTCCCTGCTGAAATACTCGGTAGCCAAGGCTTCCGGCGGCAAGGCCTTCCCAAAAAGAACTGCGCTATCCCGATAGATGATCCTTTGGCAAAAGAAGGCGCTTGGTGAGAAGCAACCTCCAGCCTAATATTTTGAAATGAATTTTGAAATGCTTGCCCACCGAGCCAAGGTCGACAGCCATGTCGGGTCCCTACCTGGGCCTTATCGTCGATACCGCGAACATTTGGCAGAGCGTTTCGGTTCGCGCCGAATTCGCAAGGTGACCTTGCATGGCGGCTTCACCTGTCCCAATCTCGATGGCACTCGCGGATATGGTGGCTGCACCTATTGCGATAATCGCAGCTTTTCGCCTTCCTTCGGCGACATGGAAAGGTCGGTGACGAGCCAACTTGAGACTGGAATCGCAGCACTAGAAAAGCAAGGCCCGGTCGACGGTGTCATCGCCTACTTTCAGCCATTTTCCAACACCTATGCGCCGCCGGAAAAACTTGCGAAACTCTATGGTGAGGCCTTAAGCCATCCCCTGGTGGCCGGACTCGCCATCGGCACTCGTCCCGATTGCCTACCGGAGGCAGTTCTGCAATTGTTACAGCACTTCGCGGCAAAAACTTATCTCAGCTTGGAAATCGGCCTGCAATCCGCCTTGGATGACACCTTGAATCTCATACATCGCGGGCATGACGTCGCCGAATTCGATTCTGCGATTCAACGCTGCCGAAATCGCGGTTTTGAAATTGCCGTCCATGTCATTCTGGGCTTACCAGGCGAAAACGCGGAACAATGGAGGGCAACGGCGAATCACGTGGCACGTATGGCATGTGACAGCATCAAAATCCATCCCCTGCATTTGGTGAAAGGCACCGTGCTGGCAAGACAATTCGCTTCCGGACGTTTTGAGTTGCCCTCGCGTGAAAATTATATCGCCGGGGTCGTGGATTTTCTGGAACGAATACCCCGATCGACCGCAGTGCAGCGCATTACAGCCGATGCACCTGTGAATATGCTGGTGGCACCGACATGGTGTCGTGACAAGAATGCACTTCTTCGCGACATCCACCTGGAATTCCAGCGTCGTGGAAGTCGCCAAGGCGATTTTGCGGTGGTATGAAATAGCTGATGAAAAAGATCTTATTCGCCTGGGCGAATCAATCCGCCGGAAGCGAGGCTTCGCGTTTCAACTTGCGGTAGAGGGTACGCAAGCTGATTCCCAATTGCCGGGCCGTCGCGCCTTTATCACCCGCATTAGCCTGTAAGGTGGCCAGCATTACTTGCCTTTCGAGGGCTTCCAAGGTCTGCGAAGGCGGCTGCGACAAGTCAAACCAGGTGCGCGATCGCTTTTCCAGCACGGTCCGAACCGTATCTCCGCTTATGGCGATTTCCGATCTTTCGCGCGACAAGGCCAGGGCATCTTGCATGACCCAGCGGACTTCGCCCGCATTTTCCGGCCAAGCATAATGCTCAAGCAACCTCAGCGCTGGCAATTCGATTTTGGGCATGGCTTGATTTTGCTTGCGTGCCCCATCACGCAACCAAAAGGCGAGGAGTGGAAAAAGATCTTCTTGTCTTTGGCGCAAGGGCGGAATGGCGATATGATTCGATTCCAGCCAAAGTGCAAGGCCACGCAAAAGGCTTCCTGCTTTGCCCCACGGCAATTCGGAATCCTTAGTGAGAAAAATGATTTTGGGTCCCGAGCCCAATTTATTGGGTGATCGCTCATTCATTCGCCGCAAAAGGCTTTCCCCTGCCGCGAGCGAAAGCGATTCGGCATCGGTTAAAACCAGAGTACCGGCTTGAAGGGTTTCGATTCTCTCCACGGGAACGCTTTTCGCATCGACTTGCAATAAAGGCTCCGATGCGGAAACACCGCAATCGTGTATCCAGCGTGACAAACTGCGTTTTCCGACGCCGATCTCACCGGATATCCACATTAAATTCTCGCTGCTAAGAGCGAAGCGATGCGCTTGATTCACAGCATGACGACAAGCGGCGGTGCGTGCGCCAGCGACCACCGGCGGAGGCGTGAGCGCCAATTCGGCTGCCAAGAGGCGATTCTCTCGCCGTAAGCGGTGACGCTCCAGGGCCTGATCCGCAACCCAACGCAAACGCGGGCCTTGAAAGGGTTTTGCCACCCAATCAAAGGCCCCCATGGATTGCGGACGCTGCCAGTCAATAGCGTCACCCGTGATTAAAATCACTTCTAAATCTGGATCTTCGGCTTTCAGGCGGCAGGACAATTCAATGCCATCCATGCCCGGTAATCCCAAATCGGCGATAAGCAAATCGGGTTTTTCTTTTCGGGCAGATTCCAAAGCGGCACCGGCATTGAGGCAGCCGCGTACCCGCCGCGATGGCGCGCGCAAGGTCCGAGTTAAAAACTCCATGACCGCGGGCTCGTCATCCACCACCAATATGCGGGCATCTTCGTTTGCCACCGCGGTATTCCTTTTTTCTCTTGCTGGGCAAGACGGGTCGAAAGCCATAGCGCAACTTCCACGCCATTTCTAAAACGCCTTTCTCCTTGGGCCAGAAAAGCCATTGAAGACCATTTTGCAGAAATTTCATGGCCTTTCCCAAAGGAGTTGATTTATTCAGAGGAGAAACGCTGACTCATTGGCGCAGCTTCCATGCATTTTTGGCAGCAGTCCAGCGTCCCACCCTCGCGCATCCTGTCGTGCCAGTTCGTCATTACGCAGCCAAATTGGCAGAACTTTCCCAAGCAACGAACCCGCGAAGCCGTAAAATACGGCGGAAAGGCCAGACGCAATTTGGCAGAGGCTTTGCTTTGAATCCTTTTATGATCGCCCCCAGCCTAACGTCCGAGCAAGCCTTGTTATTGCGATATAATCAACAAGCGCCTCGCTATACCAGTTATCCTCCCGCGAATCATTTCAATACGGAAATGAAAGCGGAGGAAATCGAAAACCTTATTCGCCGCTCGAATCAGGTCGGTCCGCGCAATATGGGCTTTTATGTGCATGTGCCCTTTTGCCCCAAGCGATGCCTATTCTGTGGATGTAATACCGAAATCGGGCGCGGGCTTCCGTTTGTAAAACGCTATATGGAAGCGCTGCCCGTGGAACTTGCACGCCTCACGGCTTTACTCGATCCAAGTCGCCCGGTGACCCAAGTTCATTTCGGTGGCGGAACTCCCAATGCCGTTCCTCTCTCCTACTTGAATGAAATCATCGAAGCTTTGAATGAGAGATTTCATTTTGCGGGTGATGCCGAAGTGGCCATTGAATGCGATCCCAATTTATTGACACCGGAAAAACTTGAGGCTTTGGCGGCCATGGGTTTCAACCGCGTCTCCTATGGATTGCAGGATTTCAACACCGACGTCTTAGAGGCGGTGAATCGACGGTTTCCGAAAATGCATCCGAATACCTTGGTCTCGCTTTCGCATGAACTTGGTTTCCGTGGCGTCAATTTGGATTTGATATACGGCTTGCCCAAACAAACTGTCGCCTCATTCCGTGACACCATACAACAAACCTTATTGGCCAACCCCGACCGCATTTCGCTTTTCCCCTATGCCCATGTCCCTTGGATGAAAAGCCATCAAGGTTCCTTGGAAACCCTGGGCTTTCCTACTTCGGAAGAGCGATTAATCATGGCGGTGGAATCACGCTCCGCCTTAAAACAGGCCGGCTATGTCGCCATTGGCATGGATCATTTCTCCAAGCCCGACGATGACTTGGCCAAAGCCCTATTAGCGGGTACCCTGCATCGTAATTTCCAGGGCTATTGCCCCGGCGAAAAGGCCGGACAAATTTACGCCATGGGCGCCTCGGCCATTTCACAATTACAAGAAGGCTATTTCCAAAATGCCCGCGACACTAAGGATTATCTGAACTTGCTCGAAAAAGATGGCCTTGCCATCGTTCACAGCTATCGGATGAGGCCCGCCGATCAATTGGTGCGCGCCACCCTCAATGCCCTGCTTTGCCAAGGTGTAGCTGACTTCGATGATTTGCTGTCAAAAGCGGCCCCCCATGCTTTACCGGAAAAGGATTGGTGTGAATCCTGGCTGCAAGAAGGAAGAGCTCGCCTTAGCCCCTATCTCGCAGATGGCTTGGTGCAGTGGGAAGGCCAAAGATTACTGATTACTTCGAAAGGCTTGCCTCTGGCCCGCCTCATTGCCGCAGCCTTTGATCCCTTATTGAGCCAAAATCAAGAGGCGCGACGCTATTCTCAAGCGGTTTGATGCCCACCCATAAGCAGGGAATCGCTTAAGCGGCTCCGTCGCTTAGAGTTCTTTAAATTTCACCGATTTAAAGACTCTAAACGCTTTTATTGCAAAATTAGTCGATTTTAGAGAGGCTGACAGCTCTCGATCAGCAATCAACTTGTAAGCTAAAGGCATGAATTCCGTTCCACCCGATTTACTGACGACATCCCAAGCCGCTCTTTTATTGCAGGTGCATGAATCTTCGGTCAAAAGATGGAGTAATCAAGGTGAATTGCCATCGCAAAAAACGTCCGGGGGCCATCGCCGCATTCCGCTGGCCACTCTCTTCGATTTCGCCAGACAAAAGAAAATCGCCGCCGACCTGTTATCGTTGGCACCCCATGAAGAGGAAATTGCTTTGGCCGGCCTCGCTGCACGCGAGCAAAATCGTTTCGAAGCTTTACGCGAAGTGCTTCTCAAATATTGCGATGTGCAGCCATCTCGCGATCTCACTCGCCTGATGGCCTTCGTCGAAGAGGTTATGGAGATACCCCTGGCAAGGCTCTTCGACGATGCGATAGGAGGCGCTTTAAGCGAGGTCGGACGCCAATGGCAAACCGGCTCGCGCACCATAGCCCTGGAGCATCGCTTCACGCAAAAAATGATAGACGGCTTACATGCGCGCTTCGCCGCCTTTGAGCAAAAAGTCCCACCGCATTTTTCCGACCGGGAACGACCTTCACTCAAAGCCATAGTCGGATGCGCCGAAGGCTGTTATCACGAAATCGGCGGACTAATGTCACGCATGATATTGCGGCGCATGGGCTATGAGGTGACCTATTTGGGCGCCAATGTCCCCTTTGAGGAGGTGGCTGGTATTCAAGATTTGGAGCAGGCCCATTTGGTTTGCCTTTCCTTTATACCACCCTTGAATTCGAGCGACTTGAGGCGGGCACTCAAAGTGATGGGCGCCCTATACAATCCGCTGCGGCCCTATGCCCTGGTTTTAGGGGGTGCCGCGACCGAATTCGGCTGGCAAGAACCAATGCCCGGACCCTTCTTAACCATCAAATCGGTCACCTCTATGGGTGGTTTTGAGCTTTGGCTGCAAACTCAGGCCCTGACTCTTTTCAGTGGAACTTCGTCGATAACGACCAAGTAAAGCTGTGCTGGATTGGCGTAAAAACGCCGCGTTCATTTGGCGATTGAGCCATAATTTGCAGGTGATGCGAAAAAATGTCCCCCAGCTTATGTTCTGGCTATTCGCTATGGCTATACCTATGGCCGAGGCAGCCACGGACTATCATTTCGACTTTGGATCCGGGCCGGTGGCGGCAGGCTACACCCCAATCACGGCAGGCCTCGTCTACTCGAATACGCGTGGGTATGGATTTGACTTCGCCATCCCGGTCGACTGTTATGATCGCGGCCGGGGTGATGCTTTAATGCGAGACGGCTGCAGTGGTGACCAATACATCTATTTCTCCGTGAATTTGCCGGAAGGCAATTATAGCCTTGTCGTTATCACGGGAGATGCTGGCATGGCCTCCTCGACTGCCGTCAAGGCCGAAAGCCGCCGCTTACTCCTGACAGATTCCGGCTTGGTGGCAGGCCATTATCGCATCGATACCTTTACCGTGAATCGACGGAATACCTCCATTTCCACTGGAGGTAACGTTAGCGTTACTGCCAGGGAATTAGGCGGACTCAATTGGGATGGGGACAAACTCACCTTGGAATTCAGTGGCGCCCATCCTTCCGTCATCGCCCTGGACATCGAGCCAGCCCCTACGGCCAGACAAATCTTTCTCTGCGGCAATTCCACCGTATGCGATTGGGCGACCGAAACCGAAGCCGCATGGGGCCAAATGTTGGGCAGCTTTCTGAACTCCAGCGCGGTTGTGGTCAATTTGGCCGAGGCGGGTTTGACAACGTCAGCATTCCTTTCTCAAAAACGTCTTGATAAGGTTTTAAGTCTTGCCAAGCCTGGCGACTATGTCTTTGTCGAATTCGGCCACAATGATCAGAAAAGCCTTAGTTTGGCGCAATTCAAGGCCAATCTCGGTACTTTTGTAAGCAAAGCGAAATCGCAGAAGGCTATACCTATTCTGGTTTCGCCCACCCCGCGTCATTCCTTCAGCG